>NZ_JBNNMF010000022.1:0-79773 GCF_050272495.1 Solibacillus cecembensis | reverse complement strand
TTGCTAGCGTATCAACATAAAGTTGATATCTATAATTTGTTTAAGTTCATCACTTAAACGTTTAAATCATTAACGTTTGCTTGTTCAGTTTTCAAAGTTCATGTTGTTATGTTAGAAAAACAACTTCTTTATATTATCACCCTCACATTATTGTGTCAATAACTTTTTTCAAAGTTTCACAATACTGTTTTAGGCACTTCATTAATATAAAGCATCATCCTTTCAAAGTCAATCATTATTTCGAAATACTTTTCGAAGTTAACATTCCTCTTAGGGACAAGTAATAATATACCCTAAGAGGAAAATTAAATCAAGTATTTTTCGAAAAAACTTTTTTAATATCTACTACAAATAACATAATACCCAATAGCACGATGACTCCACCAAGTATTTGTGTACCCGTTAAATACTCATTAAATATAATAATCGCCAATATCGCCGCTCCTATTGGTTCAAATAAAATAGCAATCGAAATAACATTTGTACTCACCCATTTTAAAGACCAATTAAATAAATTATGACCTAGTAAATTAGGTATGATTGCTAATAATAAAAACCAAAACCAATCCATTGCCGGATAAGGGCCGAATGACTCACCCTTTATCAATACATAAAAGAACAATGTAATCGTACTAATTGAATAAACAACCATTGTATATGTAATTAACGATAATCTTTGACGAACATCTTGACCAAATAACAAATATCCCGTGACAAGCGCACAGGCGATAAGCGCTAAAATGTCTCCATAGAGCGCATCCCCACTAATTTGCAAATCTCCCCAGCCAATTAAAACACTCCCTGCAATCGCTATAACACCCGCAGCGATTGTTTTGAGTGTAATTTTTTCTTTAAAAAAGAGGTAGGTCCCAACAAAAGCGAATAACGGCTGCATCGTAACTAAAACAGTAGAACTTGCAACAGAAGTATAGTTAAGTGATTCAAACCATAAAATAAAATGGAAAGCTAAAAAGACTCCCGCAATTGAAGAGAACATCCAATCACGTTTTGTTAAGTGCTTTAGTTCATGCTGATACTTCATCATAAATAAAGGCAACATAATTAATACTGAAAATAACATCCGATAAAATGCAATGACGCCTGATTCGGCATTTGTTAATTTAACAAATATAGCCGACAGCGAAACGGAAATCACACCGATAAAAATCGGAATATACGGATGGATAGGTGGTTTGTTCATTACTATATCCCAACTTTCTACTATTAGTATTGGCGTTTCTTCCTATATAAATGCATAAAAAATAATTCTTCGGCGTTTATTTAGATGAAACTTAAAACAACATCTATCCATTTTACTCGCTCTCACTTAATAAGACTAGAAAAAGATGATTTGACACATCCTTCAATGTATTAAGGTGTCTATTTTTACTCCCAATCACATACTTACGTCCAAACGACCTTTCAAAGGAGTTGAACTGATTGGAGTGGATTTTTGTAGATGACTTTTCTTTGGAAATATTATTTAGACTTTTAATTGCCGCCACTTTAAGTTTGATTATCGGGATTGAAAGGGAACTAAAAAAGAAACCCGTTGGATTAAAAACAAGTTTAGTTATCGCGACATTTAGCTGTTTGTTAACCATTATCTCGATAGAAACTGCCTATACGACACCCGCGCGAGATGATATCAATATAACAATGGATCCTTTGCGACTAGCCGCACAAATAGTAAGCGGTATTGGATTTTTAGGTGCAGGTGTTATTTTAAGAAAGGAAAACAACACCATTACCGGGCTAACAACTGCGGCTATGATTTGGGGAGCTGCTGCCATTGGAATTGCGGTTGGTGCAGGTTTTTACATTCAAGCTTTCATGACCGTATTGATTGTTGTTGTAGGAATTGAAGTTTTAGCACCTTTATTGTTTAAAATCGGGCCAAAACGGTTACGAATGAGAGAAGTCTCCCTGACCATCTTGGCAGAACATGCTACGAACATCAAAAATTTATTAGATTATATGGAGCAAAATGATATGCATATTGAAAACCTTTGCATCCGTGATGTGATGGCTACTGACACCACTCTACACGAAATCGATGTACGCTTTTCAACAGTACGAACAAATAATACGATTGATTTGTACAATCGATTTCATGAACTTAGCTATGTAAAAAAAATTAAAATCGAATATTTAGATTAGCGGAGGCGTATACGAATGAAAGATCTAGTCAATTTATTAAAGGGTGGAAATAAGCCATCCTTACTCGCAGCACTCGTTAATGCATTTTTAGGAATCCTTAAGGGGGTCGCCTTCTTTTTCACAGGAAATGTCGCCATGTTTGCCGAGATGATGCATTCATTAGGCGATGCAGCGAACCAATTTTTTGTTTTTATTGGGTCTGCCTTATCCAAAAAAGCACCGACCCCTCGTTTCCCAAATGGCTATGGGCGTGTTGTAAACTTAGTGTGCCTCGGTGCGGTTTTAATTGTTGCGATTTTATCTTATGAAACCATCAAAGAAGGCTTGCACCACTTTATGGAACCCGCAACTGAATCAAATGGTATGTATATTGCGCTGAGCGTTTTAGCAATAGGGGCTTTTTTAGAGTTAATCGTTTTAAACAAAGCGGCGAAAGAAGTACTTCATGAAGTTGGGGTGGAAGGTAAAGGTCTTGCAATTTTCCAATCTGTCAGTTATTTAAAGCGCGCTAAACCTGCTACAAAATTAGTATGGATGGAAGATTTAGTTGCAACAGGCGGTAATGTTCTCGCATTTACAGCGATTATTATTGCTCATTTTACAGGATTTTATCGTTTGGAAGGTTTAGTATCGATTATTATTGGGTTAATGATGTTTTATGTTGTCGGGCGTGTGTTTCTTGATAATGCACGTGGAGCGATTGGTGAGACAGATGAGGAAATGTTAGTGCATATCGGTAATTTGGTCATGCAAGATCCAAACGTAACGGATATTGCTCGTCTTGAGGTGATTAAAGAAGGCGAGTTTTTACATGTTGAGCTTGTTGCAGAGACGGATCCAAAATTATCATTAGCTTACTTAGATGATGTCAGGGACCATTTAACAGATTTAATATTAAATCAAAAAGGGGTGACAAAGGTGACAATGGCGTTCGATGAGGATGATGGTGAGCGCGCTTGGAACCATACAGCAACGATGCCAGAAGGAAATAAAGGGCGGATATAATAGATAAAAGAGACGAGCTTCCATTAAAATGGCGCTCGTCTCTTTTGCTATTTTATAAAGACATTTCTAAAATCTTACGCACATCTTCTGGTTGCAGTTTATTAAAATTACCGAACGGACCATTTATCATACAATGTTGGACCATTTCATCAAAATAGGTTGAATCAATCTCGTAATCTGCTAATTTATTCGGTGCTCCAATAGAAGTCCAAAATGCTGAAAGTGCTTCGATTCCTTCTATAGCAATTTGTTCATTGGATTTTTCGGCTACTTCAATACCGAAAACCCTTTCTGCTAGCCTTGCAAATTTTGCAGGGTTTACTTGTACATTATGTTTCATCCAATTTGGGAAAAGAATTGCTAGTCCCCCTGCATGCGCAATATCATAATACGCCGAAACCGCATGCTCGATATTATGCGTCGCCCAATCTCCGCGTGCTCCTAGAGATAAATAGCCATTCAAACCTAATGTCGCCGCAAGCATCAATGTTTCTCGATATTCATAATTTGTCGGATCTTCTAAAACTTTTGGGGTTACGTCAATAATTGTACGCAAAACCCCCTCGCTCATCTCATCCATTAAAGGTGTACTTGCCGCATTATTAAAATATTGTTCAAAAATATGTGTCATCGTATCAACAATCCCATTGACGGTTTGGTTCGTCGGGACTGTGTACGTATACGTAGGATCTAAAATTGAAAACTTAGGAAAGACATGCGGACTTCCCCAGCTAAATTTTTCTTTCGTAGCTAAATTTGTAATGACAGAGCCTGAGTTCATTTCAGATGCTGTTGCCGCTAACGTAAGTACCGTAGCTAATGGCAATGCTGCTTTCGGGAATACTTTTTTCGTTACAATATCCCATGCGTCTTCTTCTATTTTTGCCCCTGCTACAATCAACTTGGCACAATCAATAACAGAACCGCCTCCTATTGCTAAAACAAGGTCGATTTCTTGTTCTTTACAAATCGTAATCCCTTTACGTGCCGTTTCTACTCGAGGGTTTGGTTCAACACCAGTTAACTCAAAAACTTCCATCGAAAGCTCATTTAATAGCGTCATGATTTGATCGTAAACACCATTCGCTTTAATACTGCCGCCACCGTATACAAGTAAAATATTTTTACCATACTGTGGCAACTCTTTACGTAAGTTTTCAATACTCCCTTTACCAAAATGAATTTTTACTGGATTGTAAAATGAAAAAGCATTCATCCTTAGCCCTCCTTTATTTAAAAACACGTTTTATAATTTTATTTTCCCACTATCCCCATTAAATTGCTAATATTTTTCCTGCAAATATATAAATTAAAAACCCCACTCAGAATTAAATCTAAGTGAGGTTTATTAATATTGAAGGATTTACACCCAACCACGGAAACGAGATGCTTCCGCTGTGCGACGTACACCGACCATGTATGCTGCTAATCGCATGTCGATATTGCGATTTTGTGCAGTTGTGTAAACATTATCAAATGCTGTAATCATTTTTGCGTATAATTTTTCACGTACTTCTTCTTCTGTCCAGTAGTAGCCTTGGTTGTTTTGTACCCATTCGAAATAAGATACTGTTACGCCACCAGCTGATGCTAATACGTCTGGCACTAAAAGAATGCCGCGCTCTGTTAAAATTTTTGTCGCTTCCGCAGTAGTTGGACCGTTCGCTGCCTCTACTACGATATTCGCTTTAACTTTATGCGCATTGTCTGCTGTAATTTGATTTTCGATTGCAGCAGGCACTAAAATATCACAATCTAATTCAAGCAATTCTGCATTTGTAATTGTATTTTCAAATAACGTTGTAACTGTACCAAATGAATCACGACGATCTAATAAATAATCAATATCTAAACCGTTCGGATCGTGTAATGCCCCGTGTGCATCTGAAATACCGATAACTTTTGCACCTAAATCGCTCATGAACTTCGCTAAGAAACTACCTGCGTTCCCAAATCCTTGGATAACGATGCGTGCTCCTTTAATTTCGATATTACGTTTTTTTGCAGCTTCTTCAATAACAATTGTTACCCCTTCAGCTGTTGCACGGTCACGACCTTGTGAACCACCTAATACAATCGGCTTACCTGTAATGAAACCAGGAGAGTTAAACTCGTCCATACGGCTATATTCATCCATCATCCATGCCATGATTTGAGCATTTGTAAATACGTCTGGTGCAGGAATGTCTTTTGTTGGTCCTACGAATTGTTTAATCGCGCGCACGTAGCCACGACTTAAACGTTCAAGCTCGCCCATCGACATTTCACGTGGGTCACAAACAACGCCACCTTTACCACCGCCATACGGAAGATCTACGATGCCACACTTAAGTGTCATCCACATAGAAAGCGCTTTCACTTCTTCCTCAGTAACCATCGGATGGAAACGTACTCCGCCCTTAGTAGGTCCAACTGCATCATTATGTTGCCCGCGGTATCCAGTAAATACTTTTGTCGTTCCATCATCCATTTTTACAGGAATACGAACTGAAAGCATACGAATTGGTTCTTTTAATAATTCGTACATCGCTTCATCATAACCAAGTTTATTTAGTGCTTCATGAATTACTTCTTGAGTTGATGTGAACAGGTTTAAATTTTCAGCCATTGTTATTCGCCTCTTTAAAATTTAATGTTTTAGTGTCTTTCCGCCAACATTGTAACACACTTCTAACCTACTTTGTTATATTTTTCGTCACATTTTGAACACTTTTATTGAAAGTTGATTAAATTCACTAATAATTTGGTAATTCCCTTTGAAATAAGGCAATTCTTCTACTATGAATTCAAAAAAGACATCAATACACTTGCCATTGATGTCTCTTCCATTAATTATTGACCTGATTGTTCGATCCAATCTTGTAATTTATCTTTTAGTAATTTAAAACCGTCTGCATCAACTTCATCGACGCGATCTTGCAATGACTTTCGGGGGGGGACCTCTTTTTTACGGTGGTGAGGCACGACTTGTAACTCACGAATGGAAAGACTAATTTTCCGTTGCTCCTCATCGACTTCTAACACCTTCACCTCGATGTTATCACCAACTGATAAGTGCTCTCCAACGTCTTTCACAAAACCATACGTTATTTCGGATATGTGAACAAGTCCCTGCGTTTGTTCATCTAGCGAAACAAAAGCACCGTATGGTTGAATTCCTGTTACTGTACCGGTTAACACGTCACCCACTTCGATTTTTTTCGCCATACCTTGTTCCTACCTTCTATTCATATATATACGTAATTTTCATGTTAAATTATAACATATGACAACGACAGGAACAAAGAATCGCTTTAACTAGCTATGATCACTACTGAATAGGAAAAAAAGCTACTTAAATAATACACTTCGCTTCAAATTTTATCGCGATTAATTTATAGGCAATTTCGACACATTTTTCAAACGGGATCCACTGCTCAAATGAATGTTCGTATACGATTTGAATCACTTTCGCAAGCTCTGATGGATCATCAATTCCTTGTAAAGCCGCCACTACATCAGCCGTTTCTGTATCATAGCTTTCAGCACCAAATTTAAAAGGATCCCACTCTTGTAATATTTGAACCGACTTTCGATTCATTTCGATATTTTCCATTTTTGCACACCCTACTACTCTTTTTAATAGTTAGTATGATAACATAAGTTAGAAAAGATCAAAAAGAAAAGAGGTTAATTATGTCTAAATTTAGCGATATTCATGAACGTAGAAATTCAAGTTCCATTAAGTGGGATAATATGAGCGAAATTTATAGCATTTCAGATACATCTTCTATATTACCTATGTGGATTGCTGATATGGATTTTCCTGCACCACCAGCTTTAGCAGATGCCATCAATGAACGACTGAAACACCCTATTTTTGGCTACACTTTTCCAAATGATGAAGTAAAAAAAGCGATTACAGATTGGTATGAAGCGCGTCATCAATGGACAATTGATCCTTCAACGATTCTTTTTCAACAAGGGGTTGTACCTGCGATTGCCACAATTATCGAAACATTTACAGAGGTTGGAGATAAAATCGGGATGTCTACACCTGCATATCCGCCATTTTTCAATGTACCGATTGCACAACAACGTGAGATCGTGACTGCTGATTTAACAGAAAAAGATGGATCCTATGCATTCGATTTTAATGTACTTGAAGAGCTTTTCCAATCCGGCATCAAATTATATATTTTATGTAATCCACATAATCCTGCGGGTGTTGTTTGGAGCCATGACGATTTGGAAAAATTAATCCAACTGTGTATTCAATACGATGTTTATTTATTATCTGATGAAATTCATGCAGATATTTTAATTACGAAAAATTATACACCTGCCCTTACAGTCAAAGGCGCGGAACAAGCAAAAATTTTGGCTTGTATCGCACCGACGAAAACATTTAATATCGCGGGCGTTCATGCAGCGATGATTGTCGCACCGAATGAAGAGTTGTTTACTGCACTTAATTTAAGCGCACAAGCACATGGACTGCTGTCACTTAATATTTTTGCTTGCACTGCCGTTAAAGCCGTATATACAGAAGGCGCACAATGGTTAGACGAGCTGCTTTCATATTTAAAAGTAAATATGCAATATGTTTCAGATGAATTAAATGCAATAGACGGAATTCGTGTCGTAATTCCAGAAGCTACCTATTTAATGTGGATCGACTATCGTGGAACGGGGTTATCCGAACAGGATATGATGCAACTGTTGTTATCAAAAGGACAACTTGCACTAGACCCTGGTACAAAGTACGGTGAAGCTGGAAGAGGCTTTTTACGTATTAATGTTGCATGCCCACTTGATACATTAAAAGAAGGCATTGCACGATTTAAACACGCATTACAATCATAGTAATATATTTCTAAAAGCAGTCCAGTGGCTGCTTTTATTTTTTTAGTTCCATACAAATTACATTTAATAGGTGTTTAACTTTTATGAAAAATTTATCTTTAAGATTAAAAATGTTTCTTTTTTCATTTGCCATCGCCCTGTTTTCCATTATTACGAGTAGTACGATGATGATTCATAATATTTCAGATGCATTCGAACAAGAATATGGTGCTCGTGCTATGGCAATCGCACGGTCAGTCGCCCAGCTTTCGGATATTCAGCAAACAGTCGGAACAGAAGAAGGTTTCGAGGTCATTCAACCGATTGTAGAGCGGATTCGATTAGCCACGGATGTAGATTATATAGTTGTTTTCGATATGAACAATATTCGTTACACTCACCCTTCCGAATCTAAAATTGGTACCACTTTTGAAGGAAGTAATCAAACAGAGGCAATCGCACAAAATGAATCCATTTCAAAAGCATTTGGTGTACAAGGCTTTTCTATTCGTGCATTTGTCCCAATTATTAATGTAGAGGCAACAAAGCAAGTAGGTGTTATTAATGTAGGAATTATTTCTCCCAAATGGTATCAGCTCATTTCTGCTTATCAATATGATTTTTTCATTGCGCTATTGTCCGGTATTTTTATTGCCTTAATGGGCTCTATACTTGTAGCCAACCATTTAAAAAGACAAACTTTAAACTTAGAACCCTATGAAATTGCTCGAATCGTACAAGAGCGGTCAAGTATTATGCAGGCAATTGATATTGGGTTATTAGCAGTTGATGAAAAGGGCAATATTACGTTCATTAATCATTTAGCACGAAAATATTTACACTTTTTTGATGAAACGACTAATTTAAATGATATTTTTGATTATAATTGGATATCAGAAGAGCTTGTCAGTACGAAGGAACATTACCATCCGCTATTATTATTTGATCAAATGTACTTAATCCGAACTTTTCCAATTCTTGTTGCTGGTCGAAATGTAGGCTATGTGATTATGATGACTAACCGGAAAGAAGCTCATATTTTAGCAGAAGAATTGACGGGTATTCGGACACTTGTCGATTCATTACGTGCACAGCAACATGAATATATGAACCGTTTACATAGCATTGCGGGTTTAATTCAACTTGAGAGAAATGAAGATGCACTCAGTCTCATCATTAGTGAGATTTCAGATGAGGAAGAATTGTTGCAAAAATTACGGGATCACATTTTGGATTATTCAATTCAAGGTTTGTTACTCGGAAAATCTGCACGCGCAAAAGAATTAGCCATCACTTTTATATTAGACGAAGATTCCTATTTAGAAGATTTTATGACTGGTTTCTCGAGCGGCGATTTAGTAACGATTCTCGGTAATTTGATTGACAATGCAATGGAGGCCTGTTTAACGAAGGAAGAACGAGATGTTAGTTTATTATTACAAGGAACTCGTGATTCTCTTTATATAGAAGTGCAAGATAACGGTGTTGGTATCGACCATAATCCAAATCGTATAATGGCGTATGGCTTTACAACAAAAGATTCAGAGGGACATGGGATTGGGTTAGCCCTTGTCAAACAATTAATTGACTCAAATAATGGGACCATTGAAATTTCATCAACCCTTAATATTGGTACTACTGTAATTGTGCAAGCTGGGGAGGACAAATCATGACAAATTTAACTGTTTTTATTGTAGAAGACGATCCGATGGTGCTTGATGTAAATAAAAGCTTTTTACAAAGACTATCCGGCTTCGAATTAGTTGGTGAAGCCATGACAGGTGAAGAAGCATTAACGAAAATCAAAAAAATACAACCGAATTTAATATTACTAGATATGTTCTTACCTGATATGACGGGGCTGCAGCTCTTTTTAAAATTACGTGCAGAACGTATTCCATCTGACATCATTATGATTACGGCTGCCAGAGATAGTCCCACAGTACAAGAATTTATTCGATTAGGGGCGATGGATTATTTAATCAAACCTTTTCGTTTCGAACGTTTTCAACAAGCTCTTCAAAATTATCATCGTCAAAATAAGAATTTACCTATTTCAAATACACTAAAACAAGAAGATATCGATCATTGGTTGGGGCATCAATCCGAAGAACTCCATCTTCCAAAAGGTTTGAATGATATTACAATGAAGCAAATTAGCAATGAACTCGTCCTTATTAAGGAGCCGATTACTTCAGAGCAGCTCGCACAAACTGTCGGGATGGCAAGGGTGACTGTCCGAAAATATTTAGATTTTTTAGCCGGAAAAGGAAAAGTTCAAATTGATTTAAAATATGGGACAGTTGGTCGCCCAACAAAATATTATTCATTCAAATAACGTTTAAAAGCCTGTAAGCACACTGTTTACAGGTTTTTATTTTTGTAGTATAACAACAATAACAAACACGAAACTGTTATATACCATAAAGACCATAATGTCCATTAACACCATAATATTGTTTATTTTCTAAATATATTTAATATATAGTTATTCTTACTTTTACATGAAAGGTAGAATGTTTATGAAGAAATTACAGATTATTGCGAGACTTTCAATATTGCTCGTTATTTTTTTAGTTCTTAACGCTTGTCAAACAGCCTCTGAAAATTATCCGATTGATTATGAACAATTGAGTGAAGATGAGCGCATTGTCATCCGGTTCTCTCATGTAGTTGGAGAAGATACACCAAAAGGGATGGCTGCCCGAAAATTCGCGGAGCTTTTAAAAGAGCGGAGTAATGGCTTTATAGAAGTTCAAGTGTTTTCAAACGGGAAGCTTTATAAAGATGGCGAAGAAATGGAAGCGCTTCAACGTGGCGATGTTCAAATGATTGCCCCTGCTACATCAAAGCTAACGAAATTAATTCCTGAAATAGCGATTTATGACTTACCTTTTGCTTTTCGAAGTTATGATGAAATTCATGAGTATTCAAAAAGTTCAGCTGGTCGTCATTTAGTAGATAAATTAGAAGCCCATAACTTAATCGCCCTTTCAATTTGGGATAGTGGCTTTAAACAACTTAGCAATAACGTAAGACCTATTACACATTATTCTGATTTAAAGGGCTTACAAATGCGTATTATGCCAAGCGATATTTTACATAAACAATTTACAACGGTTGGTAGCAGTACAAAGCTTATTGATTTTAATAATGTCTTTAATGAACTTCAAAAAAGTACGATTGATGGACAGGAAAATACATTATCTAATTTCACGAGTAAAAGTATGTACACATTGCAAAATTACTTAACGATTAGTAATCATGGCTATTTAGGCTATTTTGTCCTATTTAATTTAGAGTTTTGGAATTCACTTTCTCCCGATGTAAAGCTTCTCATTCATGAAGTTTTAGTAGAAGTTGAGCAATGGGAATGGGCAGCAGCAGAAAAGTTGAATAAAGAAAAACTAAACGAAATTGAAGAATGTCAGTGTATTGACATTGAGTACTTGGATGAAGGCAGTATGGAAGAATGGGAACAAGCTATGCTCCCTGTTTATGATTATTACCGCGCTAAATACAGCAACTATTATTTGAATTCGTTACCGAAATTCGAAAATTAACGATTGGTTTTAGAGAAAGAATTCTTTCTTTTAGACATATACAAAAAACTTAGGGGGAACACAAACATGAAAAAATGGCTTTTAGTATCGATTCTTAGTGTACTTGTGCTTGCATTAGCAGCATGTAGTGGCGGGGATGATAAAACATCAGACACCGAATATACAAAAGAAAATCCACTTGTAATCAAATTTTCACACGTAACTTCAATTGAATCCGTTAAAGGAAAAGCGGCAGATGAATTTGCCAAATTAGTAGCTGACAAAACAGAAGGCAAAGTAAAAGTAGAAGTTTATCCTTCTTCTCAATTATACGGAGATAATGATGAGTTAGACGCACTTATGTCTGGTAACGTACATATGATCGCGCCATCTGTAACTAAAATGGTGAAACTTGATCCACGTTGGCAATATGTGGACATGCCTTTCTTATTCCAAGATGACGAGCATGTTCAAAAATTCTTCACTTCAGACGTAGCAAAATCACTTTTAAATTCGGATCAATTAGCGGCAAATGATATTCAAGGTCTTTCTTTCTGGGGGAACGGTTTCAAACATTTCTCTAACAATAAACGCCCACTTGTTACAGTGGAAGACTATAAAGGCTTAAAATTCCGTGCACAAGCAGGGAAAGTATTAGAAGCACAATTCCACGCATTAGATGCTGGTTCAGCTACAATCGCATTCGGTGAAACGTACGCTGCGTTACAACAAGGTACAGTAGATGGTGCTGAAAACCCATTCAACAACTTTGATACACAAAAATATCATGAAGTACAAAAATACTTATCAACTTCTGCACACGGTCGTCTTGACTATGCAATTTTCGTAAACAAATCATTCTGGGATAAAATCCCTGCTGATTTAGCAGCACAAGTAAATGAAGCTTTAGCAGAAGCTACTGAATTAGCAAACAACTTAGCAAAAGACGAAAATGCAAAATCATTCGAGAACATTAAAGCAACTGGTAAAGTTGAAATTCACGAAATGACAGATGCAGACAAAGAAACTTTAAAAGCTGCATTACAACCGGTATACGAGAAGTTTGAAAGTGTTATCACACCTGAGCTTATTGAAGGTATTAATTCTTTAAAATAATCTCTTTACTCGAGTGTCGATGTAACATCGGCACTCCCCTTTCTTTCATATAATCAACGTAGTTTTTCGGATCACTTCGATTTCCCTACGGCCAAGTATTTCTTTAAAGGAGTGAACAAAATGCAAAAATTAAAAAAGCTTTGGGCATTTATTGAAGAAGTTTCTGCTGGAACCTTTTTCTCTGTCGGAATTGCACTTATTTTTTACGGGGTTATTACGCGGTATGTTTTCAACTCGCCACAAGCATGGGTTGAAGAAGTTGCCCGTTATTCATTAATTTGGGGTGTATTTTTAGGCTTCGGCTTAGCATTACGTCACAACCAACATATTCAGGTGGATATTTTATACGATAAATTAAAGCCAAGAATGAAACGTGTACTCGATATTTTAGCAACAGGCATTAGTATTCTCTTCTGTGTTATTTATACATATTACGGGGTTATTTTAGTAGAGTCTCGTTTCCATTCGGGGATGGTTTCATTAGATGTGGGAATTCCAATGTGGATTGTTTATTTAATTTTACCGATTTCAGGTATTTTATTCCTACTACGCTTTATTGAGCGATTAGTAAATATCCTTGCAGGAAAGGATGAGAATTATGCTAACCCTCTTAATTAGTTTTTTCGTTTTAGTATTTTTACGCGTTCCAGTTGCAGTTAGTTTAGCCATGTCAACAGTCTTTGTTTTATTCCAAGCTGACTTTAATATGACGATGATGCCGCAGCGTATGTTTACAGCGCTTGACTCATTCCCTATGATGGCGATTCCTGGTTTCGTATTAGCCGGAATTATAATGGCTCGCGGTGGTATTTCTAAATATTTAATTGAAGCTTTACGTACATGGGTTGGTCATTTACCTGGTGGTTTAGCGGTTGTAACAATTTTAGCATGTGCGATTTTCGCAGCCATTTCAGGTTCTTCACCTGCAACAGCTGCGGCAATCGGATCAATCATGATTCCTGCAATGTTAGCTGCAGGTTATGGCAAACGTTATTCAATGGGGCTAATTGCAGCTGGTGGTACGTTAGGTATTTTAATTCCACCAAGTATTCCGCTAATCATTTATGGGATTACTTCTGAAGAATCAATCGGTGAATTATTCATGGCTGGAGTTATTCCTGGTCTTAGTTTAACAGGTCTATTAATCGTAATGGCGATTATTTATGCAAAACGTAATGGATTTAAAGGAGATACGCCTGCAACTTGGGGCGAGCGCGGTAGAAAATCTTTAAAAGCAATTTGGGGTGGGTTTTTACCAATCTTAATTTTAGGGAGTATTTATTCTGGCGCTGTAACACCAACAGAATCAGCAGTTATTGCAGTATTCTATGGTCTTATTGTCTCGATATTTATTTACCGTGAATTACATTGGCGCGATATTCGCCCAATCATTGTAGAATCAATTAATATTACAGCGATGATTTTCCTTATTATTGCGGCTGCTTCATTATTCGGTTTATATTTAACGAATGCGCAAGTTCCACACTTAGTAGGTCAATGGATTTCTGACAGTGAAGTGAATAAATGGGTATTCATGTTTATTATTAACATTATCTTCTTCGTAATGGGGATGTTCTTAGAAGCCGTTTCGATTATTTTAATTACATTGCCAATATTATTACCAATGCTTGCTCACTTTGATATTAACTTAATTCACTTTGCAATTATTATGACAATCAACATGGAACTGGGTATGATTACACCTCCAGTTGGTCTAAACTTATTCGTAGTAAGTGGGATTGCGAAAGAAAAGCTTGGTGAAGTCGTTAAGGGTGTTATTCCATTTATCGTCATTATGATTTTATTCTTAGTCGTAGTCATATTCATTCCACAGCTCTCTCTATGGTTGCCCGAATTTATGTTGAAATAAATAAAAATAGTAAAAGGCAGAAACGCGTTAAAACGTTTCTGCCTTTTTTGTTACTTTTGAATTTCACTTAACATTTTTTCACGTGCCATACGTTCATCACGTTCCTGTAAAGCACGCTTTTCTAAATGTTGCGCTTTATCGGCTTGACGAGCTGCAATACGGCGAATCCAACGATACGTAGCAAATACGATAATGATTAAAATAACGAATTCGATCGCTGCTGGAATATAAGATGACTTATCCTCTGGGATGTAAAAAAAACCTCCCGAGAAGTTTAGTAAAAATTGATTCACTCGCTCACACGTCCTTTATAATTAGTCGATTACAGTGATTGATTCAATTTTAACATCTTCTTTAGGTTTATCGTGCATATTACGGTCAACGTTCGTAATTTTGTCAACAATATCCATACCTTCTACAACTTGACCGAATACTGTGTGCTTACCATCTAACCATGGTGTACCACCGTTGTTCTTGTAAAGCTCAACTTCTTCTTTACCCCAACCGCGAACTTCCATTTGCTTTAGCATAGAAACTTCTACTTTTGGTGCTTGTACAACAAAGAATTGAGAACCGTTTGTACCAGGACCTGCATTGGCCATTGAAAGCGCACCACGAATATTTAATAATTCTGGCACACACTCATCTTCAAAGTTTCCGCCCCAAATTGATTCTCCGCCCATACCAGTACCTGTTGGGTCGCCACCTTGAATCATGAAGTTTGGAATAACACGGTGGAAAATAATCCCGTTATAATAGCCAGATTTCGCATGACCTAAAAAGTTTTCTACTGTTTTTGGTGCATGTTCTGGGAATAATTTAATTTTAATAGCACCCATCGTTGTATTCATTTCGACTAATACTTCACCAGGATTTAGTTCTTTTGATAATTGTGGTAACATTTTTGTCTCTCCTTTTAGTTAAATAGTTGTTGAATGGGTATACATAAGTAAACCGACAATTCCTTAATACCATGTTCCATTTTACCATAAATCTAACAACTTCCGCTAATAACTTGCCACCGACTTTTTTCGAGTCCCGAAATAAGTTATACTATATATGTTAAACAAAAGATATCAACATTCTAATGTAGGTTTTCTAATAAAGCTTCTAATAAAGTATGTGCTAGTTTAGGCTGGCTAAGCACATGAGGCGCACAGCTTTGTTGCACAAATCTATACGACTCATCTGTGTGCTTTGTGCAGTGCAGCCCTGAATTAAAGTTTTGCCTACTGAAGCTTTCTACATTTATTGCGCCGCTACCGTGGGAGGCGGCGTTATTCTAAAAAAATTTTATCCCACTGGGAATAGTTCATTCTAATTTTTTGTACCATTGTGAAGAAATAACCGGATAACTTTTGCGTATGACTGAATCATTTAAGTGAAAAAAAGATACAGAAGTTCAAACTGCAAGACCCAACAGATGACTAGATGAATTTTAGTAGTAGGGAAGAAAAAATTAGAAATTTACCAGTAGAAACTTGAATGAAAGGAGTTGATTGGAATGGAGGGGAGGCGACTCCTGCGGGAACAGCACGTGCGGAAAATCCACTTGTTTCGAGATATATCTCGAAACAAGTTAGTTGGAGCCGTGCCCGCGGAAAGCGTCCGACCCGAAATGGAAATCAACTCCCCATTTTTCAGAAGGTTTTTTATACGATAAATTCTTTAGTTTAATTTATACAAGTTCAACTACTATTTGGAGAGATGTGATTCTATTGAAAAATATGAAAAGTAATTTCGCCATTATTTTAATTGCCAACTTTATTGTTGCAGCTTCCGCAACGATGATCATGCCCTTCCTTTCTCTTTATATTGGTACATTAGGAGATTTTTCAGAAGACTACGTGCAAACATGGGCGGGGTTAATCTTTGCTGCCACATTTATTACTGCTCTATTAATGTCACCAATTTGGGGACGAATTGCTGATAAATACGGCTATAAACCGATTATGATTATTAACTGTTTCGGTATTGCCATCAGTATATTTTTAATGGGTTATGTTCAAAACGTGGAGCAATTTTTCGTTTTACGTTTAGGTATGGGTGTTGTAACAGGCTTTATCCCTACTTCTATAGCCTTTATAAGCAAACATACACAAAAGGAAATTGCCGGTAAAACGCTCGGCACCCTTCAAATGGGTAGTGTTGGTGGTACCCTTTTTGGTCCTGTAATCGGCGGGATGATGGCCGATGCGGTTGGTTTTCAATATACATTTACTATTACTGCAATTGCCATTACTGTAGCGGCGATTATTATTATTTTCGGTATTCATGAGCCGGCCATTATTCGAAAAAAGAAAAGCTCGATTTATTCAAGGAAAAATGTTTTATGGGCGATTTTCCATCATCGCTTAATTTTAAATATTATGCTCGTCACAACATTAATTCAAATCGGGAACTTTAGTATTCAACCTTTACTGTCACTTTATGTATCTCAGTTAACATCTTCTCAAGAAGTGGCGCTACTTGCAGGGGTCACCTTTAGTGCAGCAGGTCTTGGGAATATTGCATTTGCACGCTTTTGGGGGAAATTAAGCGACCATCATGGATATGAAAAAGTGCTGTCGTTCCTACTGATTGTTTCTGTACTATTTATTATTCCACAAGCTTTCGTCACCGAGCTATGGCAATTAATCTTTTTGCGCTTCTTATTTGGGATTGTGTCTGGTGGGTTAATTCCGATTACTACCGCATTAATCAGGCGGGAAGCACCGATTGAGGTACAAGGTGAAATGATGGGATACAACCAAAGTTTCCGCTTTTTAGGCAATATTTTAGGTCCTGTATTAGGTGGGATTGTGGCAAGTGCTGGTGGGATTCATTCCGTTTTCTATACAACTGGGTTATTATTTGCCCTCGCGTTTATCGTCATGTATTTGCTCCAAAAATTGCCTGATCAGCAGATGAACGACCTATTACGAGAAAATCAGCTCGCACAAAAATAATGTGAGCTGTTTTTTTTATCTTCATTCAGTAGAAAACTCCCCCTTTATAGGTGGTAAGATGAATGCAATTTTAGTCTTTTTCAATAGTTGGCTCAACGACGACTGAATGAAGATAAAGCCCCGGCGGATGTCACAGATTTTAAAGGGAGTTAATTGTGCAAGCACAATTAAAAATCTGGACGCAATTATGCCAAGGCATAATTGATGTAAGAACAAAATCACACTTAAATCACGCGTGCATTTATGTTACTCTTTTCTTACAGAAGTATTTGGAGGATGTTAAATGAAACAATTTTTTGGCTACTTACTTATCGTTTGTAGCATTCCAATACTCCTGTTAATCGGGAGTGAAGTTTGGAAAGAAATCACCAAGGCCAAACAACATGGACAGATGATTGAGCAGTCCATCGAATTACCTGAAGTTGTTTCTTCATTGCCTGTGACGCTTTATGATGCAAACGGTCAAATTTTTAGTGAAGAATATACCGAATGGTCACAGCCTATGTCTTTGAAGGATATGCCTGAACTAGTAAAGCAATTATTTATACTTAGTGAGGATGAAGACTTCTTTTCTCATATCGGTTTTGATGTTAGTGCCATAACCCGCGCTTTCGTCGCCAATACGTCTGATCAATCGATACAACAAGGCGGAAGTACCATTACACAGCAACTCGTGCGCATGCGTTATTTAACCGAACAAAAAACGTATGAACGAAAGCTGATGGAATTATTTTACGCTTATGAACTTGAGAAACTTTATTCAAAAGAGCAAATTTTAGAAATGTATTTAAACGAAATGTATTTTAGCAATCAAGTGTATGGCATCGGTGCAGCGGCAAGTTATTATTACAATAAGTCCCTCGCCAAATTATCACTAGCGGAAATCGCCTTTATTGCTGCAATTCCAAACAATCCGTCTTTATATGACCCAATTCGTAACTTTGACAAGACAAAAAATCGGCAAGAACGATTGATTGATAAGTTAACGGAGCATCAAATCATTTCTCCTGCTGAGGCACTTACACATAAAAATGAAACCATTGAATTAGCCTTGAAAACCAAAATTCAACAGTATCCAAGCTATAGTACATATGTATTACAGGAGCTGAAATGGTTAATTGCTGAACAGACAGGCTATGCGCAAAAAATCGCACAGACAGAAGATAAAATGGAAAAGGAATATTTACAGCTAGAATTAAAAAAGGTTGTAAATGATGTTTTAAGTAACGGAATCAATATTTATACCGCGCTTCAACCCGAAAAACAGGCACAAGATGAAGCTGCCGTTAATGCCATTTTAACCGTGCCAGACTTACAGGCGAGTGCAACAGTTATTGATAATACAACCCGCGAAATCATTAGTATTTACGGAGGGAAAGATTATAAAAAATTTGATTTGCATCGCGCTTTTCAGTCACCTAGACAACCCGGATCCGCTTTTAAACCTTTAAGCGTTTATGCACCTTATTTTGAAACGACAAATGCCTCTAAAAACGCGCTTGTTAGCGGTGGTACATATTGTGTTGGCAATTACTGTCCTGAAAACTACGGGCGAAGTATTTATGGCAAAGTGACGCTTACAACAGCTTTTAAACATAGCATTAATACGAGTGCACTTCGATTATTTGAAATTATTGGCGTTAATACAGCCTTCCAATATATTGACCGTTTCCAGTTCGACTCCATCGTCAAAGAAGATCGGACATTTGCAGCAGCTTTAGGGGGCTTAAATTACGGCGTAACAACGCTTGAAATGGCCGATGCGTATTCAAGTTTTGTGGACGGCTATTATTCCCCTGCCCACAGCATTCGGAAAGTGACGGATTTAGATGGCAATTTGCTATACAGCTGGCCAAAAGAACGACAAGAAATTTGGTCTGCCTATACAGTCAACACGATGCGCGACATCCTTACAGACGTTGTGAAAAGCGGTACGGGTAAAGGCTTGTACAGCTCTTCTGGCTATATCGGGGCCAAAACAGGAACAACAAATCAGTTTAAAGACTATTGGGTAGCTGGCTTAACAAATGATTATACAGCAGCGGTTTGGATTGGATATGACACCCCTCGCTCTATGGAAAACATTGAAAAAGCCAAAATTCATTTTTCCATTTTTAATGCGATAACAAACTAAAAGGGACGATCTCTTCGTTATGATGAGATCGCCCCTTTTCCTATGTTGCAAACGGTAAGCTAGCAAGTATGCCATTATACAATTTAATAAGCGCATACACGATTAATGTAATAAAAATAAACCATGTAATGACCTCAAAAAAGATGAGCCCAATCATGCCACTAACCGTCATAAATTGGCTCGTTTTATAAATCGTATAAATAAAATAACTAAAAACGGTCGCTATAAAGATAATAATCAAAATAAGTATTGATTGAATGCCTATAACGGATGCAAAGGAACCGAAGAAGAAAATGACATAGCCGCCACGAGCGACACTCATTGTTTCGCCTGCCTGATCTTTTGAAAAAAATAGCATGCCAAGCTCATGAATGGTTTCTCCGATTAATTTTAATGCTGAAAATAACATAAAAAATATGAGCGCAAACACAATAAGTAACACAAAGCGTAATTCTAAATCAGATAAAAATTCTCGCATGCCACTGTAAACTCCGATCGCATGGAACAAATCCAACGACTCCGATACAGCAAATATGCCAAATGAAAGACTAAATAAAATAATGGTGAATAGTGGTAAGTAACCATATACATATGGATTTTTCATAAACATTCGTACCTCGAAATTTATATTTCATTTAAATAAAGAATCTAATAATGAATCTTTACTTATATTAACATATTGTGTGCGATTTGTTTGTTCATATTACCAAGAATTTCTGCGGTATTGCTGGTTATAGTATGGTGGTCCGTAATACGGTGGGTAATAGTTCGGTGGATAATAAGGTGGTGGGTAATAGTATGGTGGTGGTGATTGGTAGCCTCCCCCAAATCCTCCACCTATCGAGTCTCCTAGGAAACCACCTAAAAGTCCGCCTAAAAATGGTCCGCCAAACCCGCCAAAAAATGGTCCCCCAAATCCGCCTCCAAATCCACCTCTACCGAAACCTCCTCTACCGAAGCCTCCGCCTGATCTACCATGTCTTGTCATTAATCAATCGCCCTCCTTCTACAATAGTTTATGCAACTTCCTCCCTTCAGTTAGTCCCCCGCCTATTTCTGAACTAAAAAGAGAATGCCACTTGTTATCATGGCATTCTCCAATTTAATATTTTTTAGTCGTTTGCTCGCTGTTCTACCAATGTTGCTAATGTACGCACCATGACACCTGTACCACCTTTTGGTCCAAGTACATGGGGTGCAGATGCATCTGATGTTCCTGCGATATCTAAATGAATCCACGGTGTTTCCTCTGCAAATTCTCCAACAAAGCCCCCACCAAAAATCATGTGACCATCACGTCCCGGTGAATTATTTAGATCAGCTACATCTGATTTTCGAATACGCTTTTTATCATTATTCGTTAATGGTAAACGCCATACAAATTCGCCTTTCTCAATTGCTGCTTCCATAAACTCCTCAAAGAATGCCTCATCGTTCGTTAAAGCACCTGTTTTATCATGGCCAAGCGCAACAATCACGCCACCTGTTAATGTCGCCACATCAATCAAACAGCTTGCCCCTTGCTGTTTTGCGTATGTTGTTGCATCAGCTAATACAAGACGTCCTTCAGCATCCGTATTTAATACTTCAACCGTTTTACCGTTATACATCGTAATGACATCATCTGGCTTAATTGCGTCACCTGAAACCATGTTATCTGTTGCCCCGATTACGGCAAGTACATTTTGATTTGGACGTGTAGCACCGATAATTTGCATCGCACCTAATACAGCAGCTGCCCCACCCATATCACCTTTCATACCAACCATACCGTCTTTTGGTTTTAATGAGTAACCACCTGTATCATACGTTACCCCCTTGCCTACAAGACCTATAACATTTTCCCATTTTGGCGTCGCTTGATATTTAATCGTGATTAGTCGAGGCTCTTCTACCGATCCACGGTTCACTGCTAAAATACCGCCCATCCCGATTTCTTCAAGTTGCGCTTTGTTTAATACTTCAATTTCAAAATTATATTTCGTAGCCATTTCCACTGCATAATTGGCTAATTCCGTCGCTGTCAAAATATTGGGAGGTAAATTAATTAATGTACGCGCTTCATTCACTGCGTCTGCATAAATTTTTCCTACTTCAAAATTTGTTGCGACTTCTTCGATTGTTGCTGTTGTAACAAATTGTACCTCATCGAAGTACGCGTCTACTTCATTGGAAGTTGTTTTATAATTTGGCGTTGTGTAATAACCTAAGTACAGACCTTCTCCCGCTAAATATGCAACTTCTTCTTCGTTTATTCGATCTGTCGCAAATGAATCCATCCATATCGCAACATTACTTATTTTAGATGATTTCATTTCTTTCCCAACTGTCGCAAATGCTTCACGTAAATTATCTGTTGTATTATTTTTTTGTTCGCCTAAGCCAACAAAAATAATACGTTTTAGCTGAGCATTTACATCGCTATATGGGATTTTCGTCAACTTCTGTGCATCTGTATTGATTTCCCCATTGCGTAACCAAACATCGATTGTTTCACCAAAAAACTGACTGAATAATGACCAATTTTTCATTTGTTCACGGTGCTTTTGCACACCGATAATTAGTGTTTCAGAAGTAATTGTTTCAAATGTTTTTACGTTTTTTTCAATATTCATTGTTAAATTCCCCCTTAAATTGATAAATTCATTATATACAACTTTCATTACTCCGAACAACGAAATATCCTATTTTCTTCATTCCTCTTCGGTAAAGTAGTATTTGAATCAGTTGAAACAAGTTATTTTCCCGATAATAATGCTATACTATTCGTAATTAAAAGATAATTAATTGAGGGTAGGTGTAATTATCGAACTATTACAAAATACGCCACTTTGGCTCGGTATTTTTGCTATTATATTTGCGCAGCTCTTAAAAGTGCCTATTAATTTTATCATTACACGAAAACTCGATTGGAGCTTACTTACCTCGACTGGTGGGATGCCTAGCTCTCATTCCGCTGCGGTCACAAGTGTTGCAACTGCTGTTGGCTTTGAAGTTGGCTTTGATTCCCCTATTTTTGCGGTAGCTGCGATGCTTGCAGGTATTGTTATGTACGATGCCAGCCATGTACGTTTTCAAGCTGGACAACATGCCGCGGTGCTCAATGAAATACGCCACGAGCTACAGACATTTTTCAAAGAAATTAAACGTTGGCCCGACTTAAATGAGCAGGAAAAAATTGAAGACTTAAAAACATTGCTCGGTCATAAAAAAAGTGAAGTTTTCATTGGGGGATTGTCGGGGATTCTTTTAACCGTTATTGTATATAGTTTTGGTAACTTTTAAATAAAAAGCTCTGTTAAATTTAAATGTTGATTTTTAAAAGTAATTAGGGGAACCTTCATTTGTTGAGGTTCCCCGTCTTCTTGCATAAATGCTCAATCATTTCCATCTTCTTCGTACACAATTCTACCTCTTTTCTTTAAAATGAAATAATAGAAAACACTCAAAAGAAATAGAACTAACGGAATTCCCGTAACAAAGAAGAAACCGTATATTAATCCCATCGCATTCCCATCATCTGTCGCCATAATGCCTATAAATAAACCTAAAGGAATTGTTAATACGAATATCAGGGAATTCACTACCATTACTACAACGTGGTACTTCTTGGTTGTTTTCATTTTATCCGAAATCAACGCTCCTAAAAACAGAAAGAATTGATACGCATAAAACGTTATGGTCCCATATTTAACAAAATAAAATAATTCTTGACTCATTTCCTCACCAAATTTAATTTTCTATCTTGTATTCAATCAACCTCAAATTATACAAGGAAAAAAGACTAAAAACAAAATGTTTTAGTCTTTTTAATTCTTATAAACCTACATTCACAACAATTACAAACTCTTTGCCAAATCTATTAATGTGTTCAGAAGTACAAAGAGGGCATTCAAACTTCCAACACGAATAATCGTTCTTAGTATAACCACTTTTTTAAAGTTACCAATTTTCAACATTATTCTATAACAGAGCCAAATAAAAAAGACCGCACTTCATAATAAAAGTGCAGTCTTTTTTCAATTAAAACATGCGATAACCCGCTTTACGCAATGCAATCATCACAAAACCTGCGACTATCGCTCCTCCAAACCCACCAGATAAAATGACAATATCGACTAAATGTAACGCTTGGAATTTATCCATAAGCTCTGGGAAAGCTGAGCCAGCCTTAAAGATGTAATCGAGGAAGCTCACCTCATCAATAATAAATACGACAACAACTGGATAAATAATCGCCATTAACCAAGTCATCCGTAATAACATATTTAGAAGGAAACCGATTCCAAAAAACATGACAAAAAAGAGAACAACCGAAATAATTACTTGTACTAACGAAACGTCATTCATAATATGTATACCCTCCATTTACCTCTCATAAGTTTACATGATTAAGAGCACGCTTTCAATTCCATAAAGATAATAAAAAAGAGAAGCAATGAATTGTCAAAACTTCTCCATAATGTAAATAAATTATGCAATTTTATAATTGTTATTTCTTGAAAAATAAGTGATATTCGCTATATCCGAAAACATCACCTGGATTAACCCCTTCAATAATCGGATGAATATGCTGCTTCACATGCTCCTGCGCCATTTCTTTGAGCATAATAGAAGTATGTTCATTTTCTAAGATCAATGAAGGTGTTAGCCAACAAGCTTCTGCAATTTCACGTTCTTGTATGTGAATTGCTGGATTTTCTTCGACAGGCTGGCAATAAAATATGGCCATATTATCGCTAATATCATTCATAATCACACCCGATCGAAATCCGATAAGCCCCTTCACTTCACATGCAACCCCAGTCTCTTCCTTCACCTCACGAATTACTGCTGTTGTTACGGTTTCAGCTTGTTGTACAAAGCCCGCTGGTAAAGACCACGCACCTTTTAAACCACCATATGTTTTTTTGACGAGAAGCCATTCACCGTTTGTATTTTCAATAATCGCTGCTACACCAAGCCATACTTTCCCACGATCTGTCGCCATTCCCCCACACCTTCCCTCTTTCTTCTATGATAGCAAAAATATACTGCTTAACGCATCTATTACACTACAATAATATTGTTTTCCCTTGAAGTTAACGTTAACGTAAATGGTACGTTAATAACTACAGGAGGTGCGGATCGTGAAATCGATTCAACAAATGAGCAAACAATATCGAGTGACAGCACGAACATTGCGTTACTACGAAGAACTTGGCATTTTAACACCAAATCGCCAAGGGAATACACGGCTTTATTCACAACGCGAAGAAGCAAAAATGAAATTAATCGTTCGAGGGAAGAAATTTGGTTTTACTCTCGATGAAATTAAAGAAATGGTGCATCTATTTAATGCGGATCGAACAGGAATAAAGCAGCTGGAGCGCACGATTCAATTTGGCGATGAAAAAATAGCACTCATTGATGAGCAAATTGTTGAGCTGATGAAAATTCGCACAGAACTGGAACTAATGAAATATGATTTTCAAATAAAATTGATAAGTTTAAAGGGGGATTCTTCATGAACACAGCGGAATTATTAACAAGAGCGGCACGTAAATATCCACAGCAGACGGCAATTCAAAGTATGGGACGTGCAGTTAGTTATACAGCACTTAATCATCAAGCGAATCAGCTCGCACATTCTTTGCAACAACAAGGCATCAAAAAGGGTGACAAAGTAGCCATTTTCATGCCAAATGTAACGGAATTTGTTGTTAGTTATTTTGCCATTGCAAAGCTTGGGGCAATTGTTGTACCGATGAATGCGAAATTTACCGCGACGGAAATTGAGTTTGTGTTAAATCATGCGGATGCGAAAGCAATCATTGCACACGCATTAATTTTTGAATCAGCTAAAACGATTGATTTTAATGGATTGAAAATCAAAACGGGTGAAGCCGTTGAACAATGGCAAAGCTTTGATCGTTTATTGACAGGTACTGGAGAAAATTTGTGCACATCATTAACTGAGGATGACGATTCCACTTTGCTTTATACATCCGGTACGACAGGTAATCCAAAAGGTGTCCTATTAACACATCGTAGCGTGCTTGCTGTTTCGACGATGATTGCTATTGAAATGGAAGTGAAACCAGAAAGTAAACTACTATTAATGATGCCCCTTAGTCATTCGGCACCACTTAATTTATTTTTAATTACAGCTATCCTTGTTGGGGCAACTGCTGTATTAACCCCTACATTTACACCGGATTTATTGTTAGAATCCGTTCAAACTTACAAAACGACGCACTTTTTCGGCGCACCAGTAGCCTATTTATTAACGGCAAACTCTCCTAGAATACAGGATTTCGACTTATCTTCCATGAAGTGGTGGGTATATGGTGGTGCTCCTTTATCAGAAAAGGAAGTTTTGTTTGTACAGGATAAATTCTCAACAGACCGTCTCATTTGTGTATACGGTTTAACGGAAGCTGGGCCAAGTGGTTCGATTTTACTCGCGGAAGATCATCCACAACGTGCGGGTTCTATCGGCAAACGGGCACCATACGGAACAGAACTACGTATCGTCAATGACCAATTTGAGGATGTAGCAGCTGGTGAAGTCGGTGAAATTGTCCTCCATGGTGAAGGCAATATGAAGAAATATTATAAAAATCCAGAAGCAACACAAGCAACGATGCAAAATGGTTGGATTCGTTCTGGGGATTTAGCAAAAATAGATGAGGATGGCTATGTGTATATTGTAGATCGCAAAAAGGATGTTATTTTTTCAGGTGGTATTACGATTTATCCGAAAGAAATTGAAGATGTGCTATTACAAATTGAACCTATTTTTGAAGTAGCGGTAATTGGTGTGCCTCACGTTGAATGGGGCGAAACGGTCAAAGTTGTTTATGCGGCAAAACAAGCCGTATCGGAAGAAGAAATTCGTGATTATTTAAGCAAGCATTTGGCAAGTTATAAAATCCCGCGACTGTATGAGCAAGTAGACGTACTCCCACGAAATGCTTCAGGGAAAATTTTAAAACATACGTTAAAAGGAGATGGCCAACATGCAAGTATTAACTGAGCAGCAGGAGCGTACTCAAAACTTTTACACCCACGATACGACATTACAGCAAATTTTGCAGGACATGTTGAGTGAACCTTTTTATCACTATGCGAACAGAGAATTGACGACATTTGGCGAACATGTTGCAACGGTAATTGATGCGCGAGCAAAAGTAACGGACCGTGAAGGCGAGCCGCGATTACAGCGCTATAATGAATTTGGCGAAGAAGTCAGTCAAGTCATCGTTAACGAGGGCTATAAAAATACGGTGAAAGAAACATATGAAACAGGTATTGTTGGCTATGTACACAAAAAAATCCCTGAGCTCAATCAAAAAGGAAATTATGTGTATAGCTTTGCACAAGGCTATATATTAGCGCAAGCAGAACCTGGCTTTTATTGTCCGGTCACATTGACGATGGCAACGGCTTATTTATTAGACCATTTCGCAGATGAAGACGTGAAACAGCGCTTTTTACCACATGTTGCGGCAACGGGCGAGGTAGAACTTTTTGAAGGTGCAACTTTTTTAACCGAGCGCCAAGGTGGTTCAGATGTAGGAGCCAATATAGTACGTGCAGTCAAAGATGGTGAACACTATCGTTTATTTGGCGAAAAATATTTTGCCTCAAATGCGGGGATGTGTGGTGTAGCGATGGTGCTTGCTCGAATGGAAGATGCACCTGGCGGATCAAAAGGGCTAACATTATTTGCGGTGCCTTGGAAGCGTGAAGATGGTACATTGAATGGCATTACGATACGTCGCTTAAAAGATAAATTGGGTGTGCGTGCAGTACCTTCTGGTGAGGTCGTATTTGATGGTGCGCAGGCATTCGTGGTTGGCGATCCGTCAAAGGGAATTTATTACATGTTAGAAGCACTGAATTTATCACGTATTTGCAATGCAGCCGCGTCATTGGGCATTATGAAGCGTGCGTTAGATGAAGCGACAACCTATGCGACTGCTCGTCATGCATTTGGACATCGCCTGTTAGATTATCCAATGGTTCAACAAACAATCGGAACACTTAAAGCTAAGCACCATGCCTCACTTGTCACATTATTTGATTTGGTTCAATTATATGATGATGTTTCTTCAGGTCGCGTTGGTCGAGAACAGCAACTAATTGTCCGCTTATTGATTGCACTCGTGAAAAAGGAAACTGCTGAGCAAGCAATTCATTTTGCACATGAAGCGATTGAAATACATGGCGGAAATGGCTATATTGAAGATTTTGTCACACCGCGTTTATTGCGTGATGCACAAGTATTAACGGTATGGGAAGGCACGGCCAATATATTAGCGCATGAATTAATTCGTATTATTAAGCAAGATGGGCATCAGCTACTATTAGCTTTACTAGAGCAACGGTTAGCACCATTACAAGGAGCCGAAGTACAATTTGTGAAAGAACGATTGCAAGAAATCACGACCCAACTGGAGCAATTCACAAAATTACCAGCAGCTGTTCAAACATTAGAAGCAAAAGGCTTAATGAAAAAGCTAAGCGATTTGTATGAAAGTGTTGTTGTGTTAGAGCATGCGGATAAACATGGTAAGCGTGAACAGCAACTCGCACAAATTTATATTCAGCTAACTTGGAAAACGATTGCATTTGGTGAAGTACCACTGGCTGTACAGTATTCTTAACATCTTATACAAAACAAAAAACTTGCAACGGAAAGGGCAGAAACCCAATCGTTGCAAGTTTTTTTAACTTAATTTAGCTGGGGTTTCAACCCCCAGCTAAATTAAGTTAAGCCCCGGCGGATGTCACAGATTTTTTAAGGACGCTTTTCGAGCAAGCTCGAAAAAAAATCTGGACACAATTACGCCAAGTCGTAATTGATTAATTCAATTAAAGGAATTTAAATTTACCTTTTTTAAGTGTTAAGCCAACGCCGCCTACTAAGTAAAGTGCACGGTCATCAACAACTTTTTTAAGTGCTGATGCTGTTTTACCAGTAAATTTGCGACCCATTGCAGAACCAATCGCGTCATCATGACCTAAAGAACATACTGCGCCCTTGTCATCATATACGAATGTTTCAGTTTCTTGATCATTCATTAAGTGCTTAATGTTTTTCGCAATGTTTACAGCTTGTTGCATTGCAATTTGTGCAGTTGGTGGGTATGGACGACCTGCTTCTTCATTTAATAAGAATGCACAGTCACCTACTACGAACACATCGTCAAATCCTGGAGCACGCATATCTTTACGTACTGCAATACGCGCACGGTTCGATTCGATACCAGAAGATTCTACTAATGCGTTACCGCGAACACCTGCAGCCCATACAACTGTACCAGCTTTAACAAATTCGAACTCATCTTCACCCTTTTTGATATTAACGCCTTCTGGAGTTGCTTCAACAAGTGGTGTACCGATTGAGAATTCGATACCTTTTTTCGATAATTGTGTTTTTGCATATTCTACAAGTTGTGGATCAAAGCCTGGTAATACCATTGGCGCTGCTTCTACACAAAGTACACGTACTTTTTCTTGTGGAATATCAAATTCTTTACATAATTCAGGAACACGGTTACCTAATTCACCTAAGAATTCGATACCTGTGAAACCAGCACCACCTACGATAATTGTAAGCTTGCTGTCATCTTTTACTTCATCTAATGACCAAGATGCGAATTGGTATTCAATATGCTCACGTACTTGGCGAGCTGTATTAATGTTTGATAATGCTAAAGCATGTTCTTTTAAGCCTGGGATACCAAATGTTTCCCCTTCAAAACCTAAACCGAATACTAAATAGTCATAAGTGAATTCGCCAGCAGATGTACCTACTTTTTTCGTGTTTACATCAACACTTTCAACAGTAGCTTGTACAAATTTCACACCGCTATTAATAACGCTAGCAATTGGGTAGCGTGCTTTATCTGGTGAGATTGTGCCTGCTCCTACTTCATGTAACCATGTTGTTTCGTAGTGGTAATCATTTTTGTTAACTAAAATGATTTCTACTTCGTTAACATTCACCATTTTTTGTAAGTTAACAACAGTTGTTAAGCCACCATAACCCGCGCCTAATACTAAAATTGTTGGTCTTTTCACTTAAATCAGAACCCCTTTAATTTTATTGTATATTTACTAGCGAAAGACAAAGAAAAAAAGAAGTACACGCATATACTTCCCTAATTACTCTACGCTAGGTCGACTGAATTTCGACAAATATTCCTTAACTATTATATTAGACCTTTTCAACTCGAATTTCAATAGAATTCTCTCGATACTTTCAAATTGGAAGATTAATTGGAAATGAGAGAAAGATGCATTCGTTACCGATATTATTTATAAATTACGCGTAATATTCAAATTAATTTAAAATAGAAAATTAATAAAAGATCCTGGATATCCATTTAAAGTGTACTTTTATTAATTCACTATATTGTGTTCATACAAATAATCATACGTAATATCAATAAATAAAAACTCCGCATTCGCAAGCGCCATTGAATAGGTTCTTGTCAGCTCGCCTGTCTCAATATCGCTATATACTGCCGATAATTCGCCTTTATGGTCTTTCGTCATTTTAATAATATTCAAAAGGAAGTATGGTCGCCAACTCCAGTTTCTCCCCTTCGCTTCCTGCTGTATATGCCACTCATCATTTTTCCAAATAATGTTTGGTGATGTTTGAAAGCCATTATTATCACAAATATATATCCGAAAAGCGTACTCTTTCAAAGCGGCGGCAAGTTTTTTTAACTTCATTTCATCCTTACCTGTTGGCTGTAATTGCTCGACAATCGTCCAAATCTTCTTTTCAAGCAGCTTCATTTCTTCATACTTTTGTAAAAGCTGTTTTTTCTCCGTCACGATAAATTGCTCGCATTCATTTCTGAAACGTTCTTTTAATGAATCTCGTGCAAAAAACTCTTTATGTGGTTGTTGCAAATAAGCCCCTTTATAAAATCTCGCTCCAATTTTCCACCCTTGTTGTAATTGATACACTGTTTCAATATTTTCAATTAAAAGAAGTGTCCCCATCTTCACAGCGAGCGAACGAATTGTTGCAAACACATGATTTTGAGCGCCCCATAAATTATAACCAAGCTGCTCGACATTTATTTTAAGTACTGCGGGTTCTAGCATGAGCACATGTTCTAATTGTGTTTGTGCGCCTACATTTGCAAGCGCAATTTTTACACCATATGTTTGAATATAGCGAATCGCATGTTGCAGCTTTTCAATACTCCCTTCATATTTATGCTCCGCCATCACTAGTGTAATATTCGGTAAATCGTCCTCAGCCAAAATCTCTTTCAGCATTGTAAAGTAGCTTTCCCCAAAATCCAACATTAATAAGTTCGGATTACATGGGATATATAAATTGACATCGACTAATAAATGCTTCACCGCTTCAATTGTCTTTCGTACAAATAACAGCTCAATTTCAAATCGAATATCCTCTGGTACATCTTCTTCATATGTAAATTGTTCAATATCAACTATTGTTCCACTATCATCCAATTGTCCAATGACTTCATAGGCGACTACACGATGCCCATCCGCGCTATAAATCGGTTCGTATAAAGTTTCTATTTGATCTAATTTATCTAACATTTCTAAAACACCCATTCGAAAACCTCCTCAATCAAATGTGTCCTCTTTATCATAGTCCATCTTTGAGAAGATGACAAAAGGCTGAACTTATTTCAATCAATTACGCCTCGGCTAACTTTAGTCCAGATTTTTTTCGAGCTTGCTCGAAAAGCTTCCCTTAGTAATCTGCTTTACAACTTTTTAAGTTCGCTTTAAAATGAAATTTCTATAATAAAGTATGACATCGTAATGTATTATATTTCACTTTTTAGGAGGCAATAGGTATGGATAAACAAGGACAAGAAATGTTTTTACATTTTATTTTACAAAGAGTTCAAGAAGGCAAGGAAGATGAAGCAAGGGTAATACTTTTAGAAAACTTCAAGAAACAAGATGAGGGTACATTTTCACAAAAAGATATTCAAGCGTTTTTCCCTCAGATGCTTACTCTTTTGAAACCAGAAAAGCTAGAGGAAGTACAAGCTGTTGCAAAACAATTCTCTGGAAGCTTTGGCAATAAATAAGAAAGCTACTTTGAAGGTGGAGAATCGGCTCCTTCATAAATTTTTTTGAACATATTTTATTTAGATATGAAAAGGCAGAAACATTGATCAATTCATGTTCCTGCCTTTTATTTTTAGCTAATGTCATCATTTTAATTCAGCCACTTATCCTCGATTTATTTTATCGTATTTTAATGGCTGATTTCATACTTCTACTTGTTCAATATCCCAATCCAAAGTTAATATATTCTTTAACTTTGTCACTTCAATCTCACCAAGTTTATTAATTAATTGTTGTTCAATTTCACCTTTGTAATGCGCATTTTTTTCATAGCATAGTTTACCGAATTCAGTCATGTTAATCTCTTTATGTTTTTTACTATGCAGGGCACTGCTTACTTCTACCAATCCTTTTGCCTCTAAACTTTTCACAAATTTATGTGTTGCTTGTCTAGAAAAATCAACGTCTTTGGCTACATCTGAAATCGTCCGTTTTTTATTAAAAACTTTACTTAAAATACGCCATTCTGAATTGGAAATATATATATCATTATTTTTATTCCATTTTTCTTCAGCGATCCGTCGAAGTATTTCATAACGTTCGCTCAACAAATCAATTACATCTTGATATTGCAATGCGTCCTTCAACTAGTTCACCTTCATCTCATTTTTTTGTAATTACTATACAAAACAAAACCCCCATCGTCAACTAAGTTGACAAAAAACGTTTAATTCAATACAATTAACTTAGTCAACTATGTTGAAAATATAGTTTGTGGAGGGAAATACATGTACAATGTTGGTGATACAGTCATTTATTCATCACACGGACTTTGTTCTATAGAAGAAATTTGCGAACAAACCTTTAGCGATATTACAAAAGATTATTACGTCTTAAAACCACTAAACGACCCAAATTTAACCATTCGCACACCTGTTGAAAATTCAAGTACACAGATAAGAGATATCATGAAAAAAGAAGAAGCAATTAAAATATTACATTCCTTTACTTCTCCTGGTATCGAATGGGTTGAACAAAGCACACACCGCATGAGACTTCACGTAGAAATTATCAAAACTGATGATAGACAAAAACAAGCCCACCTCCTAAACACACTATTACGCAAAAAAAAGGATTATGAAGCTCTCGAAAAGAAATTTCCAATGCAAGAAGAAAAATTACTTCAAACTTTACAAGAACTTATATTTTCAGAGTTTTCTATCGTACTCAATAAATCATCTGAAGAAATTTACGACCAAGTATTAGCACAAATTAGCTAAGGTTCTCCAATATAAGATTGAACTCATTTTTCACTTGAATAAATTGTTCATTTTTGGGGCAAATATGAAAGGCACTCTTAAGATAATTTAAGAGTGCCTTTCTTTCATCTTCACTCTATTATTGCTTTTCAATCCTTCTTTTTAAAATCAAAAAAGCCTCCTCAATTTGCATCGCTTTCGCAACATACAAATCAAAAAGGCTTAGTAGCTATCCCCCTCAATAAACGATTGGAGGGTTATGATTACATATTTTATAGATTGTATACATACCAATCTCTTGCATTACTCATTTATAACAAATCATATTACTCGCAAACTTCAGGCGTACTTTCACGTGCCGCTGCTTTAAAGCTCGTACCACAACCACATGAAGCCAGCGCGTTCGGATTGTCGATTGTAAATCCGCCGCCCATTAACGATTGTTTGAAGTCAATTTTCGTATTTTGTAAAATCGCAGCATCTTCTGTAGATACGATCATTTTAATACCATGTTGCTCATCGGTAAAATCATCCTCATTCACTACTTGGTCAAATGTCATGCCATAGGAAAGACCACTACAGCCGCCACCTTTCACTGCAATACGTAAAATTGCGTTTTGTTCTTCATTATGAACCATCATTTCTTTGACTTGAAATGCGGCCGCTTCTGTTAAAATAATTACTTGTTTTTCACTTGTCATTTCAGTCACCTACTTTCTTATAATTATCATATCAATTGCAGTTCATTTCTGACAACAAATGTGCTTTGGAAGTCAATTATCCCTATAATACCTATTTAATCGAAAGGAAAATATACCTAAAAACTTCACAATTCATCTACTAAAAAGTTACTGCATGTATCGGTTTATTGCTATACTAGATACATAATTATATTGCGAGGGGTTTGAATTAAATGGAAATCTCACCTTTTTATGAAAAAGATATCGATTGTATGCATTGCAAAAAAAGTTTCCCCACATTAAAAGTGCGCTCAAAATTCATTAAAATAGCGCAAACTGAATCTGATTTTCAGCCTATATATGCCGATGAAAACGTGAATGCACTGTACTATAATGTTTTTGTTTGTCAGCACTGTGGATTTTCATTTACGGAGGATTTCTCCAAATATTTCGCACCTGGTGTAAAAGAACAATTAGATCAACAAGTCTGTGCAAAATGGATTCCCCATAACTTTAAAAACGAGCGCAATGTATTTGATGCCATTCAAGCTTATAAATTAGCTTTTCTTTGCGCCACAATTAAAAAAGAGAAATACATCATCACTTCAGGTCTTGCTTTACGCTTGGCATGGCTTTATCGCTCATTAAAGAATACAGGACAAGAAATGCGCTTTTTAAAGCTTGCTCGTGACCATTACATGGAAAGCTTCTCCACAGAAGACTATGCTAGTACACAAATGTCTGGTGTGCGCGTTATGTATTTAATCGCAGAGCTTTCTCGTCGTTTAGAAGATTATGAAAATGCCACACGCTTTTTCTCACGCGTCATCGAAAACCAACGGACTGGTGGCGAAGGTCAACTTGTAGCAATGGCCAAAGAACAATGGGACTTATTAAGACAAACACGCGAACAATCTGCGAACTAGTGAAATAAAAAAATGGAGCAAAGGAAATAATTCCTTTGCTCCATTTTATGCTTACTACTTAGAAAACTTGCTCAACTTCGATAATACCTGGTACTTCTTCTAATAGCGCACGTTCGATACCGGCTTTTAACGTAATCGTTGAACTTGGGCAACTACCGCATGCACCTAATAAACGTAACTTTACGATGCCGTCCTCTATATCTACTAATTCACAGTCACCGCCGTCACGTAATAAAAACGGACGTAATTTATCTAATACTTCTTGTACTTGTCCAACTTGTTCTGTTTCTGTCATTTTACTCGACTCCCTTCATTAAAATCATTATAATGTGAAGAAGTGAAAAAATCCAATATTGTATTACGAAAGGACGGAAATAGTATGTCTAACATAAAACCTACCATTGAAATTTATGGTGCAAATATTATTTGCGCTAGCTGTGTGAATGCTCCCTCATCAAAGGATACATACGAATGGCTACAAGCTGCCATTACGCGAAAATACCCAAATCAATCCTTTTCGATTCGCTATATTGATATAGAAGGTGCACTTGATAATGACCGCGATGCCGAGTACGCAAGCCGCATTCAAGAGGACGAATTTTTCTATCCACTTGTACTCATTAATGATGAAGTAATCGGAGAAGGCTATATTCAATTAAAGCCAGTATTTTCTACACTTGAAAATTTAGGATTTACTCCAGTCGAATAATGAAAAAGGTGAAATCAATTTTATGATTTCACCTTTTTTATTTTATATTCATTCAAATTGAGCTTTTTCATGGTAATGAATCTTTTAGCTCAACTTAAATTCCTTCACATGTTCATTCAAAGTAAGTGCCATATCATTCGTCTCATTCACCGTGTGTGATACGTCATCAATATAATCTGTCGTTTGCAGCGCAGCAGATGTTAAGTGATTCATCGTATCTTCAATTTCGCGAATTGCCAAAGTTAATTGTTGAATCATTTCTACAACTTGATCGGACTTTTCTACTTCACTTGTCATTGACGAAGATATATCAACAACTTGATCAACTGTCTCCGTAACCGCATGCGCAATCGTATTTAGTGACTGTACTGTAAGATGTACGGTTGCTGTTCCCTTTTCAATATACTTTGTATTATCTTTTGTGGAAATTAACACATGATCGATATGACTCATAATATCTTGCACTAACTTTCCAACTTCCCCTACTTCATGATTCGATTGTTCTGCAAGCTTCCTTACTTCCTCTGCAACGACCGCAAACCCTTTTCCATGCTCTCCTGCACGTGCCGCTTCTATCGATGCATTAAGCGCTAATAAATTGGTTTGTGCCGCAATTTCTGCGATGGTTGTTGTAAACATCTGAATTTTGGTTGCAGAAGATACTAAATTCTCAACCGTCTGACTTACTTCGTCGGAGCCTTTTTGAATAAGTATAATATCATCTTTAATATGTTGTGCGTTTTGTTCCCCTTCACGCGCGATTTGCAATGTTTGCTGTGAATTTTGGGCGGTATGATCTGCCTTTACTTTCATCGTTTGTAGCTGCTTCGCTAAATCTACTAACGCATCACTCGCTTTGTCGGCATGATGCATCCCATCTGTAATCGAGCATGAAACTTCACCTACGCTATTCGCGACACTATGCATCGTATTCGTCATGGTCTCTAATGTTTGTGCAGATTTCCCCGCATTATTATTTAATGTTTGCGATGTTTGGCGCATCGTTAAAATCATTTTTTGTAAGTTTTCTGTCATTTGATTTAACGTTCGTGCTAAATCACCTACTTCATCTTGATTTTTGACAACCGTCTTCTCCACTGCCAGATTACCGTTTGCAATTTCTCTTGCTTGATTGATTAATAAGCTAATTGGTCTTACTTTTCGGCGAATTAAAAAACCTGTAATAATTGATGCTATTAACATAGGTAAAATGCTTAATAAAATGCCATCACGCACAACATCCCATGTACGTTCTTTTACAATATTCGCATCAAAATCAATGACACTAATCGCGATAACCTCATTATTAGGATCATGGTCCTTATAAATCGGTGCATACCCTGAAAGACGTTCCATTCCACCAAATGTATAAATTTCTGAATAGGTAGGATGCTTATCACGTATCAAAGTTGTGATTGCTTCTTCATCCATGTGAAAACGATCCCCTACTTGATATCCATCATTTGAAAGATTGTCGTCAAGAGCGACAAGTTTTCCATCAAGCGATAAAATATATTGCGTTTCAAAAATATCCTTATGTGCAATTGTCCAATTCAGCGTTTCGCCTACCTGTTGTTGTTTCTCTATATCTCCATCCATTGCTTGTTCCAAATCAATAGACGAAATTAAGCCCGTTGTAATATTAGCACAGCCGTAAGCCTCTATCCCTGCCGCTTCATATATTTTATTGTAAGCCGTGAAATAAGTAGCAAAAGAGCTAATACATAACATCACTATTAATATCCCAGCAATAATTGTACCAAGTTGAAATGTTAATGAATTTTTAGGATTCATAGTAATTTTACTCCTTTTTTAATATTCCTCTACTTCTCATAGCATACTATAAAAAAGAAGTATTTTATATACATCTTATAACAAAGTTTCATTTAACATTTTTTAAAGTCATACGATATTCACACATTGCCATAAATAAAATCGAGTTCAAATACAAATAGTTGCCTAAAGTGCAGATATAAAAATCCCGCCACAAAGTACATTTTACTTTGTGGCGGGATTTCCCATTTAACTTAAAAATTTATTTAATTATCATTTTGACGTTTGTACATCCATAGTAAGCCAGATTTCATTATTCGGGCAATACGTCCTGTTACCGTCGTATCTGCTAAATGAACGAACCCTTGCTTCTTACCTAGTGAGCCCATAAAGCCTTTTAGTTTAATTTCTGCTAGTTTTTCTGGTAATTGCTCACCATTCCAGCGATGACGTAATACTTTTACAATACGCTCCCCTTGCTCTTCCGCAAGTTGTGCTGTTGGTGGTAAATGTGAAGAAGCTGAATCTCCTACAACATATACATTTTCGTCCCCTACAACATGATAATGCTCTGTTAAAATCGGACGGTCAAATTTATCTTTTTCTACATCTAATTCACGAACAATTTCTACAGGCTGAACACCGGCAGTCCATACAATCACATCAGCTTCGATCACTTCATCATGATTGTAAAGTTTGCCTTCTTCAACGCATGTAATATTCGATTCTGCGATAACATCTACATTATGTTTTACGAACCATGATTTCACATAATGACTTAATTTTTCTGGGAAATCACGTAAAATACGAGGAGAACGGTCGAATAATTTAATCTTTAAATCCGCACGACTTTCTCGTAGTTCACTTGCTAATTCAATTCCTGATAATCCGGCACCAATAATTGCAACAGTTGAGCCAGGAGCTAATCCACAAACTTTTTCAAACGTTGTACGTGATTTTGCGATTGTTTGAATGCTATATGTGAATTCTTCTGCACCAGGAACACCATGGTATTTATCCACACAGCCCAATCCAATAACAAGTTGATCATAGTCGATTGCTTGACCATCTTCTAAATAAACGGCCTTTTCTTCACGATCAATTCGAATAATCTCTCCATACACTCGCTTTAATCGATCATTTTCTGGAAATGCAACACGAATTTCTTTATCCGTCGCTGTTCCAGATGCTAACGCGTAAAATTCAGTTTTTAAACTATGGAATGGTGTACGATCTACTAAAGTAATTTCTACATCCGCTGGTAAGTTTGGTAACAGACGAAGTAAAATTCGCATATTGCCATAACCGCCGCCTAATAAAACAAGTTTCTGCATAGCTTTCCCTCAAATCAAATGAATTATATGTTATGTTCACAAAGTTTCCAAAATCATTATAACCCTTTGTGATAAGTTTCACAATATGTTCTTAGCAATATTGTGAAACTTATCACAAAAACATAGAAATTGACGAATAAACAAAAAAAAAGTAGCATTGCTATGAGTGAGGTGACGGTTTTGAATCCATTAGTAGAATTTTGCATTAGTAATCTCGCAAACGGTGCGCAGGAAACATATGAAGCGCTGGAAAGAGATCCGAATATTGATGTGCTTGAATATGGTTGCTTAAGCTTTTGCACGAAATGTGAGCAATCCTTTTATGCAGTCGTGAATGGTGATGTTGTGGAAGCACAAACGCCAGCTGAGCTAACAAAGCGCATTTATGAATATATTGAAGAAAATCCAATGTGGTAATTTGCCCAACATGTAAAAAAGGACATCCGTACTTGCCAATTTCAGGCAAGCTGATGTCCTTTTTATGTTTATCCATTTAGAAAACTAGCTCAATTTGTTACGAGCGCCAATAAACTTTCTATGCAATAAGTTGGTAATTCCTCTTTTTGTTTCACGATATGTGTGGGTGTGACGCCAGTATTTACATGAAGCGTATCACAGCCAAAATTAATACCACATAAAATATCTGTATCATAATTATCGCCAATCATGAGCATGTCCTCTTTTGTAAAACCATGCTCCTGTGCAATAATTTGCAACATAACAGGAGAAGGTTTACCAATAAAGATTGGCTCGACTCCTGCAACATTTGCCACTAAATGTACTAACGAGCCGTTCCCAGGTGCAAAGCCATTTTCAGTTGGAAACTTAATGTCACCATTCGTTCCAATCAACTGTGCGCCTTTTTGAACAGCATAGCTTGCTTGTACGAGCTTGTCATACGTCATTTGTCGGTCAATCCCCATTACAAGCACTGAACACGGCTCATCTGAAATCACGAGTCCTTCTTGTTCTAATGCAGTGTGAAGCCCTACTTCTCCAACGAAATTTACCAATTTGTCCTGACAATTTTTCGCTACATACTTTGCGGTTGCTAGTGAACTCGAATAAATATGCGATAAGGGCGCAGAAATTCCGATGTCATGCAAGCTTTGTTGTAATTGCTCTGGTGTTTTAGAAGAATTATTCGTTACGTAAAATGGCTCAATCCGCTGCTCTTGTAAATGGTTAATAAATGTCACAGCTGAGTCGATTGCCGTTTTCCCACGATAAACAGTGCCATCTAAGTCAAAACAATACGCTTTGTACGATTTCATTGATGATCCTCTGGTAAGAATGCTGAAACAGGACCTAATTCATTCGTTAAATAATCCTGCACTTTCCCAGAAAATTGTTTCATGATTGGTAAATTTTCTATTAATACACGTAACACTTCTTCATTGTCGACCGCAATAAATTCACGGACAATCATTTTTCGTAACCCAACTACTGCTTTTATTGGTGCATCCATTTCAGTTGTAATGACTTTTTCATCGACAAAAATATCAATAATATCTTCATAACTTCCTGGATCACGCATAATAAAGCCGTCAATGATTAGGTTGCCCACATCCATCATCGCTTCCATTACGTTATGACCGATGCGTTGTAATGCGAGTTTACTAATGTCATCTGCTAGCCAATCCTTTTTTGCTTCCAAAAGTGCTAACAATTCGTCTAAGTGTGCTAAATTTAAAGTAATTTTGTTTCTATCTACGAAATACATAGATAAAGCCTCCATTCAGTCAATAAAAGTTGATAGTGTTTTCCCTTATATAGTACCATATTCTTTAGACATGGAAGGGGTACAAAACAAAATGGAACGATATTTCTTATATGATGATGTAGAAGATACAAAAACGCGCTTTGTTAGCTTTGCTGGCAAAACACAACGTTATGATTTAGCCATCCTACAAAGTGGTCGATTTTTTGGTAAAGTGCTTGTCCTTGATATTCAATTTGGACGCTTTGCCATTATCGGAGCCGATGATGTAGAGGAAGAAGGCTATTTAGAACAAGTTTATAATCGCAGTGAAGTAGATACAGAAGATTTACGAGAATACTTACGAGAGTTATTAAGCTAAACGAAAAAACACAGCTCAGTTCAAAATTTGACTGAGCTGTGTTTTTCATTTTTAAAGCTTATACTTCCTGATTCACGGCCGCTAAAACTTCCTCAGTATCTTGAGGAACTTCTACTACTGCCTGCTCTGGTGCACGCCCTGTTTTTTTAACAATAAAATAAGCACAACCGAAATTACAGTATTCATATAAATAATCTTCTATCGTGCTAATTTTTGTATCAAATGTAGATTTTTGATTTTTATCATCAAAAAATCCTTTTAATCGCAGTTGACCATATCCCCAGTCCCCAACAATATAATCATACTTTGATAAAATGTCGGAATAACGCGCAGCAAATGCTTCTTCATTAAAGCCTTCACGCATGTCTTCAATAATTTCGTATACATTACCATCCGCAATAATCACGTCGAACACCACCTATCTTCTCGTATATATTACGTATTATTATTAGATGAGTGCAATTTTACCTATAACTTTTATTGGTTGCACTGTTTATTATCCATTGCGAGTAATCATATTTCCACCTTATTTTGTGTGGCTGCATTCACTTGCTCATCTGCATGATAGCTACTGCGTACAAGTGGGCCCGCTTCACAATGACTGAATCCCTTTTCCATCGCGATTTTACGAAGCTTACCAAATTCAATCGGTGAATAATACTTTTTTACGGCAACATGCTTTTTCGTAGGCTGTAAATATTGACCGATTGTCATAATATCCACGTTGTTCGCACGAAGATCATCCATCACTTCATATATTTCTTCCACCGTTTCACCAAGTCCAATCATTAACGATGATTTCGTTGGAATGGTTGGTTGCATTTCTTTTGCACGTCTTAAAAACTCCAATGAACGCTCATATGTAGCTTTTGCACGAATTCTCGGTGTGAGTCGACGAACCGTTTCGATATTATGATTTAAAATATCTGGTTTGGCGTTCATCAATAATTGAAGGTTTTCCTCGTGACCGCCTAAATCAGAAGGGAGTACTTCAATCGATGTTAATGGGCTTTTGCGGCGGATTGCTCGTACCGTTTCTGCAAGAACTTCGGCACCACCGTCTTTTAAATCATCACGAGCAACCATTGTAATGACAATATGTTTTAAGTTCATTATCGCAACTGAATCTGCAACGCGCTCTGGTTCTGCTAAATCCAATTCATTTGGTAATCCTGTTTTGACCGCGCAAAAACGGCATGCACGTGTACATACTGAACCCAAAATCATCATCGTAGCAGTACGTCTTTCTCCCCAACATTCATGAATATTCGGACAGCGCGCTTCTTCACAAACCGTATGCAAATTATTATCACGCATTAATTTTTTTAACGCTTTGTACTCATCATTCGTATTTAGCTTAATTTTTAACCACTCAGGCTTGCGTAAATGTTCTTCTTTGTTGCTAGTTGGCTTACAAGATGTCATATTATTTCGTCCTTTCACTCAACTAAAATTAGGTATATTACTGTTGTCAATGTAACATATTCCACCAATTGCAACAACTCACTTTATCTCCATTCAGCGTAAAAAATACGTTATATGTAATTAATCAAAGAATCTATCATTAATAACCCTTTCTAATAAAGGGGGAGTTGATTTCCATTCCGGGTCGGACGCTTTCCACGGCAAGCGGCGCAAAAAATGCAGAAAGCTTTAGAAAAGCAAAACTTTAAATAGGCTGGCCTTGCACAAAGCACAAAGATGAGTCGTACAGATTTGTGCTAACATTGTCTGTGCGCCTCATGTACTTAGCCAGCCTAAACTAACAAATACTTTATTAGAAATTGTACATCATAAGGATAGAATCTTTTGTTGAACTTATATAAATGGTGATAAAGCATTTATTCAAATGGAACTGGTACTTCAATCGAAGGCTGAGCCGCTCCATCTGTACTATAAATATTTGGAACAGATCCCCTTACTAAGCCAATTGCTACTGGTATTCTCTGCGTAACGGTAGCTGAGTTACTCGCAAATGGAACGATAATTTGGACATTCACTTCGATGACAATACTCACTTCTACTTTCGCATTATTAATGCCGAATTCAACGATGTCTGATATTACATCACTCGTAACATTACCAATAATGTGGAAACGAATCGGCACTTTAGGACCTAAATTCCCAATAATCGGAATATTAATCGCCTGCCCTAACGGAACAAAAAAGACGATCCCTTCGCCTGCCTCCATTTTTCCGACGTCATACTCTACATTTTCTAAATTTGGCAAGTGAGACAAATCACCATTTTCCGCCTGTTCTAAATATTCTTTAACAAGTGTTTGTGTTTCTGAGCGTACTTGATTAATAATTTCTGTATTAAATTTCGTTGTAATCGTATCCTTCGATTCAGTAGGTATATCTATAATAATCTCATTTACATCAAGCACACTAGATGTTCTTGAATTAATGGCTTTATTCACAACATAGGAAGCCACTTTAAACGTTTGCTTCTCTGCATATTGCGAATAGATTGGCATTAAACGCATATTAATGACATATATACTAATACCGACCATAACTAAAAGACTAGTAAGCAATAAAACGAATAGATTCCCCACACCGCGTTTGCGTTTTACAAAATACATCTTCTTTCTTCGGCCAAAATGCAAAAAAATCCTCCTTATCCTAAGCTATGATAAGGAGGTCTTTCCTATTCTGCGCTAGGGACAAAATCTATCTCAATTTTCGTAATTTCGAGCGCTGGATAATCGGATAAACAAATTTCATATGTAGCGAGCAATAAATTTTCTTCTTTTTCAAAAATTCGTAGCCATGGACGGGATGCATCAATTATATTTTGCTTTGAAACAATCGCTCTGTTCCCGTCATTTAACTGGACAACCGTTCCATTCGCATAATGAACAATACTGCGCTTAAAGGCATCATAGACACGTTCATCAAACTGTGTACCACGACCCTTTTCAATAATTTGAATTGCATCTGAAGGAAGCATTTTTTTGCGGTAAGTTCGTGTAGAAGTCAGTGCATCAAAGACGTCCGCAACCGCAATAATTTTCGCAAAGGGATGAATTTCAGTAGCTACTAAGCCCCTCGGATAACCACTCCCATCTGCTCGTTCATGATGCTGGAATGCACAATGTGCAACTAATAATGATACGGAGTGTAAGTTTCTTAACAAATCAAATCCGTATCGGGAATGATTTTTCACTACGTCGAATTCTTCTTGCGTAAGCTTATCGGGTTTGCTTAAAATCTCTGTTGGTACTAACAGTTTACCAACATCATGCAACATCGCACCAATTCCGATTAAACGCAAATCTTCATGCGAATATCCAAGCTCTTTTGCAATCGCGATCGAATACATTGTCACTTGAAACGAATGGTGATAAAGATACTCATCATAAAGATAAGCATCTGTTAATACCATCAAAATATCTTCACTATCTAAAACGGAACTCATAATATCGTCTACGATGTGGCCAATCACTTTGGATTGTTGGTCTAAAACATAGGATGCCTGAGTAGATTTGGCTTGCTTTACTTCATTAAAAGATTTTGTAATATTTTTCACAGCTTGTAAACGTTTTGCAGGCGCAATCGTTTCTATTACTTCAATACCCTTTGAAATCTCATCTTCAATATACAAATACTGTATATTAAGATCATGCAGTCGGTCGATAATTCGACTTGTCACGACAACATCTTTGTGCAGTAATGGGTGTCCCGCTTCATTCCAAATCGTACGCCCTACAACCATGCCTTCCATTAAAACATTAATAGATATTAATCGCATTTAACGTATATTCTCCATTCTAATGTTACATTATCCTCATTATATAGCTCTTATTGCCTCTAGGAAAGCTATAATTAATGGCTATTAATTACTAATTGTATTTATTTTCGCAATACTCCCGAAAAATATCTCGAATAAATTCAGGTAAAATATACTGTTTTTTTGCATATTTAAAACTCGGAAAGAAAAATCCAAATGTAAATAAATCCAAAGTTGCAAGGCGATAAATTTTCGTTGGAATCATCCGCTCACCTTGAATAAAAAACTCACGTTGCTTATTCATCGATAAACCATAATTTAAAATTTTACCGAAAATAATGCCTCGAAAACCTAAACCCTTTAATTCCAAACGCGGCCATTCTTCATTTTCAGATTGGATGAAAATCTCTTTTAATTCATTCCCTGTCAATTGTAATACACAAACGTTAATTGGATGTGGTAATATTTTGTGAATATTGTAGGAAGAAATGGTTCCTTTTGTCATATTTTCTACAAAAATCCCCGCATTGAACATTAAACAATCTGCTTGCGTATAATCATACAAACTTTCTGCGAATAAATCTGATAGCTGCGAGCGATGAAACCATTCTTTATGAAAAGTTTTTGGACTTGAAAATACCGGTTGTTGCAATATTTTTTTCGCCTCTTTTTGCAAATTTTGATGCCATTTCTCTTCATTTTCAGCTACTGGCATTAGTGAATTTTCATGTAAAGTATCAATTTTGGATACGATTTTTTTTAGTTCGTGATCAAATTGAATCGTTAATTGCCCTGTAAATTGTCCGAACTTCCCGCCACCTGTGAGCAAAACATTATTGACCAATTGTCCTTGCGGGAATATATGATGCGTATGTGCGCCAAAAATCACATCAATGACAGGACATTCTTCCGCTAACAATTCATCTTCCGTTACACCTAGATGCGATAAACAAACAATGATATCCACTTGTTCATAAAGCTGTAAAGCCAGCTCAATTAATGTTTTTCTTGGTTCTTCCACATGCCAGCCTAATTCTTTATAAAAAATATCAAATCGTGAAGTTGCTGCAATGACACCAATTTTCGTTCCATATTTTGTCATCAAAATGGTAAAAGGTTTTAACCACTTCGGATTGGCTTCTAATTCGGACTGTAAATTTCCAACAACTACTTCAAATTGCGCATCATCATATAAATGATAGAACACATCATGCGGTAATGTAATCCCCTCATTATTTCCAATCGTTACGACATCATATTGTGCATCATTAAGCATTTCTATATTCCCTTTACCTAATGTTGCCTCTGTATACATATTTGAACGATCGATATGATCACCTAAATCAAATAAGAAGCTTACTTCCCCACGCTGTGCGAGTAAATGCCGTTGCGTTTCTATAAATGATTGACTTCTTTTCCAATAGGTGAAATGGCTATGCAAATCGTTTGTATGAAATATATGAATGGTCTCTCGCACCTTTGTCCCCCCACTTTATCTGCTACTCTTCAAACATATTCAGCTGTTTTGGTGCTAGCCCATCAAATTGAATTTGAAGGATTTGCTGCATCATTTTAGCATTTTTTGCCGCATGCCCACCTGAGTTATTATTAAATAATACATAAACGTCTTTTGCTTGTTGTTCTAAAAATAAAAAGTGTTCACTCATTTTTTTGAGTTCTTCTTGATTGTAATCATATAAAAATCGGACTTTCCGCCATTTTTCCCCGTGTCCGATATTACGCCAGCCATGCACATTCCTCCCATGAATCCTAACAAGTACTTTATCATTTGTTGCGATTGGTACAAATGGGACAGACCCGCTCCCCGCTTGTGGTTCATCACATACTGTATGAATCAATTCGGATTCCTTTAAAAATTGCAATGTTTTTTCTTTCATTTTTTCTCTATACCAGGACTGATTTCGAAACTCAATCGCTACCGGAAATGAAGCTAATTGCTTTTTCACATAACGGATATATTGTACATTTTTCCCTTGGCAATCAAACCAAGGTGGAAATTGTACGAGCAACATTGCCAGTTTACCATGTTTTTGAAAAACTTGTGCACATTCACGAAAAGCATTGAACATATCATTTTTCGTTTCATAAGGAAGCTCATCTCGTAAATGACCCGTCATGCCTTGATACGCTTTAACAACAAATCGAAAGTTTTCCGGTGTATCTTTACACCATTTTTCAATCGTTGCGTTCGATGGTATCGCGTAAAAAGATGTATCCACTTCAACAATAGGAAAATGACCACTATAATCAAATAATTTATCGCGTGCTGCTGTTACTTCACTATATACTTCAGGATGATCTCCCCAGCCTGTTAAACCTATGTAAATCATTTTATCTCCTCCCTGCTCCAATACTTATAACAATTATTTTATTCAAAAACACATCATTAGAAAAACAAAAAAGCTCGCTTACGTCAAATACGTAAGACAAGAGCTCTTTTTCATCACTTATTTATAATGTAACGGTTTGAACTGGATTTGTCTTGCTTCAAAAATACAGACAGATCATCTCTGAATAGGGAAATTAATTCTAATTATAGAAATCTAGACCATCCGTCACTGCATTAACATAATCTTTACGAATAACAAAGTCACCAAAGTGTTCGCCTTCCCCGCGCTCTTTCGCATAGTGTTCAAAAATCGGACGAAGCGTTGCTAAAATATCAGCTTCTCCTATATTTTCACGGTAAATCTTATTAAGACGCTGACCTTTGAAATCGCCCCCTAAATACAGATTATACTTACCAGGACCTTTTCCGATAAAGCCGATTTCCCCCATTGCTGCACGTGAGCAGCCATTGGGGCAGCCTGACATACGAATGCCAATTTCCGTTTCGCGTAAACCAATTTCTACTAATATGTCGTCAATTTTCGTAATTAGGGATGGCAAGTAACGCTCCGCTTCAGCCATTGCTAAGCCACATGTCGGTAATGATACACAAGCAATTGAATTACGGCGAAGTGCAGAATAATGTGCACCATCTGTAATATGATATTTCTTTAACAACGTATCTATCGTACGTTTCTTCTCAGTGGTAACATCTGCAATTAATAAATTTTGATTCGGTGTTAAACGGAACAAACCCGTATGGACTTTTGCGATTTCACGAAGACCTGTTTTTAACTGGTAATCCTCAAAATCCCGAATGCGTCCATTTTGAATAAATAAGGTAAAATGCCATTTACCGTCTCTCCCATTCACCCAACCAAATTCATCACCTGTGCGCTTAAAGGTATACGGACGAATCTCCGCTAACTCCCATCCTAGACGACGATTGAGTTCTTCTTTAAACCAATCAAGACCACGTGCATCTATCGTGTATTTAAAACGTGCATTTTTACGAACAGCACGGTTTCCATAGTCACGCTGTATTGTTAGTATTTTCTCCGCAGTTTCCAATAATCGCTCTTTTGGAATGTAACCAACGATCCGACCTAGCTGCGGATAAGTAGAAGTATCACCATGTGACATTCCCATACCACCACCGACAGCGACATTAAAGCCTATAAGTTCCTCATCCTCTACAATTGCAATAAAGCCAATATCTTGTGAAAATACATCGACATCATTACTCGGTGGAATCGCTATTCCAATTTTAAATTTTCGCGGCAAATAAAGTGCACCGTAAACGGGCTCTACTTCCGCTTCTTGACCGTCAAAAACCTTTTCTCCATCTAACCAAAGCTCATGATATGCACGTGTTCTAGGTAACAGATGTTCACTTAGTTTCGCAGACCATTGATATACTTCATCATGTAGCGCAGACTGATTAGGATTTACATTACACATGACATTTCGGTTAACATCTCCACATGCTGCGATACAGTCTAGCAGTACCTCGTTAATTTCTTGCATATACTTTTTAACATTCCACTTTAAAATGCCGTGCACTTGAAATGCTTGGCGAGTCGTTAATTTCAATGAACCATTTCCATATTTATCGCCCATATCATCCATTATAAGCCACTGCGTTGGTGTAGCTGCTCCTCCTGGTGTTCGAACGCGCACCATGAATTGATACGCAGGCTCAAGCTTTTGTTTTTCACGCTCATTTCGGATATCGCGGTCATCTTGTAAATAGCTTCCATGGAATTTCATTAATCGATTATCATCCTCTGGAATCCCAGAACTAAGTGGTTCATTCATTGTTCTTTCAAGTGTTCCACGTAAATAATTACTTTCATTTTTTATACGTTCTACTTCGCTTGGCGTGCCAGGCTGTGGAGGTAATACAATTTTTTCAGTCATTATTTTTCTCTCCAATCAATCAAATTCAACTTGCCCAATTTATAGTTAGTACACATCTCTTTGATAACGCTGTTGCTGCTTTAATTTATTAATATATTGCGCTGCTTCATCGGCTGATTTTCCGCCCTGCTCTGCGATAATCGTATTTAACATTTTATCGACATCCGCTGCCATATTCTTTTCGTCTCCACATACATATAGGACGGCACCTTGTTCAAGCCATTCATAAACCTCATTTGCATTTTCCCGCAAGCGATGCTGTACATATACTTTGTGCTCCGTATCACGAGAGAAAGCAACCGTTAAATTGGTAAGGGCCCCTTCTTTTAGCCAACTTTGCCACTCTGTTTGATATAAAAAGTCTGTGACAAAATGTTGATCACCGAAGAACAACCACGATTTCCCTTCTCCCCCTACTTCTGCTCGGTCCTCTATAAATGAACGGAATGGCGCAATCCCTGTACCCGCACCAATCATAATAATTGGTGTCTGATTGTCTTTAGGCAATCTGAAGTTTGGATTTTTGTGCACGTAAATTAGGAGCTTTTCCCCTTCAGTAAGGCGTTCTGCAATTTGCCCTGAACATACACCTAGTCGTGCACGACCACCCTGTTCATAACTAACCTTGCCAATCGTTAAATGAACCTCTTCCTCGTTTGCCCTCTGACTACTTGCAATTGAATAAAGACGAGCTGGAATTTTGCGTAGTAATTTTATAAAATCTTGCGCGCTCCAAGTAAAAGGACCAAATTGCTCAATTGCATCTAGTAAATCCCTTCCATATGCATAATCCTTCCATGAATTATCCTGTACTAAAATATTCGCTAATTCTTCATTGTCGGTGAACGACGCCATTTTTTGTAATACCGGCTTTGACAATACCGTAATTTCTAGTTTCGTTTGCAGAACTTCCTTCAACGAAAGCTCTTCATCTTGCAGTTTCACTTTTGTTTTTTCATCAAAGCCAAGAGACGAAATAAGCGCGTCTACGAGAGATAGATCATTTTCTGGTACAATTCCAATGCTGTCACCAGGCTCAAAAGTTAATCCCGCCCCTTCGATCGATAGCTCCACATGGTAGGTTTCCTTATTTGAGCCACGACCATTTAAATTAATATTCGCTAGTACTTCTGCATGGAACGGATTTTTTTTGGAATATACAGCATGTTTATTTACTCCTATTGGCTTTGTCTCAGTCTGTAATGGCGCTTGTGATGTTGATGCTGACAACCCACCGGCCACCTCTTCAACCCATTGATCTGCTAGTTCCTCATAATCTAGGTCACAGTCAACGCGCGATACGATACGCTGCGCACCGAGCTTTGCTAATTGTTCGTCAAAATCAATACCCGTTTTACAGAAAAACTCGTAGGAAGTATCCCCAAGTGCTAACACTGAAAATTTTACATGATCAAGCTTCGGAGCACGTTTGCTAAAAAGGTATTCATGGAATCCAATGGCGTTATCAGGTGGGTCTCCCTCCCCATGAGTACTCGCCACGATAAATAAGTTCGTCAGTTTTTTCAGATTATTATGTTTAAACGCTGACATTGATGAAACTGTTACACCTACCCCGTTTTCACTTAATTTCTTGCCAAGTTTTTCTGCTATTCCCTGTGCATTGCCCGTTTGTGAACCATATAAAACAGTGGCGACTTGTGGTGCTGCCCTAATTGGTTCCTGTATCGGTAATATAGACTCAGATTGACTTATTCCAGAGCCTTGTGTTGTCACTTGTACACCACTTAAATACCCCGTTAACCAAATTTTTTGATAATCCGTTAAACTTGGTATCAGTTCATTTATTGTTTTTATTTGTCCTTCATCAAAAGGGCTGCTCAATACATTTAAAGTCAATTTATCCACCTCATAAATTTTGATTACTTTAATCGGATTTTTTCATTTTTTTCTATTTGAACTACGAGCCCATCTTGGATGACAAGCGTTATTGTTCCAAATTTGATCGCTGCTAACATCTCTTTAATGTTTTCTAAGCTGACCTCAATATTTTCTTTTTGCTTTGTCATATTTCATCCCCCTCATTATTAATCCCCTTCAATACTCGCTCGACAAGCACTTTTCGAACATTTCGGTCATACCCTAAGCTGTTACACAAAATAATACGAGACTCATCAAACGCGAGCGCCTTCGCTTTTTTTTGAATACCAATACTTAATAGACCTGAAAATAATAAATAAGGAACGATAAATAACTGCTTGACATCTTGTTCCTTTAAACTGTTCATTGTATTTTCAAACGAAGGACCTGTTCCATATAAAAAGCATGTTCGAACCGAATGAAATTTATATTTCTTCTGCAGTCGATTACTAATTTCACGCATATCTCGTATGACGGCTCTATCACTACTACCACGGCCAACAAGTAACACCTCTGCATCAGGTAATATGGCACACTGTTGTTCCGTAATGCGTTTATATACGGTATCAATTAGCTTTTCATGAATACCAAATGGTCGACCTAATGTAAATTTAATATTAGGATAAAGTTTACTCGCCTTTTCGATCTCTGCTGGAATATCTTCCTTTGCATGCTGCGCTGCGAGAAGCAAAATGGGGGCAATCAGTATACGAGTAGCACCGCGCTCTACGCATTTTTTTATCCCTTGCAATATATTTGGCTCCGCTAGCTCTAAAAAGGCAGTCTCTTGAATACTAATATCAACTTGCTTCTTTGTTTCTTCAATGAAATGAAGGGCTTCTTCTACCCCCTTCTTTATTCTTGTGCCATGCCCAATATATAAAATCGCTTGCACTGCCTCACCTACTCATCACGATACTTTCGTTTATATACCGCTCTGTCTCAAGTTTTTGTTCAAACCACTTTATTTTTTCTCTAACTGCTACTACCTCTCCAACAATAATCATGCTCGGGTTCCTGACTTTACTTTCCTTAGCGATTTGTGAAATTGTTTCTAAAGTACCTGTCACAGTTTGTTGTTCTTCAAATGTCCCCATATGAACGAGTGCAACAGGCGTTGAAGCTTTTCGCCCATGCTTTAAAAGCTGTGAGCATATATATGGTAAATTTCCAACGCCCATATAAATTGCTAACGTATCTACCCCTGTCGCCAAGCTTTCCCATTTTATTGAATCCTCCTTCCCTTCACGCATATGCCCTGTGACAATTGCAAAGCTTGAACTGTAATCTCTATGTGTCACTGGTATACCTGCATAAGCTGGTGCTGCAATGCCTGATGTAATACCAGGTACGATTTCGAACGGGATCTGATGTGCTGCAAGTACTTCTGCCTCTTCACCACCTCGCCCAAAAACAAATGGATCTCCTCCCTTTAAACGTGTAACTATTTTCCCTTGACTAGCGTATTGCACAAGTGAATAATTAATGTGCTCTTGAATCATGGCATGACGATTCGGTAGCTTTCCACAATAGATCAGTTTTGCATTCGGCTTTGCATATTCCAATAACTCCTTATTAATTAAACGATCATAGAAAATAACATCAGCTTCTTTAATACACCGAAGCCCCTTAACTGTGATAAGTTCCACATCTCCAGGCCCCGCTCCAACAATATAAACCTTCCCCATATAAACACCCCTTCCATAATCTGAATATTTAAAACTATCTATGTTGATGTATATATTATCTAATATCCACACGAAATACAACAATTCCTATAAAATTACATGGTTATAAATTATGAATAATCCATTAAGGTTAACATCTTAAATAAACTGAAGCACCCACACGATCGCCATCAATGTTGAGTATTCCTATCGATTATGTTAGAATCATACCGAATAGGAGGTTTCTTCCATGGTTAACCAATTAGTTAAAGTATTAGATATTGTTAAAATAGCATTTGAAGCGGGTAAGCATATTTTAGATGTGTATCATTCAGATAGCGTAGAAGTTGACTATAAAAATGATGCGTCCCCAGTAACCATTGCTGATAAAAAATCGCATCACTCTATTTGTCAGCAACTATCTATACAATATCCAAACATTCCATTAATAAGCGAAGAAGGCGATTTGCCAAACTATCAACAACGAAAGCATTGGCATACTGCATGGCTCATTGATCCTTTAGATGGCACAAAAGAATTTATTAAGCGTAACGGTGAATTCACAGTCAATATCGCGCTTATTGAAAAGGGCACACCGATTTTGGGCGTTATTTATTCACCGGCACAAGATCTTATGTATTTTGCAAGTAGCTGGCATGGTTCATATAAATTATCCAATTGCCGCGCGACGCTATCCACTATTTATAGTGAAGCCGAATTAATCAAAGCTGCCGAAAAATTACCCATTTTTCATTCACGAAAATCATTAGGTATTGTTGTAAGTCGATCGCATTTTTCTAGTGATACACAAGCCTATATTGATCAAATTCAACAACAAGTGGGTGATGTACATATTATCAAAGCAGGTAGCTCAATTAAAATGTGCCTTATTGCTGAAGGTGTTGCACATATTTATCCACGATTAAGCTATTCAATGGAATGGGATACAGCGGCAGGTGAAGCTATTGTAACGTATAGCGGAGGGAAGGTTGAAGAGTACGGGACCCATTCACCTCTGCAATACAATAAAGTGCATTTAAAAAATTCCTTCCATATCGTAACAGCTCAGTCGAATGACAACTTAAATATCAGATGATTCATTTCCAAACAGAAGAGTACCGTAATGAAAAATCCTCCCTAAAATAGTTCTTATGATGATGTCTAACAAAATATAGGGAGGAGCTTAACTTTTATGATAGGATCTTAAGAATCTCTTTTACTAAATAATCCGTTGCATCCTCTAACGAATAATTACTTGTATCAATTGCAATATCCGGATTCCTCGGTGCCTCATATGGACTTGATATTCCTGTGAAATGCTGAATTTCCTCTGCTCTTGCTTTTTTGTATAATCCTTTAACATCACGTTCTTCACAAACTTCAAGTGGTGTACTGACGTAAATTTCAATATAGGACTCACCAATAATCTTTTTCGCATAGGCGCGGTCCCTCTCAAATGGCGAAATAAATGACGTTAACGGAATCAAGCCTGCATCATTCATCAGCTTCGCCACTTCTGCGATACGTCGAATATTTTCCACACGTCCCGCCTCGTCAAAACCTAAATCCTTATTTAATCCAAGTCGAACATTATCGCCATCTAGTAGCATTGTATGATAGCCTAAAGAAACTAACCGTTTTTCCACTTCATTCGAGAGCGTTGATTTACCCGAACCAGAAAGTCCGGTAAACCATAATGTGAGTGGAACATGACCTTTTTGCTTTGCACGAATTTCACGTGTGATATCTGTCTTTTGCCAAATAACATTTTCCGAATGCTGAACAGCTCTATTTACTATGCCACATGCAGACGTCATATTTGTCACACGATCAATTAATATAAAACTACCTAGTGCTTTATTTCGTTTAAATGAGTCAAATACTACTTTTTCAGATAGAGCAATTTCACATGTTGCTAATTCATTTTTTACGATTTTCTCTGCTTTTAAATACTCCCCTGTATTAATTTCTACCTTATGTTGAATCGATAAGACTGTACCAAGAATGATTTTTGTACCGATTTTGACCAAGTACTGCTTACCAGGTAAGAGATTCGTATCATCCATCCATAAAATTTGAGCGATAAACAAATCAGCCGCTTCAATGTTATTAGCTGTTGTCAAAACACATCCGCGCGAAACATCCACTTCTCTATCTAATTGAACAGCAATTGGCTGCCCTATACTAGCTGATTGCACTTCCCTATTTGTTAATAAAATACTTTTCACGTTTGCCTTTTCATTACTTGGTAGCGTCGTAATTTCATCGCCTACTGAAATCGTTCCAGCTTCAACTTGCCCTTGAAAACCACGGAATGTATGGTCAGGTCGACTAACACGCTGTACAGGCATTATGAAATCGTTTTGTTTATTGTCTTTACGAACATCGACATTTTCTAAATAAGTAAGTAGTGCTAATCCATCGTACCAAGGGGTATGCTCCGAGTATTTTGTCAAATTATCCCCGTTTGTAGCCGAAACCGGAATCGCCTGAACACTTTCAAGTTGGAAGTCCTTCGTTAGCTGTTTGAAATCATCCTGTATGGCATTAAATCGTGCTTGACCAAAACCAATTAAGTCCATTTTATTAACAGCTAGCACAATATGCTTCACGCCCATTAATGCACAAATACGAGCATGGCGTTTCGTTTGAGTAATCACACCTTTTGTCGCGTCGACTAAAATAATGGCAAGATCTGCAAACGATGCTCCTACAGCCATATTACGTGTATATTCCTCGTGTCCCGGCGTATCTGCTACGATAAACGAACGATGACCTGTCGTAAAATAGCGATAAGCAACATCGATTGTAATCCCTTGTTCTCTTTCTGCTAATAGCCCATCAAGAAGGAGTGAATAGTCAATTTCCCCTCCTCGACTCCCTACTTTACTATCTAATTCTAGTGCTTTTTCTTGATCGGCAAACAGCAGCTTCGCATCATATAACATATGACCAATTAATGTAGATTTCCCATCATCTACACTCCCACATGTAATAAATTTCAATAAGCTTTTCATTTTAGAAATACCCCTCTCGCTTGCGTCTTTCCATACTTCCAACAGCTTCTTGATCGATAACACGAGTTGTACGTTCTGATGTAACTGCTCCTAATGTTTCTTCAATAATTTCTTCTAACGTAACGGCCTCCGATTCAATACCGCCTGTAAGAGGGTAACAACCTAATGTACGAAAACGAACCTTTTTCATCAGTACTTCTTCATTTGATTCGATTCGCATGCGTTCATCATCTACCATCACATAATTGCCTTCACGGTACACGACAGGTCTTTCCTTTGCAAAATAGAGAGGTACGATGTCGATATTTTCTCTATGAATATATTGCCAAATATCTTTTTCGGTCCAGTTCGAAATGGGGAATACTCTGATGCTTTCCCCTTTATGAATTTTTGTATTATATAACTTCCACATCTCAGGTCGTTGGTTTTTTGGATCCCATGCATGGTTTTTATTCCGGAAAGAAAAAATTCGTTCCTTTGCACGCGATTTTTCCTCGTCTCGTCTTCCTCCACCAAAAGCCGCCGAAAACCCATACTTATTCAAGCCCTGCTTCAAGCTTTCTGTTTTCATAATATCTGTATATGCAGAACCGTGATCGAACGGATTGATACCTTGCAATAGCCCCTCTTCATTTTTGTGGACTAACATTTCAATTCCTAATTCTTTTGCACGACAATCTCTGAATTCTATCATCTCCTTAAATTTCCACGTTGTGTCGATGTGTAGAAATGGAAATGGCGGCTTCTCAGGATAAAAAGCTTTCATCGCTAAGTGAAGCATTACAGAGCTATCCTTTCCTATTGAATAAAGCATTACAGGATTTTCACATTCCGCGGCTACTTCTCGAATAATATATATTGCTTCTGCCTCCAGTTGATCGAGGTGGGTCTGTTCATTCATTTACTTTATCTCCTTTCAAAATCGAGCAAAATTAATCCGCCGGGGCTCAACTTGATTTAGCCAGGGGTTGAATCAAGTTAACCGTGCAATCCACATTCCGTTTTACCTTGCCCTTGCCATCTGCCGGAGCGTAAATCTTCCGCTGTAAAAGCTGGCTTTGTGCAATGTGAACAGCCGATGCTTGGATATCCTTGGTCGTGCAGGACGTTATATGTTAATTCATACTTCGAAACATATCGCCATACATCCTTCCAGGTCCAGTGAATAAGCGGACATATTTTAATGGATTGGAAACGGTCATCTTTATTGATAAACTCGACATTTTTCCGTGTTTCTGACTGCTCATGACGCAGACCAGATATCCATGCTTTCTCACCCGTTAATACTTCATTTAATGGACCGAGCTTTCGAATTTTACAGCATTGATTTGGATTCGTTTCCCATAATTTATCGCCGTATTGCTTCGCTTGTTGTTCTAAAGTTAGGGCAGGCTTCTTTAATACAATTTGGAGCGTTGGATACTTCTCACGGACATGCTCAATCGTTTCATATGTTTCTTTAAAATGTACATCCGTATCTAAAAACACAATTTGTGCATTGGGCTGTACTTTCGCAATCAAATCAATTAACACAATTCCTTCAATGCCAAAGCTACACGCATACACGATGTCATTTCCATATTCCTTATAGCTCCACTCTAAAACTTGCAGAGCGCCTTTATAAGTTTCATCAATGTCAAATGAGATGTTCAGCTTTTGCCATGCTTCGTACGTCAACAAGCAAATCCCCCCTTAAATTACAAAGTCCTCAGGAATGAATACTTTCACTTCTTTAGGACTAACATAAACAACTTCTCCTACCTTCAATTGGAGCTGTGCATAATCTTCCTTGCTTAGCTCTACTTCTACATAGGCCTCACTATCTTCACGTTTCATTTCAATATGCCATGTTGGACCGATTGAATGCATAAATGAAATTTTAGCTGCAATCGCTTCTTCACTTTGCTTCTCTCGTTCAATGGTTAAATGATGCGGGCGAACATATCCAATCGCTTCTTTATCGTTTGCATGTAAATGATCTGGTGCATCAAACGTTGCTGAGCCTAAATCCAATTTCCCTTTATGTAGGCGCCCGTGGAATAAATTCACATTACCTAAAAAGTCATATACAAATGGACTAGCCGGCTTATCATATACTTCAGATGGCGTACCGAGCTGCTCGATTTTCCCTTTATTCATAATGACAATCCGGTCCGCTACATCTAACGCCTCTTCTTGATCATGCGTTACGAATACACTCGTGACATGGATTTCATTGTGCAATTTTCGTAACCATCTGCGTAATTCTTTACGCACCTTTGCATCTAGTGCACCGAATGGCTCATCTAGCAATAGTATTTTCGGTTCTACTGCTAAGGCTCTAGCCAGAGCTACTCGTTGCCGTTGACCACCTGAAAGCTGAGTAGGGTAGCGATGTGCAAAACCGCTTAATTTTACTAAATCTAAAAGTTCGTTTACTTTCTGTTCAATTTCTTTTTTCGATGGACGTAGCCTTTTTTTACGTATATTTAAGCCGAATGCAATATTATCAAATACAGTCATATGCTTAAATAATGCATAATGCTGGAACACAAAGCCTACATCACGCTGATTAACATGAACTTCGCTTAAATCTTTACCATCAAACAAAATACCACCTTCTTCAATCGACTCTAGACCTGCAATGATACGTAATAGAGTCGTCTTACCAGAACCTGAAGGGCCAAGTAATGCTACGAGCTCCCCTTTAGGAATAGTTAAATTGATATCAGTTAATGCCTGAAACGAGCCATAGTGCTTCGTTACATTGCATATTTCTATCGACACTTTCCATCACCCATTCTTATACTTGTTGTTCTTTTTCCGTTCGCCATTCAATCCAAGACTTCACAATTAACGTTAAAAATGCGAGTAATGACATCAATGAAGCAAACGCAAAAGCAGCGGAAAATTGATATTCGTTATAAAGTATTTCTACATGTAATGGCATTGTGTTTGTCACCCCTCTAATTCGACCAGATACAACGGACACCGCACCAAATTCCCCGATTGCTCGGGCATTACATAAGATCATGCCGTACAGAAGCCCCCATTTGATCGTTGGTAGCGTTACTCGGAAAAACATTTGCCAACCATTTGCACCAAGTGAAATCGCGGCCTCTTCTTCTGCACTTCCTTGCGCCTGCATCACAGGAATGAGCTCACGTGCCACAAATGGCAATGTGACAAACATCGTCGCAATAATAATGCCAGGTACAGAAAAAATAACTTTGATTCCCCAATCGGTAAGTAGCGGTCCGAGTACTCCACGCGGACTAAAGAACAAGACAAAAACTAAACCCGCAATAACTGGTGATACAGCAAATGGTAATTCAATGAGGGATAATAATAGTTGCTTCCCTCTAAATTGGAACTTCGTAATGCACCACGCTGCCGCGACGCCGAAAATTGTATTCAGTGGCACTGTAATAATCGCAACAAGTAGCGTTAACTTTACAGCAGATAAGGCATCTCTCTCCGTAATCGCCGCAAAATAAACGGCTGCCCCTTGTTCAAATGCTTTCGTAAAAATAAAGACAAGTGGAACTAAGAGAAATAAACTTAAATACAGCAACATCACAGTAACCAAAATCCGCTTCGTCCAATTTACTTGTTTCTTTTTATGCGTTACGTATTGCATTCGGTTTTCCCCATATTTCGAAACATCTACCGTCACAACTAACTCACCTCCTATTCATCTTGCAATTCATGCTTTCTGCTCCACTTTTGAAGTAAATTAATAAAAATTAAACAAATAAAAGAAACGAGTAACATTACTACCGCAATCGCTGTAGCTCCTGCATAATCAAATTGTTCAAGCTTTGTCATGATCATCAGAGGGGCAATTTCTGTTTTCATTGGCATATTTCCTGCAATAAAAACAACGGAACCATATTCGCCTAACCCCCGCGCAAACGCTAACGAAAATCCAGCGAGCAAAGCCGGTAATACTTCTGGAAAAATAACTTTCAAAAAAGTTTGTTGCTTAGTTGCACCTAAGCTTGAGGCAGCTTCTTCTACTTCTCGCTCCAGATTTTCTAGCACCGGCTGCACCATCCGCACAACAAACGGCAGACCTATAAACATTAAGGCAATCATAATACCAAGTGGCGTAAATGAAATTTTAATGCCTATTGCCATAAAGTATTGTCCGAGCCAGCCATCCTGTGCATACAATGTCGTCAATGCAATCCCAGCAACTGCAGTTGGCAGAGCAAAGGGTAAATCAATCAAACCATCAATTAATCGCTTACCTGGAAAGCGGTAGCGTACTAATACCCAAGCAATAATAAAGCCAAATATGCCATTCAATAATGCCGCCGCAAACGATGTTGCAAACGAAATTTTATAAGCATGCATCATCCGTTCATTCGTAACAACTTGCCAAAATTCTGACCACCCTAGCTTTGAAGACTCAATAAACACCATGGACAACGGGATTAAAATAAATAAGCTAATATATAGCGTCGTAATGCCCATTGAAAGACCAAACCCAGGTAATATGTTCCTTTTTTTGTGCTTTTTCTTCACGCGCTCCACCACCTAACTTTTCCGATTACTCATAAATGGAGTCAAATATACCACCATCGTCGAAATGCTTTTCTTGCGCCTCTTTCCAACTTCCAAACTTGTCGTCAATAGTGAATAACTCAATTTCCGGAAATTTATCTTTATATTTCGCCATTACCTGTTGTGAACGAGGGCGGTAATAATTTTTCGCTACTATTTCCTGACCAACGTCTGTATATAAATACTCTAAATAACTTTCCGCTACTTCTCTTGTGCCTTTTTTATCTACTACACGATCAACTACTGCAACAGAAGGTTCGGCTAAAATACTAATAGAAGGAGCAACCAGTTGTAACCCATCTTCTCCTAGTTCATCTAACGCTAAAAACGCCTCATTCTCCCACGTAATCAAAACATCTCCAATCCCTTTTTCCACAAAGGTTGTTGTAGATCCACGTGCTCCAGAATCTAACACCTCTACATTTTTATATATTTTTGATACAAATTTCTGTGCCTTCTTTTCATTATCATTGTATTTTTCTAGTGCATAGCCCCAAGCAGCTAAGTAATTCCAGCGTGCGCCACCGGATATTTTAGGATTCGGTGTGATGACTGATACATTTTTGTTCGTTAAATCATCCCAATCTTTAATGTTCTTGGGATTGCCTTTACGTACTAAAAATACGATTGTCGACGTGTAGGGAGCCGAGTTGTTTTCTAGTCGCTCAATCCAGTCTTGATCAATTAATTTTTGATTTGCAATTGCATCAATATCGTAAGCTAATCCAAGAGTAGCGACATCTGCATCTAAACCATCCATGACAGAGCGTGCTTGGCTTCCCGAACCACCGTGTGATTGACTAATGATTACCTCTTGCCCTGTTTTCTGTTCCCAATATGTAACAAATTCTTCATTAAACTCTTGATACAGTTCCCTGGTCGGGTCATAGGAAACATTTAATAATTTTACAGAATCAGACGTTGCCCCCTGTCCGCAAGCGGTTAAAAACGCTAAAGACGTAATAAGGATTACTGTATGCTGTGCGAACCTTCTTTTTTTCATAAATTTCCCCTCCAGTTTTATAAGTAATCCATCCATTAAAATTAAACCTATTTGTTAAGTATGTTTTAAAGGGAAATAAAAAGCTGCTCAATTTTACAGAAGGGGACCTCTGCGTAATTGAGCAGCCTCTAGTTTTTCTAGTGAGCTACTTTAATTCTTAGTATTTCTATATGTATTATGTTATTTCATCCTCCTCGTTTTGTCAACGTTATTTTTAAATTTTTCTGATAAATAAATCGGGATGAATTTTACGTAAAAAAGTCTTCCTCAATAACGACGCACTTTATATAGAAAGATAATGATTTCAATAAAAAAAAGCTGCTTTAGATTTTTGTCTAAAACAGCCTTTTCTATATTACCCGATAGAACCTTCCATCTCAAACTTGATAAGACGGTTCATTTCTACTGCGTATTCCATTGGTAATTCTTTTGTGAATGGCTCGATGAAGCCCATTACGATCATTTCTGTCGCTTCAAGCTCAGAAATACCACGAGACATTAAGTAGAATAATTGCTCTTCAGATACTTTTGAAACTTTTGCTTCATGCTCTAAAGATACGTTATCATTTAAAATTTCGTTGTATGGAATTGTATCAGAAGTTGATTCGTTATCCATGATTAATGTGTCACATTCGATGTTCGCACGTGCACCTGTTGCATTTTTACCGAATTTCACTTGACCTAAATACGTTACTTTACCGCCTTGTTTAGCAATCGATTTAGATACGATTGTTGACGACGTGTTTGGTGCTAAGTGAATCATTTTCGCACCAGCGTGTTGGTGTTGACCTTTACCTGCAATGGCAATCGATAATGTCATACCACGAGCGCCTTCACCTTTAAGGATACATGCTGGGTATTTCATCGTTAATTTTGAACCAATGTTACCATCAATCCATTCCATTGTACCGTTCGCTTCAACAACCGTACGCTTTGTAACTAAGTTATACACGTTGTTCGCCCAGTTTTGGATTGTTGTATAACGGCAATATGCATCTTTTTTAACGATAATTTCTACTACCGCTGAGTGTAGTGAGTTTGTCGTATAAACAGGAGCAGTACACCCTTCAACATAGTGTACAGATGCGCCTTCGTCTACGATAATTAGCGTACGTTCGAATTGACCCATATTTTCAGAGTTAATACGGAAGTAAGCTTGCAGTGGTGTATCTAATTTAACACCTTTTGGCATGTAGATGAATGATCCACCTGACCATACTGCTGAATTTAATGCAGAGAATTTATTATCCGTATAAGGGATTACAGTACCCCAGTGTTTTTTGAAGATTTCTTCATTTTCTTTTAGTGCTGAGTCTGTATCTTTGAAGATAATCCCCATATCAGTTAGGTCTTGCTTCATGTTATGGTAAACTACTTCAGATTCATACTGAGCAGATACACCCGCAAGATATTTTTGTTCTGCTTCAGGAATACCTAATTTATCAAAAGTTGCTTTGATTTCTTCAGGTACTTCATCCCAAGATTTTTGCGTTGCTTCAGATGGCTTTACATAATACGTAATTTCATCGAAGTTTAATGATGCAAGATCGCCACCCCATTGAGGCATTGGCATTTCATAGAATTTTTCAAGAGCTTTTAAGCGGTAGTCAAGCATCCACTGTGGCTCTTCTTTCATACTTGAGATTTCACGTACGATTTCTTCTGTCAATCCACGTTCAGAACGGAAAATCGAAACGTCCTTATCATGGAAACCATATTTGTAATCGCCGATATCAGGCATTTTTTTCGCCATGTTTTTCTCCTCCGTTCATAAAATGAGAAGTGCTAAAATAAATGTTTCTAAAGCGAGTTCAATAATATACCTTTACCCTACTTTTATTATTTTAGTTCTTTTCGTTGTTTACGCCTTTTTCCATTGCTTTCCAAGCCAATGTAGCGCATTTAATTCGTGCTGGGAATTTCGCTACACCTTGTAGTGCTTCTACATCCCCAAGATCATATTTTTCATCGTCGAAGTCTTCACCAAGCATCATTTTCGAGAAAATGCCTGCAAGTTCAAGTGCTTCGTCCAATTTTTTCCCTTTAACAATTTGCGTCATCATAGATGCTGAAGACATCGAAATCGAGCAACCTTCGCCGTCAAATTTCGCATCTTCTACAATGCCATCATTTAATTTTAGTGTTAAATGGATACGGTCACCACATGTTGGGTTATTCATATCAATTGTTACAGTATTTTCATCTAAAGACCCTTTGTTACGAGGGTTTTTATAGTGATCCATAATTACGGAACGGTATAGTTGATCTAAGTTATTAAAAGACATCGCCAAAATACTCCTTCGCCGAGCGCAATCCTGCAACTAATGCATTAATATCTGCTTCGTCATTGTACATGTAGAAGCTTGCACGAGCTGTTGCAGTTACTTGAAGCCATTTCATTAATGGTTGAGCACAGTGATGACCTGCACGAACGGCAATTCCACTCATATCTAGAACCGTTGCAACATCATGTGGATGCACATCATCTAAATTGAATGTCACTAAGCCGCATCGTTTCATTGGATCAGTTGGACCGAAAATCGTTAAACCATCAATTGTCGAAAGCTGATCCATCGCATAGCCTGCTAAATGATGCTCATGCGCCGCGATGTTATCTAAACCAATTTCCTCTAAGAAGTCAATTGCTGCACCTAAACCGATAGCGCCTGCAATAATTGGTGTACCGCCTTCAAATTTCCACGGTAACTCTTTCCATGTTGATTCCTGTAATCCTACGAAGTCGATCATTTCCCCACCAAACTCAACTGGTTCCATGTTTTCAAGTAGCGCCTTTTTCCCATATAGTACACCAATTCCAGTTGGAGCACACATTTTATGCCCTGAAAATGCAAAGAAGTCACAGTCTAAATCTTGTACATCGATCTTCATATGTGGTGCTGCTTGTGCACCATCTACAACCATGATTGCGCCGTTTTCATGCGCTATTTTTGCAATTTCTTTCACTGGATTGATAGAGCCTAATACGTTGGATACATACATAACTGAAACAATTTTCGTTTTTGCTGTAATGGCTTCGCTTGCTTTTTCTATTGAAATCGTGCCATCTGCTTCAAGCTCAATATATTTCAGGACAGCTCCTTTATCTTTAGCAAGTTGCTGCCACGGTATTATATTCGAGTGATGTTCCATGTACGTAATGACAATTTCATCACCTTCAACAATATTTTGGCGACCATAGCCACCAGCAACTGTATTTAATGCAGTTGTTGTACCGCGCATAAAAATAATTTCTTGCATTGAAGCAGCGTTTATAAACTTACGAACCTTTTCACGTGCACCTTCATAAGAATCCGTTGCACGATTTCCAAGTGTATGTACACCACGATGTACATTTGAATTGTCTAAGTTATAGTAATTCGTTAACGCTTCGATCACTTGGATTGGCTTTTGTGATGTCGCTGCGCTATCTAAATAAACAAGCGGATGACCATTAATTTCTTGATTTAAAATCGGGAAATAACTTTTAATGTTTTTTGGTATCATTATCGAACTTTCCTTTCGATAACCTCCGTCAGCTGTTTTTTAACACCTTCGATTGGTAAGTTAGCAACAACTGGCGCAAGGAATCCATGAATGACAAGGCGCTCTGCTTCTGCTTTAGAAATACCACGGCTCATTAAGTAGTAAAGTTGAGTCGGGTCAACACGTCCAACAGATGCTGCGTGTCCTGCTGTTACATCGTCTTCATCAATTAAAAGAATCGGGTTAGCATCGCCACGCGCTTTTTCAGAAAGCATTAATACGCGAGATTCTTGCTCTGCATTGGCTTTTGTACCACCGTGCATAATGTGTCCAATTCCGTTGAAAATAGATTGAGCGGCATCTTTCATAACGCCGTGTTTTAAAATTTGACCGTCAGAGTTTTTACCCCATTGACGAATTGTAGTTGTAAAGTTTAATTTTTGCTCACCGCGACCAACTGTTGCCATCTTGAAATCTGATGTTGAGTTGTCTCCGATTAAGTTCGTTGTATTGTCGTAAATTGTATTCGCATCATTCATTAAACCTAATGCCCAGTCAATTTTTGCATCGCGCATTGCATGTCCACGACGGTTCATATAAGCAGTAAAACCTTTTGCTAATGTATCAACCGCACCGAACGTAACGTGTGCATTATCTTTTGCGATGACTTCTGTTACAACGTTCACTTGGCCTTCTGCTTGTTCAAATGTAGAAATATATGTTTCTACATATGTAACAGCTGAAGATTCTTCCGCTACAACAAGTACGTGATTGAATAAAGAAGCTTTTGCATCGTCATTCACAAACACAACTTGTAATGGCTCTTCTATTACAACATTGCGTGGAACATAAACGAAAATACCGCCGTTTACAAGTGCCGCATGGTAAGCCGTTAACTTATGCTCATCCACTTTTACCGCTGTTGTCATGAAGTATTTTTCTACTAAGTCAGCATGTTCACGAATTGCTGTTTGAATATCCGTAAAAATAACGCCTTTATTTGTAAGTTCTTCAGAAACTTTAATAAATGCAGGTGTATTATTGCGTTGAATGTAAAGGTTTTGTTGACCTTCTGTATCAATTACAGCCTTTACTTCTTCCGGTAATTCGTCTAGTGACGTATACACAGCACTTTCTACAGTATGTGCAGGGAAGTCTACGAAATTCCATTTTGTAATATTCGTTCTATCTGGTTTTGGTAATTCAAGCGCTGCAGCTTTTTCTAATGCGCTTACGCGAAAATCAGCGAATGCTGCTGGTTCATTATTCTTTTCAGAGAACGAGCGTACTTCTTGTGCTGATAACGCTAATTTTGTTTCAACCGTCATCTCATTCGTCCTCCTAATTATGCTTCTTCTGTTACAGCGTCAGTGTTTTCGATCCCTAACTCTTGTTTAATCCACTCATAGCCTTCTGCTTCTAAACGTTGTGCAAGCTCTGCTCCACCCGATTTTACAACTTTACCTTGCATCATTACGTGTACATGATCAGGCGTGATGTAGTTAAGTAGACGTTGGTAGTGAGTGATCATTAAGCAACCGAAGCCTTCACCGCGCATTTGGTTAATACCTTTTGATACTACTTTTAATGCGTCGATATCTAAACCTGAGTCGATTTCATCTAAAATACCGAAAGTAGGTTTGATCATCATCATTTGTAAAATTTCGTTACGCTTTTTCTCACCACCAGAGAAGCCTTCGTTTAAATAACGTTGAGACATTTCTTCTGGCATTTCTAAAAAGTCCATCGTTTTATCTAATTCACGGATGAATTTCATAAGAGAAATTTCATCGCCTTCTTCACGACGTGCATTGATTGCAGAACGTAAGAAGTCAGCGTTTGTAACACCAGGAATTTCAGATGGATATTGCATTGCTAGGAAAAGGCCCGCTTTTGCACGCTCGTCCACTTCCATTTCAAGTACGTTTTCACCATCGATTAGTACTTCACCTTGCGTTACTTCATATTTAGGATGACCCATGATTGCCGATGCTAATGTTGATTTACCAGTACCGTTTGGACCCATGATTGCGTGTACTTCATTTGTGTTGATTGTTAAGTTTAAACCTTTTAAAATCTCTTTTCCGTCGATTTCAACGTGAAGATCTTTAATCTCTAAAGTTGCCATTAAATTACCTCCAAATATTCATTTGCACGGTATACACCTATGCTAATTTATTGTCATATCCAATCTTAACTGAAAAGGTGATTGGTTGCAAATAGTTTAGAATGATTTTAATTAATATTTCTAGTAGATTCTTTAATTATTCTTTTCTCCAAGTCGTTTCTACTATTAATATAGTGTTTTATTTTAATTTATTATTTTCAATAGGAAACTTGCAACTGAGAATCAATTTCACTTCTCTATTCTAAAAAAACGCCTTACTTCCGATACTTCATAATTAGATTTACATTGTAAAGTTTTGAAAATCCTATATAGTTTTCATTAGAATCAATCTTCTTTATAGATAATAGAGGTGGAAAATTTGGAATTAAGACAGTTACGTTATTTTGTGGCGGTAGCAGAACGCGAGCATATTTCTGAAGCTGCGGAACATTTACGTGTTGCTCAATCCGCAATTAGTAGACAAATCGCCAATTTAGAAGAAGAGCTCGGCGCCCCACTTTTTGAGCGGGTTGGACGTAATGTCAAGTTAACGCCGATTGGCAAAACTTTTTTAGAACACACGATTGTTGCGCTCAAAGCGATTGATTTTGCTGCAAAACAAGTCGAGGAATATTTAGATCCTGCTAAAGGTACGATTAAAGTCGGGTTCCCAACAAGTTTGGCAAGCTATGTACTTCCTACCATTATTTCCGCATTTAAAAAGGAATATCCAGACGTTTCCTTCCATTTACGCCAAGGATCTTATAAGTATTTAATTGAGGCTGTTAAAAATCGCGAATTGAATTTAGCTTTACTCGGCCCATTACCACCAAAAGATGAAACACTAAATACAACTGTACTTTTTAGTGAAAACATTCACGCACTACTCCCAGCAAATCATCTACTCGCGAAAAGGGAAAATATTAACTTAATCGAATTGCGTCATGATCATTTCGTCATGTTTCCAGAAGGCTATATTTTACACAAAGTAGCCGTGGATGCTTGTAAATCTGCTGGCTTTGTTCCAAAAATCACTTCTGAAGGCGAAGATATGGATGCATTAAAAGGGTTAGTTGCTGCGGGGATTGGCGTGTCTTTATTACCAGAAAGCTCACTGTATGATTCAACACCCCGAATGACTGTAAGAATACCGATTGCCAATCCAGCAATTCGTCGAAATGTCGGAATTATTACACCAACGACAAGGGTACTCGCACCTTCTGAAGAAATATTTTTAGATTTCGTTGCACAATTTTATTCACGTGTATCCGGATTTCAATAAAAAATTCCCGCAACTTTTTATACAGTTTGCGGGAGTTTCTTTCAATTATTTTGTAACTGGTACGACTGAACCGCCCCAATTTTCTAAAATGAAGTCTTGCACTTCTTTTGAATGTAAAGCGTCCACTAACGCTTTAATTTCTTTTGAATCTTTATCTTTTGATTGCACTGCAATAATGTTTACATATGGTGACTCATCGCTTGATTCAATTGCGATTGAATCTTCTAATGGGTTAATGCCATTATCAATTGCAAAGTTTGAGTTGATTAATACTGCATCACCCTCGTCATTTTCGTACATTTGCACTAAAAGTTCTGGAGCTGTATTGTAATCAAATTTCAAGTTTTTTGGATTTTCTTTAACATCTTTAATTTCAGCTTTTGTTTTATCAATACCATCTGCAAGTGTGATTAATCCTTTTGCTTCAAGTAATGACAGCATACGACCGTGATCAGATACAGAATTTGATAGTAATACTAAAGCACCTTCTGGAAGTTCTTCTAATGTTTTATATTTTTTCGAATAAATTCCGATTGGCTCAATGTGAATTTCGCCCGCATTTGCAAAGTCATAGTCGAAATCTGCAATTTGCCCTTCGTAATACGGAATATGTTGAAAGAAGTTAGCATCTATATCACCTGAGTCAAGATCTTGGTTTGGTAAAACATAATCTGTATAAGGTTCAATTTCAAGTTCAATACCTTGCTCTTTTAAAATTGGTTTTACTTGCTCTAAAATAACTGCATGCGGTGTATTTGAAGCACCTACTATTAATGTTTCTTCATCTGAACTACATGCTGCTAAAGCTAATACTGATGCTCCTAATAAAACACTTGATAATAATTTTTTCATTTTCTCCTACCTACCTTTTTCTTTTTATCGTTTCACATAACATTCCCTATTTTCAGTCATTAGACATTACAGAAAGGCACTTTTATAAAGCGCGCGTCTGTTATGATCGTTAGAAATAATGCAAAACGTATTTTCTATAATTACGGCTTGAGCCATGAACTATCGTTTATCTACTTTTGTGGTAATGACATCACCAATATACTGAATAATAAATACGATGATTAAAATTAAAACGGTTGCCACGAATGTTACGTCTTGGCGGTTACGTTGGAAGCCATCTAAAAATGCTGATGTACCCAGTCCACCTGCCCCAATAATCCCTGCCATCGCTGTGTAACCTACAAGTGCAACAGCCGTTACTGTAAGACCCGAAATCAATGCTGGCAAACTTTCTGGAATGAGTACCTTCCATACAATTGTCGACGTTTTTGCCCCCATTGAACGAGCTGCCTCAATCACACCTTTATCAATTTCACGCAATGCGATCAACACCATCCGCGCATAGAACGGGGCTGCACCAATAATTAGTGCTGGTAATGCCGCATTGGCACCTCGAATTGTGCCAAGTAAAAATTTCGTGAATGGGATGAGTAAAATAATTAATACGATAAATGGAATCGAACGGAAAATATTCACGACTGACCCCGTTAGGAAATGGACGATTTTATTTGCCCATAGCTGATTATCACTCGTTAAAAATAGGACAATTCCGATGATTAAACCAAGTACAAATGTCACGGCGGTTGCGATAACCGTCATATAAATCGTTTCATATGTTGCATCGAGCATCTTTGCCCAATCTACATTCGGAAATAATTGTTCAATCATGTCCAATCACCTCCGTTTGAACTTTATGTTGCGCAAGTACTTCTAAAGCGGCGTTAATTTGGTCATTCGATCCTTCAATATGAACAAACAATGTACCGAGCGGGCCACTTGTCGTATTTGAAATTTTGCCATGTACAATATTCACGACAATATCAAATTGCTTAATGATTTGTGAAATAACAGGTTGCTCTGTTGTTTGACCGACAAAGCCTAGCTTTACAATTCTCCCTGATGGATAGTTGGCTAAAATTTGCTCAAGTGACGCTTGTATTTCTTGTGTTTCTCCAGATATTTGCGCCATAAAGTTTTTCGTAATCGGTGCTTGAGGATTTTGGAATACTTGGAGAACCTCGCCTTGCTCCACTACTTTACCCGCTTCCATTACGGCAACACGGTCACAAATTTTTCGGATAACATGCATCTCGTGTGTAATGAGTACAATCGTCAATCCTATTTTTTTATTTATATCAAGTAACAGTTCTAAAATTGAATCCGTCGTTTCTGGGTCCAGTGCAGATGTTGCCTCGTCACCTAGTAAAACTTCCGGATTATTGGCAAGTGCGCGGGCAATTCCGACACGTTGCTTTTGACCACCTGATAACTGTGAAGGATACGCTTTCCCTCGACCTGCTAGTCCAACAAGCTCAATTAGTTCTTCTACACGTTTTGCTCGTTGTTCTTTTGAAACTCCTGCAATTTCAAGTGGAAAGGCAATATTTTCTTCCACAGTACGCGACCAAAGTAAATTGAAATGTTGGAAAATCATGCTGATCTTTTGCCTTGCATCTCGTAATTTTTTTCCAGAAGCTTTTGAAATATCGTTGCCATTTATAATGACTGAACCAACTGTTGGTTTTTCTAAACCATTTAATAGTCGAATCATCGTACTTTTACCAGCACCACTGTAACCGATAATACCGTAAATTTCACCTTGCTTAATCGATAAGTTTACTTGGTCTACAGCTTTTAGTTCACCGTTTTTCGTCTTATAAATTTTCGATATATTTTGTAAGTCAATCATTTTTTGAACTCCTTTATTTGAAATAACTGATTCGTTATTTGCAAAATACCTTTTTTCGCGCGAGCAGTTTCACTTAATTTTCAAACTGTTTAAAAAACAAAAAAACCTTTCTACGACGACAAGTAGAAAGGTTTTCACATATTTATGTTGAACCGTTCTCTCATCTCTCAAAGTTAAACTTTAAACTTTGTGTGATTTGGCACCTTTTCATCATACGATGCTGGTTGCCGGGCTTCATAGGGCACTTCCCTCCGCCTCTCTTTATAAGAGTAACGCTATTAAGTTTTTTGTTATAAATGATACTCTATCACGTGAAATTAGGAACGTCAATCTTTTTTTAACAATGTATATAAAAAAGGTACGGATTGAAATGCATATATTTTTTCTTGGATTTCCCCATTATTCGCAATGATTAAACACGGGACACTTTCTACCTGCATCTCCATGGCAAAATCACCTAAATAGTTAATATTCGCCTTTCCAATCGGCACATCCGGTAATAAATTCTCAATTACTGTTAACATTTTTGACGCTACATCACATGTCCCACATAGTGGTGTATATAAATAAAAGGCACATTGCTCTCCACTTTGTACCTGCTCTATCCATTGTTCTTTCGTCCATTGATCCATACTACCGTCATCCTTCTTTTACTAAAAATTTCGCATCTTTAAGAAGTTCAATTAAAATAGGCGCTGGTGTCTCAGCCACTTCAATATATTGCTTTGGAATTATTAAATGCTGTGCTTCAGAATAAGTACGATTCATCAACTTGCGCAATTTCTCTCCATTTTTATCAACATCGAACATCGTGACCATTTCATATTGCTCGTACGGCGTTAATAATGCAATTAATTCATCTTCACTTATCGTGCCATTCGTACAAAGTATCACAACGTGTTCAGCTAGTAAAGGGGCAATTTGAAGTTTATCTGACCGCCCTTCTACGATAATACATTTCTCCATTCGGAACCCCTCCAATAGTATTGAAATGAAAAAAAACGCCAAAACCTGCATAAACAGATTTTAGCGTACGGATTATTATTGCTCAGTTAATTGCGTGTATGCGTCTGCATCCATTAATTCTTCTAACTCAGCATCATTTGTTAATTCGATAACAACCATCCATGCTTGCTCATATGGAGATTCGTTAACAAACTCAGGATTGTCAGATAACTCTTCGTTTACTGATACAACTTTACCTGAAAGTGGTGCATATAATTCTGAAACTGTTTTAACAGATTCTACGCTACCGAATGGTTGGTCTTTTGTAATATCGTCGCCAGCTTCTGGAAGCTCAACGAATACGATGTCGCCAAGTTCAGATTGTGCAAAGTGCGTAATACCGATTGTTGCTTTGCCATCCTCAATTTTTACCCATTCGTGCTCTTTAGTATATTTCAATTCTTTCGGTGTGTTCATGAAAATCCCTCCAAGTAATATGTAGTATATTCATGTTCAGTTTGCCATAAATCGTTCGGAAATTCAATATGTTACACGGTTTATTTCCAAGTTTCTAAGAAGTCAGACTCCTTAAATCCTAATGTTAAATTTTTACCATCTGTAACAAGCGGTCTTTTAATCAACATACCATCCGATGCAAGTAATGCTAGTTGCTCCTCTTCAGTCATTGTTTCCAACTTATCCTTCAAGCCAAGCTCTCGATACTTTATGCCAGATGTATTGAAAAATTTCTTCAAAGGCAAGCCACTCGCTTTATAAATCGATTCTAATTCCTCCACAGAAGGTGTTTGTTCAACGATATTTCTATTTTCGTATGTAATCCCATTTTCATCGAACCATTTTTGTGCTTTTTTGCAAGTTGTACATTTTGGATATTGAATCAATTGAATTGTCATGAAAGTGCTCCTTTTTTACAATCTATTTTCCACTATTGTAACGGATTCGCATACACAATTCAAAAATCGGATGCGGCGTCCCACATCCGATTCTCATTTATAGGTTATACAACATACTTAGCAGCTTCAATTAATTTCACTGATGCTTCACGTTTTTTCGGAATTAAGTTGTACGGATTATTACGTGTTAATTTACGTAATGCAGATAAAATCATACGTCCTGCATCCCCTTCAACTGTCGCAAGTAGTGTTTCTTTTGCTTCTTTTTCGATTTCTGCAAATGCTTCTTGGCAGAAAATTTGCGTATAAAGAATTTTTTGTGCCGCCTTTTCTTCACCATCACGCGCGATTGCTTTTTGCGTACGGATTACCGCTGATTCCATTGCATATAATTGGTTCGCAATATTTGCGATGTTCACCAAAACTTCTTGCTCTTGATCTAGTTTAGCACCAAAACGTTGTGCTGCCGCGCCCGCTGCAAGAACCGCAATTTTCTTCGCGTTTTTCACTAAATATTTTTCTTGTTCTAATGCTGCGTCGCCAATTTCTTCAGGCATTAGCATTAATAATTCGTTTTGTAAGTCTTGCGCTACTTGTAATAGCGGTAATTCACCTTTTAATGCTTTCTTCATGAATGTACCCGGTACAATCATGCGGTTAATTTCATTTGTTCCTTCAAAAATACGGTTAATACGTGAATCGCGGTAAATACGCTCTACTTCATATTCAGCCATAAAGCCATAGCCACCGTGTAATTGTACTGCTTCATCTGCCACATAATCCAATGTTTCTGAACCGAATACTTTCGCAATCGAACATTCAATAGCGTACTCAGCAATGGCACCTGCAACTGCCATACCATCTTTTTGTTCTTCATCTGATAACTGGCTTAAGCGATCTTCGAAGTAACCAACTGTACGATAGTTTAAAGACTCCGATGCATAAATATGTGATGCCATTGTCGCTAACTTTTCTTTCGTTAAGTTAAAACTTGAAATTGGTGTTTTGAATTGTTGACGTTGATTTGTATACGCTACCGCAAGCTCAAATGCACGCTTTGAACCCCCAACCGTACCTACCCCAAGTTTGTAACGTCCTACATTTAGAATATTGAAGGCAATAATATGGCCACGACCAATTTCACCTAATAAGTTTTCTACTGGTACTTCTGCATCCTCTAAAATTAATGTACGAGTTGAAGATGATTTAATCCCCATTTTCTTCTCTTCTGGACCAACCGAAACGCCCTTGTATGCGCGTTCTACAATGAATGCCGTGAACTTTTCACCATCAATTTTCGCGTAAACTACGAAGACATCTGCAAAGCCTGCATTTGTAATCCATTGCTTTTCACCATTTAAGATGTAATGCGTGCCCGCTGCGTTTAATTTCGCTGTCGTTTTTGCACCTAATGCATCTGAACCTGAGCCCGGCTCCGTTAATGCATAGGCAGCAATTAACTCACCTGAAGCTAACTTCGGTAAATACTTAGATTTTTGTGCATGATTCCCGAATAATACGATTGGTAATGAACCGATTCCAACATGCGCACCATGTGTAATCGAGAAACCACCTGCTACCGACATTTTTTCTGCGATAAGTGCAGAAGAGATTTTATCTAAACCAAGCCCTTCATATTCTTCTGGTACATCCGCTGCAAGTAAACCTAGCTCCCCTGCTGTTTTTAATAAGCGTACTGAATGCTCGAACTCATGATTTTCTAAATTTTCAACGACTGGTAATACTTCGTTTGTTACATAGTCCTGAGTTGTTTGTGCAATCATTTTTTGTTCATCTGTAAAATCCTCTGGCGTAATGACACGATCGATTTCAACGTCCTCGATTAAGAAGCCGCCACCTTTAATAATGTTTGTTGTTTGTTCCATGATAAATTCCTCCCCTAAGGTCTTTGTGATTGGAAATAGCTAAGTCAAAAATATTTTAATCAAATATGCCTCGGCATATTTTCGTCTGGAATCGGCTTTGTGCTTGGGCCTGCACGATGCAGGTCAGTTAGCCGTTGTCGCATGGATGCGACGAACTTAGGCTAACATCCTTAAAAGAACTCCTTTCCGATTCCGTGACATCCGCCGGAGGCTTAACTTCTTTCAGCGGTTGTTAAGACAACTGCTGAAAGAAGTTAAAGTACTTCAAATACGCCCGCTGCACCCATTCCGCCGCCGATACACATCGTCACGACACCATATTTGCCGCCGCGTCGTTTTAATTCATTAATAAGCTTCACCGTTAAAATCGTACCTGTTGCGCCAAGTGGATGGCCTAATGCAATGGCACCACCGTTGACATTCACTTTATCAATATCAATGCCAAGTTCACGTACTACTTGGATCGATTGTGATGCGAATGCTTCATTAATTTCCCAAAGGTCGATTTGGTCTTGTGTTAAACCAGCAATTTTTAACGCTTTCGGAACGGCTACAATTGGACCAATTCCCATTACTTCCGGTGGCACTCCGCCAACTGCAAAGCCTAAAAACTTGGCAAGTGGCTGAATGCCTTGCTTCTCTGCTTCTTCACGGTCCATCACTAACACTGCTGCTGCACCATCTGATGTTTGAGATGCATTTCCCGCTGTAACAGATCCCTTAACATGGAAAGCTGGACGTAATTTTCCTAAACCCTCCATTGAAGTGCCCGGACGTACCCCTTCATCCGTATCGAAAATCACTTTCTTTTCTTGTAGTTTATTATTATCGTCAACTGTGTACTCAATGACTTCAACCGGTACAATTTCGTCGAGGAATTTGCCTTCTTTAATCGCTTTTTCAGCTAATTCATGCGAGCGCACTGCGAAAGCATCTTGCTCTTCACGGCTCACATTGTAACGCTTTGCGACTTCTTCCGCTGTATGCCCCATACCAATATAGTATTGAGGTGCTTCTTCTGCTAGCTTCGGATTTAAACGAACTGTATTTCCTGTCATTGGAATCATACTCATCGATTCTGTACCACCCGCGATAATCGCTTTTGAGTGGCCAAGCATAATTCTTTCCGCAGCATAAGCAATTGTTTGTAAACCTGACGAACAGAAACGGTTAACCGTCAAAGCTGGTGTTGTATCTGGCAAGCCTGCCAACGCACCAACTAATCGCGCAACATTCATCCCTTGCTCCGCTTCAGGCATCGCGCAGCCCATAATTAAATCATCAATCGGACCTTCATAGCCCGCACGTTTTAACGTTTCCTTTACTACTACTGCACCAAAATCATCCGGACGAGTATTTGCAAGTGTTCCCTTTTTTGCACGCCCAATTGGTGTTCTCGCCCCTGCAACGATAACAGCTTCACGCATAATGATGTATCCCCCTTGTTATAAGCTAGTGACTCCAATTGCCACTAAACATGAAATATTAGTTACGTAATGGCTTACCTTTTACAAGCATGTGCTGCATACGCATTTGTGATTTTTGATCGGCTACTAAACTTAAAAATGCTTCTTTTTCAAGATTTAATAAATAGTCTTCCGAAACTTCTGTTCCATATGGTACTAAGCCACCTGCAATGACATATGCAAGCTTTTTAGCAATTTTCAAATCATGCTCACTAATAAATCCAGAATCATACATCCCTTGTGCACCTAGTAATAACGTTGCATAACCCGGTGCCCCGACTACTTTCACAGCCTTTTTCATTGGTGCTGTATAGCCCGCGTTTGCAAGTGCTAATGCTGCTTGCTTGGCATCATAAATTAGGTGATCTGGATTAACGGAAATTCCGTCAGCAAAGTCTAAGAAATTATTTTCACGCGCTTCATCTCCTGAAGCTGATACTTTCGCAAGTGCAACAGTTTCAAATACTTTATTGGCAATCGTTTGGTAGTCCATATCCACGCCATTTGGTAAGCCCTTTAGGAACTTCTCATATAGACCGATATTTCCGCCACCACCTGGAATTAGGCCAACACCGACTTCTACTAAGCCAATGTACGTTTCCGCCGATGCTTGAATATGTGCAGCAGGTAAACAAACTTCCGCACCGCCACCTAGCGTCATTTGGAAAGGTGCTGCCACGACTGGTTTTACACTATATTTAATTCGGCGCATCGCCTGTTGGAAGGAACGGATTACAAAATCAAGTTCAAAAATATTATCATCCTGTGCCTCCATTAAAATCATGCCGAGGTTCGCACCGACACAGAAGTTTTTACCTTGATTTCCGATTACGAGACCTTTATAGTTTTTCTCCACTTCGTCAATCGCGAAATTGATCATTTGGATAATATCTAAACCAATGGCATTGGATTGTGAATGGAATTCTAATAATGCAATACCATCTCCTAAATCTATTAAACTAGCACCTGCATTCGATTTAATGACCCCATGTTTTTTCTTATAACGTCTTAAATCAATTGCTTTTTCATTTACCGGAACTTTTACATATTCCGCTCCATTGAAGTAAACTAGATCTCCATCAATTTCCGAGTAGAATGTTGAGTATCCATTATTTAATAGATTTGTAACAAAGGCAGGAATTTCGCGTCCTTCTTCGTTCATTTTGGCAACAGATTTTTCAACACCAATGGCATCCCACATTTCGAATGGTCCTTGTGCCCAGCCGAAGCCCCATTTCATCGCATTATCAATTGCTACAATGTCATCCGCAATTTCACCTGTCAGTTTTGCTGAGTAAATTAATGTCGGTGCAAATGAATTCCATAAAAGTTCTCCCACACGGTCATTGGCATAAATTAATGTTTTTAATTTGCCACCTGGTCCTTTTGCTTGCTTTGCCATTTCTAATGAAGGAGCTACTAATTTTTTCGATGGCTCATATTGCAATGTCGATAAATTTAATTGTAAAATCTCTTTTCCTTCTTTTTTGAAGAAACCTTGACCTGTCTTTGCGCCTAACCAGCCATTTTCAACCATTCTTTTTAGAATTGGTGATTCTTCAAAAACAGCCTGTTCCTCACCAGTTGTTTGGTCATACACATTTTTTGATACATGGACAAACGTATCTAACCCTACAACATCTAACGTACGGAATGTAGCTGATTTTGGACGACCGATCAGTGTACCCGTTACCGAATCAACCTCACCGACTGTATAATTGCGGGCTATCATTTCCTGCATCGTTACAAGTAAGCCGTACGTACCGATACGGTTGGCGATAAAGTTTGGTGTATCTTTTGCAATGACGACCCCTTTACCAAGGACATCTTCACCAAATTGTTGCATAAAGCTTACAACTTCTGGCTTCGTCGTATTTGACGGAATGACTTCTAATAATTTTAAATAACGTGGCGGGTTGAAGAAGTGCGTGCCAAGGAAATGTGCTTGGAAATCTTCTGAACGTCCTTCCGCCATTGCATTAATGCTTACCCCTGATGTATTGGATGAAATAATTGTGCCTGGTTTACGGATTGCATCAATTTTTTCAAATAATCCTTTTTTAATATCTAAGTTTTCTACAATAACTTCGATGATCCAATCAACATCTTTTAATTTGTCTAAATCATCATCGAAATTCCCCGGTGTAATAAGCGCTAAATTATTCTTTGCCGAAAGTGGCGCTGGCTTTTGTTTTAATAATTTTTGCATTGCTCCATTAGCGAATCGGTTTTTCACCGCTTTGGAATCAAACGTTAATCCCTTTGCAATTTCCGCGTCCGTTAACTCTTTTGGTGCAATGTCTAATAATAATGTAGGAATCCCGATATTTGCTAAATGTGCTGCTATACCTGACCCCATTACCCCTGAACCTAATACGGCTGCTTTTTGAACTTTGTAAGACACAAGCACTTCCCCCTTTTACCCTTGAATGAACAATCATTCATTTTTAAGTGAAAAAAAAACTTCAAACATCTTTTCTGTTCTTAGTGTAGTTTATATTGGTAATTTTCGCAATAATTTTCTTTGAATTTTCTAATTATTTATTATTCTACTTTAGTATTAGCTAGAACAAGTGCTGTTTTGGAGTTGAATTCCTTTTCCCAATTCCCTTTTCTGTGTAGAATGGGCAAAAGGAGCGTGATTAAAATGCAAGAAATTACAACAATTGAACAATTTAACGAATTAACAGGTACAGACAAAAAAGTATTACTTAAGTTTTTCGCTGGTTGGTGCCCAGACTGCACACGCATGGATATGTTTATCGATCCAATTATTGAAGAGTACGCTCAATATGACTGGTATTCAATTAACCGCGATAACTTCCCTGAATTAGCGGAGAAGTATCAAGTAATGGGGATTCCTTCATTATTAATTTTCCAAAATAGCGAGAAATTAGCTCACCTACACAGTGCAAACGCAAAATCTCCTGCACAAGTGGAAGAGTTTTTAAACGCACAAGCTTAATACAACGAAAAAGCGGGTCTAAAAGGATTTCTTTTAGATTCGCTTTTTTTTTCACTAAATCTCTTTATAAAGATGGAAATTTTCTATCAATCTTTAAATTTGTCATTGGTATCAATCCGTAATACAATGGGTTACTATGCGCAAATTTATGTATTACGAAAGGATTTTATATGACTTCAGATCAACGAAAAAAATTAGCATTATTAATGTTAAATATGTTTATTGCAGTCGGGAGCTTTGGGATTATCATTCCAATCATTCCAGCTTACTTAAAAGATATCGGACAAGGTGGAACTGCAGCAGGGTTAATTATCGCGATTTTTGCTTTCGCTCAATTTTTAGTTTCTCCGATTGGTGGGAAATGGGCAGATAAATATGGACGTCGCCCGCTTATTAATGCCGGATTACTTATATTAGCTATCTCGATGTTTATGTTCTATTTTGCAGATTCTATTGTTTTACTATATATTTCACGAGCAATCGGTGGTATCGGCTGTGCACTTTTAATCCCAGCAATTTATGCTTACGTTGCTGATATTACGACAATGGATCAACGTGCGAAAGGAAATAGCTTTATTTCAGCAGCAATGTCTTTAGGTATCGTTATCGGACCTGGTATTGGTGGTTTTTTAGCTGATTACGGTTTAAAAGCACCATTACTTGTTTCAGCAATCGTTGGATTATTAGCATTTGTCGTATCCTACTTTACATTGCCTGAAAGTTTAAGTGAAAAGATGGAAATGTCGAACGAGCCAAATCAATCGATGATAAAAGACGTACTTTTATCGGTGAAAAAACCATTCTTCATTCCATTAGTTATTACACTTATTATGAGTTTCGGATTAATGTCCTATGAAACGGTGCTTGGCTTATATGTGAACGATCAATTCGGAGCCACACCACAACAAATTGCCTTTATGATTACCGCAACAGGATTAGTTGGTGTCATTATGCAGCTTTTCGTTGTAGACCGCATTGTAAAGTTAATCGGCGAAGTAAATGTTTTGAAACTATTTTTAATCGTGACAGCAGTTGGCTTTTTACTGGCCATTCTTGCAGGAACGTATGAAATGTTCTTTGCTATCTCATTAATGATTTTCCTTGCGACTTCCATTTTACGACCTGTTCTAACAACGTTGATTTCAAAATTAGCAGGAAATGAACAAGGTTTTGCGATGGGGATGAACAATGCCTATATGAGTATCGGAAATATTTTAGGACCACTTCTTGCAGGTGCCCTTTACGATATTCGAATTTTACTTCCGTTTATCGCTGGTTTAATTATCTTAATCTTAACAACCATTTTCACATTCATGTGGAAAGGCGCAAAGCTTACTTAAAACAATTAGTTTTAGAGCAAATATGAAAGGCTACCCGATTATAAGGGACTGACCCCAAAAGTATAGACAAATAAAAAAAGCATCTTCGATTGAATTCGGGTTTAGATACCTAAAATTCAATTAGGAGGTGTTTTTTTAT
>NZ_JBNNMF010000021.1:0-80751 GCF_050272495.1 Solibacillus cecembensis | reverse complement strand
AGACGATCAGGTAGATAGGTTCGAGGTGGAAGTGTGGCGACATATGGAGCTGACGAATACTAATCGGTCGAGGACTTAACCACAATTTATTGCACAAATTCAATGAAACGTTTATCCAGTTTTGAGAGAGCAATCTTTCATAGTGAAGTGATGATGGCAAAGAGGTCACACCCGTTCCCATACCGAACACGGAAGTTAAGCTCTTTAGCGCCGATGGTAGTTGGGGGCTTCCCCCTGTGAGAGTAGGACATCGCTTCGCACATTTAATTCCACTGATTTCTCAGTGGAATTTTTTTTGTCTATAAAACAAAAAATCAAAATTACTCTTTTATTTTAATAGCCGCTAGTATGCAGATAGTGGTAACTACATAATTATTAAAAAGCCATCGCAGCTACGGAGTTAATAAAGTAGATTTTAGAACAGTAAACATGGTACTTAGGCTAAGAACGCCATGTTGTGTGGCAACACCAAAATGACCAATAGGATTGTGTTAACTTTTCTGTGTGCCTCATGTGCATAATAACCAGCCAAAACTAGCATATCAATCTCTATTAGAAAACTTACATCAAAGGGATAAAAGATTTTGTTTAACTTGATTCAGCATTCTTCCCTACTTCTATAAGTGGGGGGAAGAATGCCGAAATATGCTAACTTATTCAGTATTGGTTCAAATCTAGGCTAGGGACGCCGCATCGTGCGGCAACGCCTGATTAAACAACATCGCGTTGGCCCAAGCCTCGGCGGATTCTATATAGTACTTTAAGGAGCAATTGATATTATTTTTTAATTTTAGTGAAAAGTATTGCACATTATTAAAGTGTATGGTATATTAATAAATGTCCAAAAGATATATAAAAATGGTCCCGTGGTGTAGCGGTTAACATGCCTGCCTGTCACGCAGGAGATCGCCGGTTCGATCCCGGTCGGGACCGCCATTTTATTTAGTTTTTATGAGAATGATCTCATAAAGGCTTTTTTTTTGCTTTAAATTAATTGTCTTTAGTAGAAAAAGATGAACTTAGGCTAGATGATACAAATTTTAAAAGAGACCTTTTCGAGCTTGTGTAGAAGAAAGCTGTATTAAAATTAGCAACGATGTAATTGATTGTGCCAACGGAATTTCAAATAGCTTCTCGATACCTCATAATTTATAAAACAATTCACGGATGAAGAGCGAACCGAATATGCTAAGAATACACCTTCATGTCTGACCGAATCTTACCAAATTAATTGTGTGAAATCAGGAAAAACAATCATGGTTTTGATTATTCTCTTAAGGGGAAAAGTTTAGTGGCGCACTTAGGAGGGATGGAGATGAATCGTATATGGATAGCTATAATTTTAGGGATTTGTCTCTTTGGATTAATCATAGTGAAAGTTGTAGTATGTGTAGATGAAATTACAGAAATTGAGGAACATAACACGTATAGATGGCAAAGATATATGAATGAGAATGAATACAGTAAGTTAGTAAAAGGTATGAACTATATCGATGTAGTTAAAATCGTAGGGGGACCCGGTGTTAAAATGAACGAAAGTATTTATGAATGGAACGATGAAATCCTTTTAACAAAAGGGTATCAAATTCATTTTGAAAATGGCGAATTAATTAGAACAGAGATTGTTAAAAGAAAAGGAAACTCAAATCGATAAGGTGTTATCTCTTTTAGGAGAGATAGCACCTTTACTTGTGGACAAAAATGGTTTGAAGTGATTCATTTTGAACATTTAGCTCAGTTCAAGTAAACTAGAGGTAATCGAGTTTATGGGAAGGAAGCAATAACATGATATACGAGAAACAAATTAATGTGTTAGAAGAAACGCAGCAGCTTGCGATGAAGTTAGCACAGTTAGTGGAAGCACAATATACAATTACGCTTGAAGGGGATCTAGGGGCGGGTAAAACGACATTTACGCAAAGCTTTGCAAAGGGCTTAGGGATAACGCGCACAGTCAATAGCCCGACGTTTACGATTATGAAACAGTATGAGGGACGCCTCCCATTAAATCATTTAGATGTGTATCGTTTGGAAAATAGCGATGAAGATTTAGGCTGGGATGAAATCTTTTATGGGGATGCTGTGACGGTTGTGGAATGGGCACATCTAATTGAAGAGGATTTACCAAAAGAGCGCTTAGCGATAGAAATTACAAGAATTGATGAAGATGCTCGGAAGTTTACTTTTAAACCGGTGGGCACAAAATATATCCAACTTTGTGAGGAGTTATTGAAATGATTTGGTTAGGAATTGAAACAGCAAATGCGCCATTATCTATCGCTGTAGTGAAGGATGGCAAAGTACTAGCTGAAGTTGTGCAAAATATAAAATTAACGCATTCTGTTGGTGCCATGCCTGCAATTGAAGAAGTGTTAAGTAAGGCAGGTATTACACCAGCTGAAATTGATGCGGTAACGGTATCAGAGGGCCCAGGTTCTTATACAGGTGTGCGTATAGGTGTGACATTAGCAAAAACATTTGCTTGGGCTATACAAAAGCCGTTAGTAGGTGTTTCAAGCTTGAAGGCATTAGCAGCGAATGTAAAAATGTCGGATGCGGTTATTTGTGCGCTATTTGATGCACGTCGCCAAAATGTATATGCAGGTGTATATAACGGGGCACAATTAAATACAGTGATTGAAGACTACCATGATCATATTGATGGGCTGCTAGAAAAATTAAAAGCATTACAAAAACCGGTGCTATTTGTAGGGACTGATGTAGAAGTTTATTTTGATAAAATGCAGGAGGTGCTTGGTGAAAATGCGTTACATGTCCCAAGTACACTTGATTTGCCACGAGCTTCTGAGTTGATTGCAATAGCACAACAGCAAAAATTACCTTCTATTGAAGCAACGCATGCATTTGTTCCACAATATCGCCGAATTGCAGAAGCTGAAGCGAATTGGTTAAAGGAACAGAAGAAGGGACAACTCTAATGGTCAATTATCGAAAAATGACCATTGCAGATGTAGAAGCGGTTCATGCGATTAAACAAGCTACGTTTCCATCACCATGGACATTGGATTCCTTTTACTATGAAATATCGGAAAATCAATTCTCACATTATTTAGTGGCGGAAGATGAGCAACATACGATTGTTGGTTTTTGTGGGATGTGGCTAGTAATTGATGCCGCACAAATTACAAATGTGGCGGTTGTGGATGCTGTACGAGGACAAGGAATGGGTGAAGGTCTCATGCGAGAGGCTATACATATTGCCAAAGCGGCCAATATGGAAGTGATGAGCTTAGAAGTACGTGTTACAAATGTGGTTGCACAAAATTTATATCGCAAGCTTGGTTTTCAAGATGGTGGTATTCGCAAAAACTACTATACGGATAACCAAGAAGATGCTTTAGTAATGTGGGTGAACTTATAATGGATAACTATATATTAGCAATAGAAACAAGCTGTGACGAAACAGCCGCAGCAATTATAAAAAACGGTACGGAAATTATTTCAAATGTTGTATCATCACAAATCGAGAGTCATAAACGATTTGGAGGAGTAGTACCTGAAATTGCATCACGACATCATGTAGAGCAAGTAACACTTGTACTTGAGGAAGCTTTAAAACAAGCTGAAATGACGCCACAGCAATTATCAGCGGTAGCTGTAACGGAAGGTCCTGGCTTAGTAGGGGCATTGCTAATTGGAATTAATGCAGCGAAAGTATTTGCCTTTGTGCATGGCTTGCCGCTTATTGGAACGCATCATATTGCAGGGCATATTTATGCAAATGCTTTAGTGCAACCAATGGAATTTCCTTTATTAGCGCTCGTCGTGTCTGGAGGACATACTGAGCTTGTTTTAATGAAGGAGCATGGGTCATTTGAGGTTATTGGTGAAACGCGTGATGATGCAGCAGGAGAGGCGTATGATAAAGTAGCGCGTGTGTTAAATATGCCATATCCAGGTGGACCGCATATTGACCGTTTAGCCCATGAAGCGACAGAAGCGGTATCATTTCCACGTGCTTGGTTGGAAGAGGGTTCATATGATTTCAGCTTTAGTGGATTAAAATCAGCGGTGATTAACTATAAGCATAATATGGATCAACGTGGGGAAGAAATTATTCCAACACAAGTTGCAAAAGGCTTCCAAGATAGTGTTGTGGAAGTGTTAACAGCGAAGACATTGCGCGCAGCTCGTCAATATGAGGTAAAACAAGTAATTGCTGCGGGAGGCGTTTCTGCGAATAAGGGATTACGTACATCTTTAGAACAAACATTTACTGAAGAAGGTATTCCGTTTTACGTGCCACCATTAAAATTATGTACGGATAATGCGGCTATGATTGGTGCAGCTGCTTATCAAATGTACGGGGCAGGCATTCGTGGGAACTTAGCGATGAACGGTCGACCAGGTATGGAATTAACGAATTGGGTAAAATAGTATAGAAATGGTTAGCATAAGTAATACTGTGAATTTAAATCACAGTTACTTATGCTTTTGTTTTTTTGAAATAGCATAAGAACGCGAAATACGTATTTTTAGTAAAAAAATTGTTGTTTACGTAGCCATTTGTATTAAAGAAGAATTTTTCTGAAAAATTATCCACAAAACAATTCACATACCCACAAAATCAATTGCGAACATGCGTACTTATGCACAATTTGTGGATAACTTGTGCATAACATGTGATTTATCTATATATAGTATTGGTTTTTACACAGGTAACTACATAGAATAAAATCTAAAACTGTGGACAGTGTGGAAAAGTCTGTTGATATGTTGATACGACTGCATTTGTTTTGTGTATAAAATTGTGGAGATTTTTGTTGGAAAATTGTATATTGACCAAGATATATGACGAAACTTAGCGATAGTAGGTTTGAATCTGTTAATGGCATGGAATAGTAAATCAAATGGAATAATAGTTTATAAGAGAAGATCAGCTCACACACAATAAAAGGAGGTTCTTGTATGAATTATTTAAAAGAACGTAATAAGATGCGAATGCTTTTGATTGGTGGTGTGCTATTGGCAATCGTTGTTCTGTTTCTGTTAAACTTGGTGCAATTAGGACTATATGTAGCATCCTTTAATGGGTTATTTTTGTTAGCGGCGATTAGTTGTTATCCACTTGCGATTGTATACGGGCGACGTCAAATCGTCGATATTTTTAATAGTATTCGCAAAGGGGACCGTCAGCCATTTCGTTTACGGAAATTCCGTTCACCGATGAAGCCAATTTATACATTACTAAACTTAATTATTGCTACATTAACAACTGTATTCTTTGGCTGGGCTTACGGAGCGTATACGGCTTATCAAAAGTTACAAATGTTAAAGGGCTTTCATGTAAAATAACCAATTACAGCTTGGTGTAATTGCGTCCAATGAGTGAAGATTAAAAGGAGAACGTTGGCATAATGTATGCAACGTTCTCCTTTTTTAGTAGTTTATAAATTTTCGAGTTCTTCGCTTAGTTCGAGCCATTCCATTTCAAGTGTATCATGCTGTTCTTTTGTGTCATTCAACTCTGTTTGAATGGCCAGTGTTTTTTCATGGTCAGAAAAAATTTCTGGGTCGCATAATTGTTCCTCAAATAGCACAATGGATTCATCGAGGGTCATCATATTTTTTTCGATTTCCTCAATAGAACGACGGATTTGACGTTCGCGTTTTTTCGCGTCCTTATCAATCATAGAAGTCGTTTTCGTAGCTGGAGCAGTGACATTTTTTGCTTCTAGCGCGGCAGCTTTCATTGCAGCTAATTCTTCAAGCTCTTGTTTTTTCTCCAAATAATAATCGTAGTCCCCTAAATATTCGAAGGAACCTGTGCCAGATAGCTCTACTACTTTTGTAGCGATACGATTAATGAAATAACGGTCATGCGAAACGAAAAGTAATGTTCCAGGATAATCAATTAACGCATTTTCTAGAACTTCCTTGCTATCTAAGTCCAAATGGTTGGTAGGCTCGTCCAGTACAAGGAAATTAGCTTTTTGCATCATTAATTTAGCTAAAGCGAGTCGTGCTTTTTCGCCACCTGATAATGAATTGACGTGCTTGGCCACATCATCCCCACTAAATAAAAAGCGCCCTAAAATGTTGCGAATATCCTTTTCATTCATTAAAGGCCACTCATCCCATAGTTCGTTTAGTACAGGCTTATTCGAATGAAGCTTTGCTTGCTCTTGATCATAATAGCTAATTTGCACATTTGTGCCGTAGCGAATGTCACCAGCGAGCGCGGCTAAATCTTTTACAATCGTTTTAAGTAATGTCGACTTTCCAACACCGTTTGGACCGACAAGTGCGATGCGGTCTTCGCGGAATACGCGTAGCTGAATATTTTTAGAAATCTCCTTATCGGTATAACCGACTGCCAACTCGTCAATCGATAATACATCGTTCCCACTTTGGCGCTCAATCGAAAAGCCGAAATTTGCACTTTTCTCATCGCCATCAGGAGAGTCCATCCAGTCTGTTTTTTCAAGCACTTTGCGACGAGATTGCGCCATTTTGGTTGTTGAGGCACGTGCGAGATTTTTTTGAATAAATGTTTCGAGTTTCGCCTTTTCATCAACTTGACGTTCGAACATTTTTAAATCACGTTCATAATTTTTCGCTTTTTCATCTAAATAAGCGCTATAGTTCCCTGTAAATTTTGACGCTTTTGTTCGGGATATTTCGTAAACAATAGATACGACTTGATCTAAGAAGTAACGGTCATGCGAAACGATTAAAATCGCGCCTTCATAGCCTTTTAAAAAGCCTTCTAGCCAAGAAAGTGTCTCGATATCTAAATGGTTCGTAGGCTCGTCCAAAATGAGTAAATCTGGCTTTGAAAGTAATAATTTGGCTAATGCTAAGCGGGTACGCTGACCACCAGAAAGTGACTGAATGGGTTTCGGATAATCTTCAGGGAAAAACTGCATCCCATGTAAAATCGAGCGTGTATCCGCCTCGTATTGATAGCCACCTGCTTCTTTGAAATCGTGCTGTAGCTGATCATAATCGGCCATTACACGTGCATAAAGCTCGGTATTTTCATAAATACTTGGGTCGGCCATTTGCTGTTCTAATTGGCGCAACTTTTGCTCTTGTCCACGTAATACGCTGAAAATGGTCATCATTTCGTCCCAAATTGTCAGCTCGGAATCAATTTTCGCATGCTGCTCTAAATAGCCAACCTGCACGCCTTTTGGAATAATGATTTCACCCGAATCATAGCTCATCTGCCCAGCAATAATTTTTAATAAAGTTGATTTCCCGGCACCGTTACGTCCTACGAGTGCAACGCGGTCACGATGCTGAACTTCTAACTTTACACCGCTTAAAATTTCGTCGGTAATAAAAGATTTATATAATTGATTTACTTGTAATGTAATCATATTTACACCTCTATTTCTTCCCTCTAGTTTATCGGATGAAGAGGGGACACGCAACGGTGGATACTTTACTTGTGGCGATAGGTTTAGTAAGATTATAACGATTTCCAAAAGTATGTAGGAGGAGAATGTGTGAAACCAGAAACAAAAATTCCACAAGCAACTACGAAAAGACTTCCTCTGTATTATCGATTTTTGCAAAATTTTGCAAATGAAGGCAAGAAACGAATTTCATCACAGGAATTAAGTGATGCAATGAAAATAGATTCTGCAACCATTCGACGTGATTTTTCTTATTTTGGTGCTCTTGGAAAAAAGGGTTACGGCTATGAAGTACAGCACTTACTCGAATTTTTCCGTAAAACACTAGACCAAGATGAGGCAATGAATGTTGCACTAATTGGTGTCGGAAACTTAGGACATGGTTTACTTAAATACAACTTCCAAAAGAATCATAATACGCGAATTGTTGTTGCATTTGATACAAAAGCGCCATATGAAGGAACGACGATTAGTGATATTCCTGTATTTCATCCAGATCGTTTAGAGGAAATGTATGAAGAATTTAGTGCAGAACTGGCTATTTTAACGGTATCGTCACGCTCTGCTCAAAATATGGCGGACCGCCTCGTTAAAATGAATGCAAAGGGAATTTTAAATTTCACCCCGGTTCGTTTAGCTGTTCCGGATACAATTAAGTTAATGAATATTGATTTATCCGTGGAATTACAAGCGCTCATTTATTTAGTACGTAATTCAAATCAGTAACAAATTGTTCATGAATACTATTAGCCAAAAAGATATAGATACGGTAAAATGTACATATAATAGAGGAGGTGGCTGTCGTGGTTGTGCATTTAAATGCGATTGGACCAGTAAGCCTAGTTATTATAGGAGTCGTTGCAATTTTAATTTTCGGACCAAAAAAGTTACCAGAGTTAGGTAAAGCAATGGGTTCGACGCTTCGTGAATTCAAAAATGCGACAAAAGGCTTGGGCGAAGACGATGATGATGTTAAGAAGAATAATGCTACCGTTATCGAACATAAAGATAACGAAAATAATCAAGCTAAGTAAATTAAGGATGTCTTAAAATGAATCCAGAAGAAAGAACTGTAATAGAACATTTGAATGAATTAAGAAGTCGCTTGTTTGTTACAGCGATTTTCTTTATTCTTGCTTTGATTGGTGGTTTTTTTGTAACGGAGCCCATTATTCACTTTATTCAGCATAGTGATGAAGCTTCACAATTTGAGTTGCATGGTTTTAACCCGACAGATCCTTTAGCGGTATTTTTAAAAGTAATGTTTGTTGTGTCTTTTGTCTTTACGTCGCCTGTATTACTGTATCAGCTTTGGTCATTTATTACACCAGGCCTACATGAAACCGAGCGTAAAGCGACACTCAAATATATCCCGTATTCATTCCTATTATTTATTGCAGGGATTAGTTTTTCATACTTTGTGTTATTCCCTTATGTGATGAATTTTATGATGAAACTATCGAACGACTTAAGCATTACGCAAACTATTGGGATTAATGAATATTTTAATTTCCTGTTTTCATTAGTTGTGCCGTTTGGAATCGTGTTTCAACTACCTGTCGTCACGTTATTTTTAGCGCGTATTGGCATATTGAATCCAGAACTAATGGTCAAGTTCCGTAAGTACTCGTACTTTGTCTTATTTGTACTAGCTGCATTTTTAGCACCGCCCGATTTTATATCAAACTTAATCGTAGCTGTGCCATTATTTATTCTTTATGAAGTGAGTATTGTGATTTCTCGCGTCGGCTATCGCAAGTTTGTCGAGGCAGAGGAGCGACGAATTCGTGAGGAACAAGAGGCTGCACAAACGATGCAAGTAGAGCAATTACTAGAGGAACAACGTAGGCAAATGGAACAAATGAATAACTAAATATTTCTTAAACCATATAAAAACGCTATTTCCCAATATAAGGAGATAGCGTTTTTTAGTGATGAAAACGGATTGAAAGTCACTTTGGTGCATTATCAATGATTTGTTGGAATGTATCTGCATACATTTGAACGACTGTAACGAAGCCATTTAATAAAACATGTGCGATGATGGATGTTAGTAAGCGTTTCGTTTTGTAGTAAAGGAAGGCGAAAACCATTCCGCTAATCGCATATATAATAATATGCGTGAAATCCATATGAATGGCAGCAAATACGAAAGAACTAATAATGCTTGCTATCCAAAAATTATAATTTTGAACAATTGAACCAAAAATAACACGACGGAAAATAAGCTCTTCTAAAATAGGACCGAGTAATACTGTGGCAATGATCATCACTGGTGCAACTTTTGTGATGGTCATAATGTCTGCCGTATTTTCAGAACCCATTTCAATACCTAATGCAAGCTCGATGTAAGCACCGATGGATTGACCGAAAAATACAAGGAAAAACCCGATAATTCCCCACCCAATGGAAGCACCAATAGAAGCCTTTTCTCCTTTGAAAATATTCCAAAAGTGCTTGTCACGCTGAATTAAGAGAAAGCTAATTAGAGTAGCAACTGCGAAGGAAGCAGTAGACCACCATGCAGAAAGTTTAATTAATTGTTCTTGTTTCGTAGGAGCTGAAATAAACTCTAATAGATACTCTAGAAGTTCTGGGGAAATTCTGAGTACGATTACAGAGAGTAGACAAACGAAATACGTGATCAACACATAAAGCGCGGTCTTTCGTGCTTTGAACTTCGATGATGAACTGGATGTCACGATGAGTAACCTTCTTTCTTTTTTTATAAGTAAGTTATATGACGCAGACAAATAAGAAAGGACACAATGTTTCTTATTTATGAGAAAAACAACGATTAACTATATTGTAGAGGAATTTGGAAATAAAACAAAATTTTTTATAGTTCTGACTTGCAAAAAAAAAGGGAATTCATTAAACTAATAATTGTGTTAGCACTCTTTAATAGAGAGTGCTAAATTTAAAAACGTAGGAGGTTGTTTCACTTGTTAAGACCATTAGGAGATCGCATCATTATTGAACTTGTTGAGGTAGAAGAAAAAACTGCATTCGGTATTGTATTACCTGACTCAGCAAAGGAAAAACCACAAACTGGTAAAGTAGTAGCAGTAGGTACAGGTCGTGTTCTTGACAACGGCACTCTTGCTCCACTTGAAGTAAAAGTAGACGATGAAATTATCTTCTCGAAATTCTCAGGTACAGAAGTGAAATACGACGGCGTAGAATATTTAATTTTACGTGAAAGCGACGTATTAGCAATTATCGGATAATCTCAAATCAAAAATAAACTGCAGCTAGATATATAGTAAAGCATACTAGCTGCATATATGATGTTAATAAATAAACGACAATAGATTATTAAAATCAGGGGGTATATGGATTATGGCAAAAGACATTAAATTTTCAGAAGAAGCACGCTCATTAATGGCGGCTGGTGTTGATAAATTAGCAAACGCTGTAAAAGTAACGCTTGGACCAAAAGGGCGTAACGTTGTATTAGAAAAAAAATTCGGTTCACCACTTATTACAAATGACGGTGTATCTATCGCAAAAGAAATCGAATTAGAAAATGCATTCGAAAACATGGGTGCAAAATTAGTAGCTGAAGTAGCTTCTAAAACAAATGAAATTGCGGGTGATGGTACGACTACAGCAACGGTTCTTGCCCAAGCGATGATCCGCGAAGGGTTAAAAAACGTAACAGCTGGTGCAAACCCTGTAGGTATCCGTAAAGGGATGGATAAAGCGGTTGCTGCTGCATTAACAGAGCTTCAAGCGATTTCACGCCCAGTGGAAAACAAAGAGTCGATTGCACAAGTAGCATCTATCTCTTCAGGTGATGACGAAATTGGTGGATACATTGCTGATGCGATGGAGCGCGTAGGTAATGACGGTGTAATTACGATTGAAGAATCTAAAGGCTTCACAACAGAGCTTGATGTTGTAGAAGGTATGCAATTTGACCGTGGTTACGCTTCACACTACATGGTGACAGATACAGATAAAATGGAAGCGGTACTAGATAACCCATTCATTTTAATTACAGATAAAAAGGTTGCAAGCATTCAAGAAATTTTACCAGTGCTTGAGCAAGTCGTACAACAAGGTCGTCCAATTTTAATTATTGCGGAAGACGTAGAAGGGGAAGCATTAGCAACTCTTGTAGTGAATAAACTACGTGGTACATTCAACGCTGTAGCAGTAAAAGCACCAGGCTTTGGTGACCGTCGTAAAGCAATGTTAGAAGATATTGCGATTCTTACAGGTGGACAAGTTATTACACAAGATCTTGGCTTAGACTTGAAAACAGCAGACTTAACTTCATTAGGTCGCGCGGTAAAAGTAATCGTTTCAAAAGATAATACAACAATCGTTGAAGGCGCTGGTAATACAGATGCAGTAGCAGCACGCGTAAATCAAATTCGTATGCAACTTGCTGAAACGACTTCAGAGTTTGATAAAGAAAAATTACAAGAGCGCTTAGCTAAATTAGCAGGCGGAGTTGCGGTTATTAAAGTAGGCGCAGCAACAGAAACAGAATTAAAAGAGCGTAAATTACGCATCGAGGACGCACTGAACTCTACACGTGCAGCAGTAGAAGAAGGTATCGTATCAGGTGGTGGTACAGCCCTTCTAAACGTATATGGTGCAGTAGTAAATGTACTTGAAGATGTTGAAGGTGACGTAGCAACAGGTGTGAAAATCATTTTACGTGCATTAGAAGAACCAGTACGTCAAATTGCTGAAAACGCAGGTCTTGAAGGTTCAATCATCGTAGACCGTCTAAAACGTGAAGAAATCGGAATTGGTTTCAACGCAGCGACAGGCGAATGGGTAAACATGATTGAAGCGGGCGTAGTAGATCCAGCAAAAGTAACGCGCTCAGCTTTACAAAACGCTGCATCTGTTGCTTCACTATTCCTTACAACGGAAGCAGTAGTAGCAGACATCCCAGAAGCAGGTGGCGGTATGCCAGATATGGGCGGTATGGGTGGCATGGGCGGCATGATGTAATACCTTTATTATCAAGGGTATACAGGATTGCATAGGTTGAATTTATCGCCATTAGAAAGCCATTTAATTTACGTTTCAACACTTCTTTTTGTGAAGTAGTGTTAATCACAATTAATTAGTTAAATAACTACCACTTCTCATGATTTTAAAAATTATGAGAGGTGGTTTTTTGTATGCTTTTAAAATTTGCATATGAGGACTTTATCGCAGACAGAAGATTTAAGAATACTACAGAGGTGAATATTCAAAACTACAAACAGCTTCTTTTGCCATTTATTGAGTTTTGCCACAGCAAAGGCGCTATCAATATTGAGGATGTAAGGCAGTCACATCTAAAGGAATACCTTATAGATTGTCAGGGGAAGGGAAATAAGCCAAATACTATTAACACTAAAATTATGCGTATAAGAGCTTTTTATAACTACCTATTAGAAGAAAATATTGTTACTGAAAGCATAGCTAAGAGAGTCAAACTACAAAAGGCTGATGTGAAGATTGATGTTTTTACAGATGAGCATATTCGTCAAATGCTTGCTTACTACCGAGGGATGCGTAGAAAGGAAAAAAACTATTTCTCTTATAGAGGGTACTTGTTGATATTAACTCTACTTTCAACAGGCATTAGAAGAAAAGAAACAATCATGCTTAAATGGAACGATGTTGATTTAAAGAACCAAACGATGAGTGTGTATGGCAAGAGCAGACAGTATGAAACAGTCTTTCTAACTGAAAAGCTTGGTAAGGAGCTGATGGTGTACCGCTCGTTTTGTCTACAACACTTTGGACATGATAATGAATATGTCTTTCTTAATCGTGATAATGCCCCGATGACAGATTACTCAATTTCTCAGCTTTTTGATAACCTTAGATTGAAGATGAATTTTCAGGATGTGAGAGTAAGCCCCCATACGTTTAGGCATACATTCTGTCATCGTCTAGCAATGAGTGGCATGTCAGCCTTTGCGATACAAAAGCTAATGCGACATACAGATGTTTCTACCACGATGCGCTACGTTGCTATGTGGGGCAATGAACTAAGAGAAGAGAATGAGAAGCATAATCCTTTGAATAATTTTGAGATTTAATCAGTATAGGTGTCTATGTTATTGATTCTATTAATTTGGTTTCTGAGGTAGGCAGTCATTTTTGCACCAAGTCGTTGTCCTCAACTCTGGTTTCTGATGGGGGGGCAAAATCAATTATCAACTCGAAATTGATGCTATTAAAAGTAGTTGTCAAGAAGTTTTTATTCTTGTATAATGTTAAAGATAGGCACTTGAAGCCATATTATGAAACCTTAAATTTTAAATGAAACCTATAAATTAACAGAGCCATTGAAGCTCATACTATATGAAACCTATAACATTCTACTAACATGCAGCGGTAGACAATACTAAATTGGACTTTTCTTAGAAATAAGAAGGTTTGATTAGTGTTGTCTACCTTTTTTGTTGGCTCCGAGTACCTAAAGAATACTTAGGAAAAGGAAGAAATAATAATGTATCACTTTACTCACAATTTTTTTGACACAAACCCACACGTAATATCCGCTATTGATTTGCTTCAAGCTGTACATGGAGATAATGAGCGTTTTGCTCAATTAATTCAACTCAGAGGAGAAGAAAAGCCTAATATCGTAAGTAAAATAGGCAAAGCTATTTGTTATGAAATTCCCCAAAGTGATTGGTTAGGGAAGGACGTATATTTTTCTCTCAATACATTTAAAAGCCACCGCAGAATCTCAGATGACTGTGTTAGGCTTAATGCGCTTTATACAGATTTAGATTTCTATAAAAATGGAATTGATTTGATAGAGGCACGTTACCTAATTGATGAAATGATAGCCAATGAAGAAATATTGTCACCAAATATTATCATTCACAGTGGGCGTGGTCTACAACTTATTTGGTTGATGGAGTTCATGTATTACAAAAACTACTTAAAGCTTTGGAATCGGATGCAAGAAGAAATCTATAAAAGATTTCGCCATCTTAATTCTGACAGACAAGCAAAATCAGTTACACAGATATTTCGTTTAGCAGGTAGTGTTTCTTCAAGGTCAAAAAGCATTGTCCTAGCTGAGCATTTAAGAGATGCACGTTATTCAATTGGAGAAATGAAAGAGTTCCTATTGCCTGAGCTACCTTCTGTGAAGAAGGATGAAAAGGTAGTTGTGTTGCCGTCAGCAGAGGATGACAAGAAGCCAAAGGAGAAGGGTGTCAACCATATACTTACAGAGCGTAGTTTGAATCATGCTCGTTTGAAAGATTTTGAGAAGCTTCTTGAAATTCAACCTGTTGTGAACCGTAAGACTATGTTGTTCAACTATGCAATTTGTGCCAAAGCATTAGGTATGGAAGAAAAGTTAATTGAGCGCAACCTTCAAATATTTAATTCCAAATTCTACAAGCCTTTGCCTGAATCACGTGTTAGGGGGGCAATTTACTCGGTGAACCAAGTCGCATATAAAAAGACTAATGCTACGCTGATAGCTGAGTTGAATATCACGTTAGAGGAGCAAAGACAGCTTACAACGATTATTAGTAAGCAAGTCAAAAAGGAACGGGAGCAAAAGCGTAAGGAAGCTCAAAGGCGAGAAAAGGGTGTGCGTCCTAAAGGGGAGTATCAAGCTGATAGAAAACAACTTGCTAATGACCGTCTAAATGCTTTGTCTAGGTTAATGTTGGAACAACCACAATTGAAGAACAATGAGCTTGCAGAACTGTTAAGTGTGCATCCAAGAACGATTAGTAGAATGAAGTCTCAACTCAAGAATGAGACATGATGATTCCACTTAGATGTATTATTACTACTAGCCTTTAGCGGAGGTAAGGATGGCAGTAGCTGTATGTACTGCTATATTAATTAATATATACAATCTCAAATCGTTGAATCATAGACATGATGATTCCACTTATGTGTATTATTACTTCTAGCTCTTAACAGCAATACAGTGAGAGAGTGGGATAGTATATATGGAGTAGTAATGGTATATGTGTGAACCTATTAATATGAAGTTAAATTGAAATTGATTCGAAGAATTTGTGTAGCACATCATTAAATTGGTGTGCTTTCTTTTTCAAGTTCCGTAGCACAGCCCACAGACAAATCGAAAATCATTCAGATGTATATTTGGTTGCGTGGATTGCGTACAGGTTATTTTATTCACTTCATTTATGACCATTTATTGCCATATGAGAGCGTTGAAAGTCGATATGCTGAACTAGAGTCATCAAACGGGATTGTAGCACCTGTGAATGTAGATATGGAAACAGGAGAAATATTGACACATTCTATTTAATCGTTGATACAAATTCCTCAATAAAGCTACTTTAGAGATTGAGGACATAACAAAAGGACTTGCATAAATGAAATTAAATCATACACGCAAGTCCTGTGTTTATTAAACTAAAGCCCCCGTTAGTTGAAGAAGAGACTATTTTCTCTCTTTTAATAATGAAAGTATCTTTTCATTTTGTTCTATTAGCATATCGAGTTTTTGTTCCAACTTATTAGACTTATTACTTCTCGCTGAAGAATTGATAAGCAACATTCTTATAAAGAGAGTAAAAGAAAAAACAAATAATAAAATTAGCCCAAATACAATAATTATTGGAATAAACTGTAGAATTGCGTCTATGATAATCCCTCCTCATTACACATGCTAACCTGCTGCGTTAGTTCAAGAAGGAAAAGCTACCCTAAAGGTAGCCTTGTTACACTAAAGCACCCCGTTAGTTGAACAAGAAATGCTCCCTAAACGAGGTTTTGTTACCAACCTTGCATTTGGGAACGTTTATTTTATATTTAATGTATGATTTATACAAATCTTTTTTGTACATAACCAAAATAAATAGCGGACAGTAGTAAAATTAGCCCCGAACCAATGAAAAGCCACTGAACAGAAAAGATATTTGCTAATGCCCCTGCAAGCAATGTTGATAAACCAAATAATAAAGATGTTAATACACCTTGGGCACTATAAACTTTCATGAGTTGTTCATCCGTTGCTTTTAATTGTAGCCATGTACCAAATAACATGCCTTTGAACTGGTCAAAAACTCCGAAAAATAGACTTAATATTAGTGCAATCATCGCAACTTGGTTTAATCCAAACGATAATATCACAATAGCAACAGCAATTGATGAAAACAAAACAATATTTTTTAAATTTCTCTCGAAAAATTGGTCAAATTTAGTGAAAATAAAACCACCAATAATCAATCCAATGAAGAAGGTTGTATTAATATAACCCCACCATGCCTCAGATACATGTAGTACATCAGCCACAAAAAGATACATAATGGCTGCAACCCAAACGACATTTGCAATGGATTCGAAGATAATCATTACATGAATCGTGCGGAAGGAATGATTATCCCAAATAAGTTTAAAGCCCTCTGTTAGTTCTTGTTTTTTAGCAACATTTAATTTTCTTTCGAATGGCGTATTGTCTGTAACGAACAAAATAAAAAGTGTAGAGAGAATAAACAGGATTAATGTCATCCAAATCACTATTCCCCCACTAGTTGTTGCCACAAGTATCCCGCCAAGTGCCCAACCACCAAGCCGTGTCGATTCATCAATCATTGATAAAATTCCATTTGCACGTAGAAGCTGTGATTTTTCCACGATTCGAGGAATAAGAGCAGTACTAGCTGGTTGTGCAAACCCATCTAAAAAAGCGACTGCAAAAATGATTATGAACATAAAGGATAATGACAGTGTATAAAGCGAACCTACTGCCAAAATCAATAATAAAATTGTTTTTAATGCTTGCGAAATAACAAGTAATTGTTTTAAACGGTAACGATTAAACAGTAGAGGCGCAAAACTGCTACTAATCATGCGACCAGCCATATTTAAAAATGGTAATAATGCCATATTGAATGGCGACTCACTTGCTTGATATAAAATAGAAATTAACCCAACGATATAAAAAACGTCACCTAAGTTGGCAAATAATTGACTAATCCATAAATAATGAAACGATTTTTTCATCTTCACTACCCTTTCTTGTGTTAAAAATTCAAAAGGTAGTTAAAGTTACACTCGTATCTCCTCCAATTCACTCCGATACACCATTAGCTAACATTGAAATATAAGATTAAAAACAAACTATAATTATACATTTTTAGTAGGAAGATGAAATATTAATTTTAATTATAAAGTAAAAATTATGTATTTAAAACAAGTTACCAAAGCGTCGTTTGGTAAGATTTCCTCTTATAATCACCAAAGAATGATTTGGGTGCTTTTTTGACCTTAACGTTGTAAATCTGATGAGTCCTCTTATAGAAGTAAAGCCCCCGTTAGTTGAATAAGCATATGTTGGCTCATCCGAAATAAGATATTGAGGATGAATTTAATATAGGCACTATTATTATTGCTAAACCTAAACTTATAAAGAATGTCATAAGCCAATCTCTTTTTTGAGTCGTCTTAAGCAGTATATTCAGTCCCGAACCAAAACACATACAAATTAAAAATGCAAACAAAGCAAAAATGAACGATTCCATAAAATACCTCCCAACTTCTGCTATGTAATATTTTACCATAAGTTTTTCTTCAACTAAACTGCTGCGTTAGTTGAATAACCGAATAATCAGTAGTCTAGTATAGTGTAGCATATTTACAAATATAGGTGATGAATGGATGTGTAACAAAAGTAATTGACCGTTACAGCAGACGAAACGAAAAGGTCTAGAAGGTAACTAGGTCAATCTATGTCAAAACCCTAGTGAATCATGGAGTAATTTAGTGTTAGTTGTATCTTTGGACTAACAAAAGAAAAATCAGCGGTACATATAAGAATTTGAGTTATTACTTGAAATGTGTGAATTATGTGTAGATATTTGGTAGGGGGACTAGGGATATAGCGATTGCAGTTGCGATTACATTAAATGACCGTTCTTGTGAAAGCAAAACAAAAGGACTTGCTTGTAATTTTACGAACAAGTCCTATCTTGAAAAGTTATGAGATATTGTTTCGATTCATTGATAGGCGATAGTAGCTCCCGATTAAATATTAAATAAGCCGAAAAAATCAGTCACAATCGTCAAAAATACTATGCTAATCATAAATAGCATTTCTGCGAGAGTAGCAATAAAGTCCTTTTTATTTTCTGCGTATTTCCATTCCATAAATACACGTAATAATTCAGATGTTATTATAAAGCAAATTAAGATAAACCATGTATCCGAATACCAATAAGCCCCAAAAATATCATTGTAATTCGTATAAAAATTACTAATAAATAATAGAATTATGAAAAATATCCGTACTAACCAATCTAGCTTTTTATGTCTTTCGTTAAGGTGATTATAAGAAAACCATTTCTTTCTCTCGACACCTAACAACTTTCTAATTACAAATCCAAAAATATTAATTACTAAAACTACCACAATTAGTAAAATTAATAATGTTCCTAGTTCACTTTTATTCACTTTCATGCACCTCTCAAATCTGCACTCTTCTTAACTTACAGAAATACCCATTCGTACATAGGCAGTATAGCATAATGAAATGTGAGTTGGTAGTAAAATGGTAAATGTGTAACAAGAATGAATGGACGTTACCACAACGACACGATAAGACCTAATCAGTTCCATACTAATTTAATCATTCACTTATCCTAGATGAATCACATCATAAACCTACAATCATTGTATCAATGGATAAGTAACTGAAAGAGCAGTGATACGCAGGTCAAAATGTTCCATTGCTTAAAGTGTGTGGTTATATGCAGGTGATTTCATGTGATAACTAGGGTGCTAACGATAGCGACTATAAAATTTGAACGATAGCGCTACTTGATATTTTTAACTACTTCACGCTATATAGTAAATAAAGAAAAGCATGTCAGTTGTAATCGTCGGGAAACGAAACTGACACGCTTTGCAATCGGAGATAACTTGCTTAGGCGCAGGTTATCTCTTTTTTATTGGTGATTGGAATTGATACTTCTTGAAGAACGTACTGAAGATTGCACCGACTGCTAAAACTATTAATCCGCTTATAACGTTTTCTACGAGTGATTCCATGTGGCTACCTCCTACGAGATTATTCGAGAAAAAACTCTCTCTATTAATTATAGCCGAAAAATTAAGGGATATAAAAATAGGCTTCGGAACAACGTTTGTAGGGATTTTTTATTAAACAAATTGTGCCATTACGTAGTAGTGGATGAATCTATATAGATATTTAATTAAAATGACCACACATTCCAACGATAGGTCTTGATGATATCCGACTACAAGATTAATTCGAATGTATGCTTTTGATTAAAAGGATACATAAGTAATGTCGATGTAGAGCCGTTCTTATATTGAACTCTATTTGAATGTATGGTATTATTTAAATATAGACATAAGGATACATAGCAAAAGGGGTTTTAAACATGGCAAACATGAAATCAAAAGAAGGTACATTAATTGATGTACAACCATTGAAAGAAAAGAAAGATATTAATAACTTGATTGAAGCGCTAGGAATGACAAAAGAATTTGGTTTGCGCAATCAACTTTTATTCAAGTTAGGAATTTCAACAGGTTTACGTTGCGGTGACCTAGTAGCGCTAACAGTGGAACAGGTTAAAGGAAAATCTAATTTTAAGATTAGAGAAGGTAAAACTAAGAAGGAACGCACAGTGTACCTAAATAACTTGATGGCTGACCTAGCAGAATATATTGAAACACTACCACAAGACACAGTGTACCTATTCCCTAGTCGCAAAGGCGAAGGTCATATTTCAACAACGCAGGTATACCGCATTATCACAAATGCAGGAGATATGATTGGTAATGATTCAATTGGTACTCACACTATGCGCAAAACATTCGGCTACACGTACTACCAAGCAACAAAAGATGTAGCGACACTGATGGAAATTTTTAATCACTCATCACAAAAGACAACTTTGCGCTACATCGGAATTACCGAGGAATCAATAGAGAATAGCATTAAGAGCATTTCATTCTTCTAATGCTCTATTGCTCCAAAAGCATTGATACATAAGGGTTTATAATCTATTTAATAACTGTAAATTGACCTGTAAAATCTCTCTTTTACTTAGATATGATATTGCAAGATAAGTGAGTGAATGAGAGTCGCACATGTAGCCACAGCGACGTCACAGAGAGCCGTCACAGAGTGAGTTGATACATTTTATCACAAGAGTGTCAGAACGTCACAGAGAGTCATTTAACAAGTTATTGAAAGTATGGTTATAAAAGTTAGGTATCCCCCTACTTTCCGATATTTCAATCACTAGAAAGTGAAATTGAGTAATACCTGCTACATCCACACCACGAGAGAGAAAGGTATCGAGACGATATGATAAGAAAAGTTATTATTAAATGAAAAGAAGTTTGTATGGTAAAAAATACCATTTTGATATAATATAGTATAAATGTTTTTTTGGGGGTACTTATGGATAATACTATAAATTTGTTTGATTTGAAGGCAAATAATGCTTTAGCGTTTTGCTGTAATGAATATGATTTTAGTAATTTTACCGAAGTCTATGTTAATGCTCATAATATGAATGATGTTCCTCCCTTTGGGATGTTATTAGTAGCTTCTAAGTTAAGAAGTATTCGTCAAGCAAACCAACATGCTAAGTTTTATATCAATGGTATTGAAAATAAAAGCTATGCAGCACATATGGGTTTTTTTAAGAGTTTTAATGTTGGCTTTGGTAAAAGTCCAGGGGAAGCTTGTGGGAATACTAACTACATACCTATAACGAAATTAAATGTCAAAGAACTGCGGATAGAGTCGTATAATTCTGATAATGGAGTAGTTCAAAGTGTTATTGAAAGGAAGTCTAGAGAATTAGCTAAAGTATTAACAAGGGGAAATTTATACGTAGAAGAAATAGTTACATATTCTATTAGGGAAATAATGAGAAATATAGTGGAGCATAGTACCGCAGAGGAAATATGGTTTGCTGCACAATATTGGTCTAGTAAAGACACTGTTGAAATTAGCTTGTTAGATGAAGGTGTAGGTATTAAACAAGCTATATCTATAAATCCAAATTTAGTAATTAAGAAACCTGAGGATGCGTTACTTTTATCTATTGAGCCAGGGATTTCAGGGAAAGCCTTTAAATATAAAGGAAGAGAAAGAATACAAGAAGATAGTGTTTGGCGTAATTCAGGTTATGGTTTATATGTGACGAGTAAGCTCTGTCAGTTAGGTGGAGATTTTTTAATCTGCAGCGGAGAAAAAGCCTTGCATATTAAAGGCGATAAACATCAAGTCGTGGATACTAATTTCAATGGTACTGCAATAAGAATGAGGATGAAAGTTTCCGAAATAGCTAACTTTAAAGGGAATTTGGTTGATGAAATTGTAAGTAAGGGTGAAGCTATTGCGAAGGAAAATGGGGATAGGGCAAATATAACAGCTTCAAAGGTTTCGAGGATATTAACACAAACATTCTAGTGAAATCATTCTTTTACGGACATATAAGAATAGGTTGTGAGAGAGTTGAGGAGCATGTGCTTCTTTCGGAAAGTTCGAAACAGCTTGATAATTGATTCAAGAGAGCAAGAAGTAGGCTCTCTTTTTCTTTTGTTTGGCAAGTAAAATCTCTTTTGCGCATATTATTATGTTACTTTTGCGCTGTTCCTGTTAATATTTTACCATATAACTAGATTTTTTAACATTCTGTTTTTCTTCCTATTATTACTATATTCTGAAGTAGAAGGCTAGCTTAACAAGCTAATATTGTAGCTACTTTATGTGGCATAGGAGGAGAAGAGGAATGGTAAGATTTAAAGATTTGAATTTTGGATTGGGATTATTTTTACACACGATTGAAAGTGAAGAAGAGTTTGCAGATTATAAGTATTTAATAAATTCACTTAAGCCTGATGTTGTAATTGAGCATATCAAAGAGGGCTATTTTAGTAAAGTTCCTGATAAATTGAAGAATGACGGCTTAGTTAAAAAAGCTTATTATGAGAAATTAGAAAAGCTAAATATGATTCACATAAAGAAAAGGGATATTGCTAGTAATAGTATGTTTGATTATCAAGGCAAGAACGTCGATATTGAGTTGAATCGCCTAGAAGTGTGGGGGACTTCTCACTGTATAGGCAAAGTGGAGTCAGTTGAATTTGATGAGCAGAAAAGGGAGTTTAAACTGATATTAGAATTTAAAAAAGGAGTAAGTTGGGAAAGGAGAGGAGGGGGCGGGCTATATAGTAGATATGGTATTTATGAATCATCTATTGATTCGATTGTAGTTGAGGGCTAACTATCGTGATAAAGATGTGATGTAGAAATTTCTTATATTCTGAGAGGTCTCATAAACGGCTGTGAGTCTTCCTTTTAGTATCTATCAGTGGTACATTTTTTGTGGTAGCTGTGAACGCTTCCTAAGCCTTTTTTAAACGAATGGTAGAGGTCTAGTTTCTGATATTGAGGGAAGGTATCTTCCTATTTGTAATGTGACCTGTTGCACCCACACAAGGTTCTTACTTCACAACGAGCAACTACTACTTTATAATAGAAGGTATAGTAAATCATTGGGAATTGGTAGTTGCCTAATGATTGTGAATAGAAACGTAGATATAATAATGGTTGAACACAGTTGTGCTGCATCAGTCGCTTCACTATTCCTTACAACGGAAGCAGTAGTAGCAGACATTCCAGAACCAGCAGGCGCAGGTATGGGTATGCCTGATATGGGTGGAATGGGCGGCATGATGTAATAAGCCACTTAAGCCCTTGATACGACTGGGTTTTATGTAAGAGAAAAGTGTGATGTTAACATTTTGCTTGCATAAAGGATTTTAACGGAGGCTTCTCATTAGTTCACTGAACTTTTGAGAGGCTTCTTTTTTCATTTCTTGCGTTCCGTGGAGATAGACATTTTTGGTTATTGGATCATCGGAATGGCCTAACCGGTCCATGATCTATGAAGGAATTAATGAAAAAAACAAAGTATATGTATAAAAGTCAATGTAGATATTTTTACGAACTATGGTGTTTTATTTGCTTAGAAAGATTGATTTTGATGGTTGTTTTTTGCTCACTCCGTTCTTTACATGAAATTTATTTACTAGCCATGAACCCATTGATACTCGCCAGATTTCAAGCGTTACTAGTCAAAATACATCCTTTATTAGCCAAAATAATGCAGTTTCTAGCCAAATTCCCCGCTTCTAAAAAAAATCCACAGAGAATAAAACTTTACTCATAACTGTTTTTTGTTGATTATTAGGCTTTAAGTCGCGGTACACTTAAATATTTGATAAGTCTGTCGATATAATAAATGATTTATATGGGTGGGTGTAATTATAGGGATGCTTATGCATAAACTTAACATGGAAACGCCCCCAATTAATCTATTTTTGGCTCATTGATTAGATTACTATGAAATTAAATATTTGGAGGGGTAAGTTTATGAAAAAAAAATTCAACTATTTAATTGCCTTGATTGTAGCAGCAACCGTTGCTCTTTCCGGATTTACACTGAACGTTTCAGCACAAAATAATGATGGTACAGAAACAGTCAACACTGCTCAAGCTGAACAAAGTACGAAAGGTCAACTATCAGAGGAACGTCTTCCGAATATCGCTATTCTAGCAACTGGTGGAACTATAGCCGGAACGGGATCTTCATCAACCCAGACGACTGGATATAAATCCGGAGATTTGGCAATTGATACTTTGATTGAAGCAGTTCCTGAAATGAAAGAGATAGCTAATATTTCAGGTGAGCAAATTGTTAGTGTCGATAGTACAGACATTACGGACGAAGTACTTTTAAAATTGGGTAAGAGAATTAATGAATTATTGGCTTCTGATGATGTAGATGGAATTGTAATTACTCATGGCACTGATACTATAGAAGAAACTGCCTATTTTTTGAACTTAGTTGTAAAAAGCGACAAGCCAGTAGTTTTAACTGCAGCTATGCGCCCTGCAACAGCGATGAGTGCGGATGGTCCTTTTAATTTATACAATGCCGTATTATTAGCTAGTCATAAAAATTCTAAAGGAAAAGGTGTCCTTGTTACACTTAACGACAGAATTTTGGCAGCTAGAAATGTAACGAAAACAAATACGACTGTAACAGATGCTTTTAAATCAATCGAAAATGGTTATTTAGGTACAATTGTTGCTGGAAAACCGTATTACTATAATAATGTTACTCATTTACATACAACTGATACTCCTTTCGATATTTCTACCATCGAAAAGTTGCCTCAGGTTGAGATCATTTATGGGTATCAGAACAGCCCTACTTATATGTACAAGGCTGCTGTAAATAACGGAGCGAAAGGAATTGTTGTTGCAGCACCTGGTGATGGTACATTGTCAGCGAATTCTCTCCAAGGCGTCGAATATGCTATGGAAAAAGGAGTGACAGTAGTCCGTTCTTCACGTGTAGGATCAGGAACTGTTTCTCCAAAAGAAGGGTTTATTACTTCAGACTCTCTAAATCCACAAAAAGCTCGTATTCTATTGATGCTTGCAATGACTGTAGCAGACAATCCTGAAGAGATCCAATCATTCTACAATCAATATTGATTTTCAAAAAGCACAGATGAAATAACAATACATGAATATGTTAATTTCAAAAAATCCAAATGAGCCTAAAATGATGTAGGACAAGGGTTAATTCCCTTGTCCTACTTTAATATTCCTTGCTACAATTACAACAAGTCGATCTTTCTTCATTAATAAATAATCATTTATATATTCCTTTTAATCTTGAGGACAGCAAGGATCTTTATCATCCTGAATGTTATATTTTGTTCTAATTAAATAAATAAAACGACAGACATCTCTGCTTAGCAAATTTTCAATTCTCTTTCATTAATTGAAGTTAGCAAGTAGAATTATTACTATAGATTAAGCAAGAGTTCTACTACGGATTAAATTTTAGTAAATGCATTTATTTTTCTTTCAATTATCAGTTAAAGAGAAGGGGTAGTTTAGTGAAAATTGACTCAAAAAAAGTAAACAAGTTTAGCTTGCGTAATTTACATGTAAAATTAGTTTTTTCCTTTATTCTAATCTTAATCATTCCTGCCTTAGCAATTGGATTATTATCCTATAACACGGCTAAAAATGAGATGGAAAAAAGTATATTGAGTAGTGTTAATGATAATGTGGCAATGCTGAATAGGGCAATAGACGACACAATTAATCCTAAATTAAGAGATATTGAAGTTTTAGCGAATAGAATCACTTCAAATCAATTCCAAGAATTAAATAGTCCTGAAATTCAAGCACCTTTGAAATTTTATCAACAAACGCATCCAGAAATCGACATGGTATATACAGGTAACGAAGATGGCGTATATATAATGGAGCCTGCAGAGCTAGGCCTACCGGATGGTTATGATGCGAGAGAGAGAGATTGGTATAAGCAGGCGATGGAACGTAAAGGAGAAATGGTAATTTCAGAACCTTATGTTGCCGCAAGCACGGGTGAAATGGTTATCACTATTTCCAAAGTAAATGTCGACGGTTCAGGAGTAGTAGGTATTGATATTAATCTTAATAAGTTACAGGAAGTAGCGCAAACCACTCAAATTGGTGAAGAGGGCTATGGATTTATTTTAGATCAAAACAAAAAGTATCTTGCTCACCCTACTGCTGAATTAGGAAGTGAAGCAGTAGATACAATCTATGACAATTTATATAAACAAGCAACGGGCCAGTTAAACGATAAGGTGGGTGGAGATTCTGTAACCTTTGACTACATTACAAATGAATTGACTGGATGGAAAATAGTCGGGAACTTCTATACGAAAGAAATTGAACAGGCCTCTGCCCCTATTTTACTTACATCATTGTTGGTGGCAGTAATCTCTGTCGTTTTGGGAATCATTGCTGTCATTTTCATCATTAAATCCGTTACAAAACCGATTATAAAATTGGTGGAATCGGCCGTAAAAGTAAGTCAAGGAGACCTAACTCAATACGTGGAAATACATACGAATGATATTATTGGTAAATTAGGTCAGGCTTTTAATGAGATGATAGATGGTCTGCGTATTCTTACAAAAAAAGTGGACCAGACAGCAGGAAAAGTGGCGGTTGCTTCAGAACAATTATCTACGAGTGCAGAAGAAATAAATATTGCAACTGAACAAGTAGCCTCTTCAATCCAAGAAGTAGCGATAAATGCGGAAACACAAACAAATACCGTTAATAAAGTATCCCAAACTTATAACGAAGTAGCGATTGGTGTTAGTAACATTGCCGAACGTTCATCAAAAGTTACAGACATTTCGCGTCAAGCTGTTCTCGAAGCAGATGAGGGGGGCAAAGCTGTATCTAAAACAGTTACTCAAATGCAGTCTATTCATACTTCTGTTAGCGAATCACATGAAACCATTCAATCTTTGCATGAGAGTTCTAAAGAGGTTAACGAAATTTTGAGCGTTATTTCAAGTATTGCGGATCAAACAAATTTGCTTGCCTTAAATGCAGCTATTGAAGCGGCCCGTGCAGGCGAACATGGAAAGGGCTTTGCGGTTGTAGCAGAAGAAGTAAGGCACCTTGCTGAACAAACGCAAACATCGGCTAAAGAAATTCACGCGATTATCACGAAGATTCAAGATGATACGGAAAATACAGTGGGTATTATGGAACGGATTACGGAGGATGTTAAAGAAGGAGTGGAGATTACAAGAGAAGCTATTGAGAAATTTAATGGGATTCTTCAAACTACCAATGAGATTTCTCCACAGATGGAAGAAGTTTCAGCAGCGGTAGAGCAAATGTCTGCAGCTATTCAGGAAGTAACTGCACAATCAGATAAGATTGTGCAAGTGGCACAAAGTAACGCCGCGACTTCTGAAGAGGTGGCTGCATCAGCAGAAGAACAGTTGGCATCGATGGAGGAAATTTCAGTTTCAGCTCAGTCGCTTTCGTCTCTGGCGGAAGATTTAAAATCTGCTATAGCTACCTTTAAATATTAAAAATATTTGTAGCAACCATTACTTATATACGAGACTAAGATTTTACAACTTAGGGCATCCATCTTCCATCTTAACGTGAAGCGTAGGTGGGAGATGAATGCTTGCCCTTATATCCCTATTATAAATTAGAACGTACGTTTCAATATGCGGGATTCTTGGTATAATAAAATATATTACCGCCTGATTGGAAGGAGCAAAATGATTCGTTCCATGAAGACACTGTTCCGAGCAAGGAAACCCTTGACCGATTTTCAGTGGAAGTTTGGAACCGGTATTTGGATTTGGCAATAGATAGGATCAGCTAATTAGTTTCGGCTGAATGTAGGGTAAATTAGTAAGTATCCGGAATACAGGCATCAATTTCAGCACTTTTTCATACTCTATGTATGAGGTGAAAAGATGGCAAGAGTTAAATATCGACAGGCAGACGTTGATTTAATGGCAAGGATGATGCGAGCAGAAGCCGTGGGTGAAGGAAACCAAGGAATGTTATATGTTGGAAATGTAATTGTGAATCGTGCTGCGGCCGATTGTTCGGACTTTAAAGATGTTCGAACAATTGAAGATGTCATATATCAAGTACAGGGTAATAACTATTCTTTTGAAGCGGTTCAAAAGGGGAATATGTTTTATCAAAAAGCGAGACCAAATGAACAAAGGTTAGCAGAGCAAACGTTGAAATATTGGCGTGAACATCCAGCAAAATACGCACTTTGGTACTTTAATCCATACGGTCCTTGTCCGCCAACATGGTACGGTCAACCGCATACAGGTCAATTTAAAAATCATTGTTTTTATGAGCCAGCTGCTGGAACATGTGAAAGTGTTTATATGGGGTAGGTTGTCTGGGGGGATAGTAATTTGGGGAATGTAACAGTTATCCGTTAAAGTAGAAATGTGAAAAATAACTAAGGTGCTAAGAAATTAGTGTGTTGATCCACATAGGATGAATGCACTTTTTTTATTGGAATTAAGTATATATTACAATTATGGGGCTTTAACTTATTAAGATTATTATGAAACGGTTCCTTTATCATGCAAATGCTTATCTAAATATTAAAACGTTCATCAATCTATGAAATTGATGAACGTTTTTTCTATTAAGGAGTGCTTGATTTTCATTAAAAACACTATGCAAATAGTGTTTATTGTTTTCAAGCTTCCCTTTAAAAAAGAAAAATAATATTCAACCATTATGCTTAGACTAATAATCTAGAATAACAATAATCAGTTGCATGTTACATAATGTTAGTGGACTGTGATGGTAAGTGTTATTAATGGATGATGCCTCTTCGCAAAGCTTCGGCTACACCTTGTACTCGGTTGAATACTTCGAGTTTCCGAATGGCGGATTTTACATAATCCTGTACGGTAAATTCGCTAATGCCAAGGGATACAGCCATTATTTTCGTACTTTCACCCCAGGACATTCTCTGCAATACGTCTATTTCCCGCCTACTAATTTTTTTGTCATTTCCAGGATAGTCATCTTCTCCAAATATTTGTCCTAAATGTTGCCCGTACATACCTAAAGAGTGAAGAAGATTATCATCAACCGTAAAGGAATCTGTACTCCCCATGCAAGCGTAGCCAACTACGTGAGAGCTATAACTAATGGGAACTACTATAAGTTCAGTAGTGACACCATTAGTAAATTTTAATGGTAGTTGGTGAATGGATTGTGAATCTATATGCTTAGGCTGTCTTTCCTTGATAGCTGAATAAATGGGCGGCATGTTCCGAACATCTTCCCTCCAATCCTGCAAAGAAGATATGCCTTTATCATCGATACATAATATGCCTTCACCAATTTTACTTAGTGTTGAATAGAAGTAGAGACTTACACGGGAAAAATTAAAAAGATCCATAAATCCACGGACGGCAAGGGTTTGCTTGTCGTAATGAGAAGGAACTGATGAAATAGATTTGATTTGTTTCATTATAGCTGCTTCAATCATGAAAATCCCCCTTTATGTATGTGTAGAATATTCACATTATAACAAAAAAAGATGTTATTACAAAATATTATAGATAATTTATTGTAACCTTTACAATAACGATTTTATTAGTTATCCGAGAATAAATATGACCTTTCATAGAAAATACCCCTTAATTTTAGGGGATATATTAAAAGGCGGATAAAAATTATTATTATATTTGTAAACGGTTACAGTTGAAAAATAAAAGTAATGGCAAAAGTCATTTTATAAAATGACTCTTAATAATTAGAGAGCAGGTGACGGAATTGAGTAATTATCTTTCTGAATTTCATTTAAGAACAGCTATATCAAGCGGTGCTGGAGCGAGAAGTTTGCTACCAGAAATGATTATGGGGTTAGGTGGAAAGCGAGCCCTCTTAATTACTGATAAAGGGATTGTTCAGGCGGGCGTTGCTGCGAGGATTACTGAATTATTTGAAAGTTTACAAGGGAATGTAGAACTTGTAGGCGTCTTTGATGAAATTGAGCAGGATGCTAAAGCAGAAAATATTACTAAAGCCGTTCAAGTTGCTAAAGAACTTAAAGCGGATGCATTGATTGCTCTAGGAGGAGGCAGTGTGCTAGACGCTGTAAAAGGTATCAAGTGGATGCTGCATAAAGGATATGAAAATACGGAGGAAGTACTTCATACGAGTATTCGAGAATTCCCTCCAGAAGCCCAACCGATGGACATTCCACATGTGGCAATTCCTACGACTGCCGGAACAGGTGCGGAAGTGTCGCCAATGGCTGTTATTTATAATGAAAAACTAGGTGTAAAAGTAGTGGTAAGGACACCTTATCTCAATGCTGACATGGCGATTTTGGATCCTGAATTGACAGTAGGGCTGCCTCCGAAGATTACAGCATTTACAGGAATGGATGCCTTGACGCATGCAATAGAAGGGTATTTTTCAACAACAGCTACGCCATTTACGGATTCGTATGCGTTGTATTCGGCCAAGTTAATTGCAGAGAATTTACCAATTGTAGTTAAGGATGGGTCGAACGTAGAAGCTAGAGGGAATATGTTAATGGCAAGTGCAATGGCAATAACGGCTTTTGGATTTGGAAACAATGGAGTGCCTGTGCATAATATGGCGCATGTATTTGGTGCTAAGTTTAGAATTCCACATGGTCTGGCCAATGCGGTACTTCTACCAAATGTAATGACTGCTTTGCCAGATTTATATTTACTGAAAATTAAGCAGTTTGCTGAGACGTTGGGAATCGAGACATCGTCATCGGATCCTCAAGATTGCTTGACAAAAGTTATTGAATTCATCCGAAATTTGCGTCAGCAAGTCGGTTTACCAGATACATTTGCTGAATTTAATCTAGATTCTAAAATTCTTGATTACATTGTGGAGGAAGTACAAAGTGATTCAGCATCGGGCAAGTTCCTAATTCCAGCAGATATTATTACGAAAGTAACAGAAGAAGTTGCTGGATTTATCCAAGTAAAGTGAACCGATAGCCTATTCAAAGGAGGTATAAATTCAATCATGTTAGATACTCAAGCAAAGAATTTCTTAGAGATGTTGGAGGGAAAAAAACCAACATCAGCTATGACACCTGAAGAAAATCGTGCTAATGGGGCAGCACTTCAAAAATTAGCAGGACCAGTAGAGCCAGTAGCTAAAGTAGAAGAATACTCGGTGGCTGTAAAAGATGGGGAAATTAAGGTGAGGATTTATACCCCTGAAGGAGAAGGGAATTTCCCGATATTTATTTATCTTCATGGAGGCGGATGGGTTTTAGGGGATCTTGATACAGTCGATGCACCATGTCGTAGCATTGCAAATCAAGCAGAGTGCATTGTCGTATCGGTTGATTATCGCAGAGCTCCTGAATATAAGTTCCCTGTTCCTCTTGAAGATTGTTATGAAGCTGCATTATGGGTAGCGAATCATGCAAGTGAATGGAAGGGAGATGCAACAAGAATTTCTATAGGTGGAGACAGTGCAGGTGGAAATTTAGCTACATGTGTTGCATTGAAAGCAAGAGATGAGCAAGGACCAACTTTCGTGTCCCAAATTTTAATCTACCCGGTAACAGATGTCTCTTTTAGTACAAATTCGTACAAGGAAAATGGAGAGGGATATTTCCTTACGCAGGATAGCATGGAATGGTTTGCGCAACATTATATCAACACTGAAGAAGACAAGTTGAACCCTTATGTGGCACCGCTACTAACGGGAAATCTTAGTAATCTCCCACCAGCATTAGTCATTACAGCTGGGTATGACCCACTTTGTGATGAAGGATTGGCTTATGCGAATCGGTTACAGGAAGCGGGAATTCAAGTGGATTACACTTGCTACGAAGGAATGATTCACGGATTTTTCTGGATGGCAGGAATTATGGATAAAGGTAAGCAAGCGATTGAGCAAGTATCTTTCCATTTGAGTGCATCCTTTACAAATAAATAAAATTACGAATAACGATAAATGAGCGTTTAAATATAGGGAGGAATTAAAATGACAAAAAAAGATCAAATCATTAATTTAGATGCAGTTATTATCGGAGCAGGTTTCTCAGGAATGTATATGTTATATCGCTTACGTGAAGCTGGATTTTCTGTTCGTACTTTCGAAGCAGCAGCAGGTGTTGGGGGCGTATGGTATGCAAACCGTTACCCGGGAGCACGTTGCGACTCAGAAAGTATCATTTATAACTATACGTTTTCTGATGAGCTACTTCAAGAATGGACATGGACTACTCGATTCCCAGCTCAAGAAGAAATATTAAAATATCTTAATTTCGCTGCAGATAAGCTAGATTTACGTCGTGATATTCAGTTCAATACACGTGTTACATCTGCTCATTATAACGAAATTAGTAAAAAGTGGGACATTCAACTTGATGATGGTACGAAAATAAATGCCACATATTTCATCACTGGGGTAGGCTGCCTATCTGCATCGAATATTCCAAACTTTAAAGGATTGGATAGTTTTGAAGGAGAGGCATATCACACGGGTCGTTGGCCGCATGAAAAGGTAGATTTCAGTAATAAACGTGTCGGTTTAATTGGTACTGGTTCAAGTGGTATTCAATCAATTCCGGTTATTGCGGAACAAGCAGGTCATCTGAATGTATTCCAAAGAACACCGGCATATAGTACACCTGCGAGAAACTATGTATATGACGAAGAGTTTATTCGTAAAACAAAAGAAAATTATGAAGAGATTAAACAACAAATTCGTTGGTCTTCAATGGGGTATCTTCATACGACAGTTAATAATCGATCAGCACTGGATGATACACCAGAAGAACGTGAGCAGCAATACCAAAAGATTTGGGACAGAGGCGGTTTAGGGTTTAGTCAAACATATAAAGATTTAATGGTAAATGAGGAATCTAATAAAACGGCGAGCGAATTTATTCATGCGAAGATCGACAAAGTTGTCGAAAACCCTGAGGTAGCGAAAAAATTAAAACCAAGCTACTTCTACTCTGCAAAACGACCTGTTATTGACACGAATTATTATGAAACGTTTAACCGTGATAACGTTACTTTAGTAGATGTAAAGGCGACGCCAATTGTTGAAATTACGCCTAAAGGAATTAAAACTTCAGAAGGTGAATTTGAATTGGATATTATTGTTTTTGCAACAGGGTATGACGCAATGACAGGACCATTATTTAAAATTGATATTCGCGGTAAAGAAGGCGTGTCACTGAAAGATAAATGGGCTGATGGAACACAAACGAGAACTTACCTAGGTATTGCCAATGCTGGTTTCCCGAACATGTTTATGATTACGGGTCCTGAAAGTCCTTCCGTGTTATCAAACGTACCTGTATCAATTGAGCAGCATGTTGAATGGATCGGTGATTGTATCGAATATTTACGCGAAAATGAACTAGAAACGATTGAGGCGAATGTAGAAGCGGAAAATGCATGGAGCAAAAATTGTTTAGAAATCGCTCAATCTACACTTCTTACAAAGGTCGAGTCTTGGTATACGGGTGCAAATATTGAAGATAAACCACGTGGATTCCCTATTTATACTGGTGGCGTTGGGAATTACCGCAAAATTTGCGATGAAGTAACAGCTAAAGGTTATGAAGGATTTACGTTAACACCTGCACGTTCTAAAGAGCCAATTTCTTAAAAGGCTGTACGGGGGCTTAATAATTTTTAGTATTTCGGAAAATCCAACGATGTTTCGTTTGGATTTTCTGCTAGATATCAAATCGCAAAAGGAGTGTTGAATAATGTTTATCAATGGAGAATGGTTAGAAACAGATAAAGTATTTGAAGTAAATAATCCGGCTACAGGCGAAACAGTGGATACGGTTTATTTTGTCGGCGAAGAAGAAACGAATGAAGCGATTCAAGCAGCGAAGAATGCATTTCCGGGGTGGTCAGCGCTACCAGCAGAACAGCGCGGTTCATATTTATCGAAAATTGCAGTGAAATTAGGCGAGAAGAAGGAAGAAATAGCCCAAATTATTACAATGGAAATGGGGAAAACAATACATCATGCTCGACAAGAAGTAGGTTCAACGATTGCCTTCTTCCAATGGTTTGCCGAAGAAGCACGCAGAGTTTATGGAGATGTTATTCCGCCATCACTTCCTAACAAGCGTATTCAAGCGATTCGCCAGCCTATTGGTGTTGTAGCAGCTATTACCCCTTGGAATTTCCCGTTATCTATGGCGGCTAGAAAGTTAGGACCAGCTTTAGCGACAGGATGTACAGTAATTTTAAGACCTTCAAGGGAAGCTCCATTATCTTCTGTTGCGTTATTTAAAATTATTGATGAGGTCGGTTTGCCTAAAGGCGTAGCAAATCTCGTTATTGGACAATCAGGTCCTATTGTTAACACGATTATGAACAGTAGCATTGTAAAAAAGGTTTCCTTTACGGGTTCAACAGAAGTTGGAAAAATCCTTATTGAACAATCTGCAAAAACTGTCAAACGCGTGTCAATGGAATTAGGTGGACATGCACCATTTATCGTTTTCGATGATGCTGATCTCGATTTGGCTGTGGACGGTTTACTAGTAAGTAAATTTGGTTCTAACGGACAACAATGTATATGTCCAAACCGAATTTATGTGCAAGAAAATGTATATGAAGAATTTGCCGAGAAGCTGAAAGAAAAAGTTCAAAAGATTAAAGTAGGGAATGGGCTGGATGAACAAAATGGAATGGGTCCATTAATCTATGCAGAAGCAATCAACAAAGTACAAGAGCAAGTGGATGATGCTATTCTTTTAGGGGCTTGTGTGCTTAATGGTGGGAAGAAATTGACAGGGGATGAGTACGCAAATGGCCATTTCTATCCACCAACGGTTTTAGCAGATGTTACGGATGACATGCTAATTACGAGGGAAGAAACATTTGGACCTGTTATTCCACTAATCAAGTTCAAGAGTGAAGAAGAAGTAATTGAAAGAGCAAATGCTATTGAATATGGACTTGCTTCTTACTTCTTTACAAAAGATCTTTCTCGTAAGTACCGTGTTTCTGAACAATTGGAATACGGTATGGTCGGAGTGAATGATGCCGTTCCTTTTGCAGTTCAAATCCCATTTGGTGGCGTAAAAGAGAGCGGTATGGGCCGTGAAGGTGGAAAGTATGGAATGGATGACTATTTAGACATAAAAATGATTTCGGTACAGATTTAATAGATGATTGAAACAAGTTAAATGGAGCTATTTGCCTTCATCTCACCTCAATAAATAGGTGAGATGAAGGCAATGTACTTTACTGTTTTGTGGGTATCACGTCTAGTTGGGTATTAATATTTAATAAAAGAAATTTCAATAACCATAATTAAGGGGGGAATATTTATGCGTTGGATAGTTTTAGCTATTCTATTTTTGGGTTTTTTAATTAACTTTGCAGATAAAAGTGTTGTAGGGCTTGCTGTAGGTCCATTAATGGAAGAATTGAATTTGAGTTATGCACAATGGGGACTTATTGGTAGTAGCTTTTTCTGGATATTTCCTGTAGCGGCAGTTCTCATAGGATTTATTACTGACAAAGTTTCTCCTAAAATAATTATAGGCTTTATGCTTTTAGCGTGGTCACTTTTACAGTTTGGGGGCTATTTAATCGGTGGTTTTGCAACGCTCCTTTTGTACCGTATTTTCCTTGGATTTGCTGAAGGGGGTTATGCCCCAGCGTCACTTAGACAATTATTTGCGTATTTCCCCCTATCAATGCGGGCCCGAGTAACGACTATATTTACACTAGGTTCAACGGTTGGAGCGTATGCAGTTGCGCCACTAGTTGTACTTTTACTTCAATTAGTAGGTTGGAGACATTCGTTTGCGATTATGGGGTTATTCAGTTTGGTTCTGTTAGTTGTATGGGTTGTCGTAATACCTAAAAAAACGCCAGAGCTTGAAGAACTGAAAGTGGAGGATAGCTCTACTCCGAAAAGGAAAGTACCTTGGTCGGAATTATACCTAGTTTTATTATCACCTACGAGCATATTTACATTATTTATGACGTTTGGGTTCTTTTGTTTATCAAGTTGGATGCAAATTTGGATGCCTTTATATTTTTTAGAGGTAACTCAAATTTCGCAAATGCAAATGGCATATGCCACATTAACAGTCGGTTTAACGTCGATGATTGTGTCGTTATCAATGGCGACTATATCTGACCGCGTATTCAAAAAGACAAAAAGCTTACGTGAGGGACGTGTAAAGGTAACTGGAGTAGGTATGCTTATTGCTGGTTTAGTTTTTGGCTCCCTTTACTTTACGAACTCAGTTGTGTGGGCTATTTTAGGAATTACATTGGCATATGGATTTAGTTTCCTAATACTTTCAACATCTCATATTATTATTGGTAGCCAACTTCCTGAACGTACATCAACGCTTTCTGGAATAATTGTCGCTTTTTCTAATGTTGCAGCAGCTTTGTGCGCAATGGCCGTTGGATTCATTATACAAAGTGTCGGTATCGAAAATTCAAGTATAGGGTTTAAATATTCGTTTCTAATGATTTCTGCCATTATGGTAATCGTTGCAGTTCTGTTTATGGTCTTTGTTCATCCAGAAGGAAAGAAGAAAAAGGCCGAAGCAGTTGATGTAGAAAAGGTAGTCTCAAGTTCTTAAGGATTATGGATTTGATGAATGCAAAAATCAGTAAGGGGGAAGAACAATGGATTTTGAAGAAAAAGTTGTATTAATCACTGGGGCAGCTGGAGGGATTGGTAAAGAAACAGCTCGTTTATTTGCCAAACAAGGTGCGAAACTGTCGTTAGTTGATATGGATGCCCAAGCATTAGAGTTGCTTGTAATGGAACTGGAGTTAGAGGATTATTTGTTACAAACCGCAGATGTGACAAATGAAGAGCAAGTAAAGGATTTTGTTCAACAAACAAAGGTGAAGTATGGAAAAATTGACGTCTTCTTTAATAATGCAGGAATAGAAGGAAAAGTTGCTTCTATTATAGAAACAACTGCGGAAGATTTAGATAAAGTTTTGAATGTCAATATTAAGGGTGTCTTCTATGGTTTAAAACATGTGATGGCTACTATGATGGAGCAAAAGTTTGGAAGCATCATTAACACCTCATCGATTACAGGATTGAAAGGTTCTCCTGGTTTAGCTCCTTACTCAGCTTCTAAACATGCTGTGCTTGGTTTGACTAAAACAGCAGCGATAGAATCAGCAGGAATGGGGATCCGTGTAAATGCGATTTGCCCTGGATATGTTGAAACTAGAATGATGCAGGCCATTGAACAAGGTAGAGGACCAGAACATGTGAATGCAATGAGAGAAAGGGCATTATCGAAAGTACCAATGAATCGATATGCGCAATCGCATGAAATTGCGGAACTTGTTTTGTTTTTAGCCTCAGATAAAGCTTCTTATATTACAGGAAGTCATTATGTTATTGATGGAGGAAATCTATCGTAATATTGAGTGGACAAAGCTGATATAACAGTTAAAGGGTTTTCTTCAAAAGAAGAGAACCCTTTTTATTTATGTAAAGAAACCCGGGAAATCTCCCGGGTTCGATTAGCACTTACAGTTATTCCTCCATGACACACTGCCTCGCTTCCGCTTGGATCTTAAGATTTACCTAAGACAACCGTACTTTAGCTTTATTCAGTATTGATGGTCCTTCCGAGCAAATCAATCAGCCTTACTCATCGGGTTAACCCTCCTAGTCACATTGGATTGGAAGTGAAATCTTTAATAGTATAGGCAGATTCTTTATTTTTATACACATTAATTTTAAAAATTTAACTAATTGATTTTCACTACTATAAATGGAATCAACTGAATTTCATAATTGTTTAAAAATGTAAATTATTATGACGATACAAAAATAGATGGGATTTAAATGTTTTCGAGAAATGGATGAGGTGGGATGTAATGTATATTCAATTAGGAAGTAATAAGTATGTTAGTTCATTAAAAAAGGATGGGTTTAATCGCTTGTCTGATGATTTGTTTTTGGGCATAAATAAAAAGAAAGCCACATATGAAATAAAAAAAGAAAATGGTTATGTACGCCACATAGTCACAAAAGAAGATGGGAAAAAGGTAATTATTAGAGAAGTGAAATTACCAAAAAGTGAAGGGAATAAAGAATCTTCAGGTGATGTAAAAGAGATGATTACACAAAAATTAGCCACTCAACTATTCCAGTCATTAGATGACAGACAGAATCAGCGGAAGTTTTCCAAAACTGGATTAGCAGGTCAAAAAGAAAATCAAATTTCAAAATATACAATGAGTATGTAGTATCAATCAAAAATTTAGCTAATTATTAAAAGGAAGGGCTCAAATAAGAGTGTCTTCCTTTTTCAATCTTTAAGGAAAATAAAAATTCTTAAGAATTCTTAAGGATTTTGACAATGCCATCTTAAGGTTTGAACTATAAATTAGGAGTAACAATTCAAACCAATGCGGAAAATATACATACGGAGGAATTGAATGATGTCGAAAATATTAATTGTTGATGATGATAAAGAAATTAGAAATTTGATTGCGGTATATTTGGAAAATGAAGGTATGGAAACCGAAAAGGCTGAAGATGCGATGGAAGCTTTAAAAATGTTAGAAAAAAGTGCATTTGACCTCATTATTTTAGATATTATGATGCCGAAAATGGATGGAATCCAAGCTTGTATGAAAATTAGAGAAGAACGTAGCATGCCAATCATTATGCTTTCTGCAAAATCAGAGGATATGGACAAAATTCAAGGCCTCGCTGCGGGTGCGGATGATTATTTATCGAAACCATTTAACCCATTAGAATTAATCGCTAGGGTGAAGTCTCAATTAAGAAGATATAAAAAATACAATTCCGAGCCAGTTGTCGACAAAAGTATTTTGGAAATAGGGGATTTAACGGTAAATACAAATACGCGGCAAATCTGGTTGCAAAAGAGAGAAGTTAGATTAACGCCGAAAGAATTTGATATTTTGGAACTGCTTGCTCGAAATAAAGGCATTGTCTTAAGTGTTGCGAAAATTTATGAAGCGGTTTGGAAGGAAGACTTCTTTAAATCGGATAATACAGTGATGGTACACATTACTAAGATTCGAGACAAAATAGAGGAAGAGCCAAAACGTCCCATTTACATTAAAACAATTTGGGGAGTGGGCTATAAAATATGAAGACAATTAAGTTTCGAAATACATTAACCGTAAATCTTCTTTTAATGATTGTCATTAGTTTTTTGGGAACGTATGCTATGATGATCGTTATTTCTAAAATGGATACGTTCATTAACCCAAGTGGCAGTATGTTGAAATTAAGTTTGTTACTAACGTTTTGGTTTTTTATTATAACTTTAACATTCGTTTTAATATTTACATTGCTTGTAAGGAAAAAAATATTGTATTTGAAATACATTTCTGAAACTGTTGAACATATTGCGAATGGAAAACTCGGTCTAACAATTGATATTAAAGGGAAGGACGAACTATCACAGCTAGCTGGAAACATTAATTACATGTCAAAGGAATTAGAAAATAAGTTTATCCATGAAAGACAGCTAGAAAAGGTCAAAAATGAACTGATTACCAATATATCGCATGACTTACGGACGCCATTAACATCCATTATTGGCTATTTGAATTTAATAAAAAGTGGACAATATAATAATGAAAATCAGTTGCAGGAATATTTTGAAACGATTTATTCAAAATCACAAAGACTAAATTACCTAATGGATGAGCTGTTTGAATTTACCCGTCTTTCAAGTCCAGATGCTGTGTTAAATCTCAATAAGGTGGATTTGGCGAGTATAGTACAGCAAATTGTAGGGGAGTATATTCCAATCTTTGAGAAAGAACAATTATCTGTTCAACGATCCATTACAGAGGAAGATATACCTGTTTTAATTGATGTGGAAAAAATGGTGCGTGTGTATGAAAACCTTTTTATGAATGCTATTAAATACAGCTTGAAGCCTTCTGAAATACAAATTACTTTTGACTCAATAGAAAATACCACCCTTTTACAAGTATCAAACAGAGTAGAAAATCCTCCAGAAGCAGATGTGAATAAAATGTTTGAACGTTTTTTTAGGGGAGATGAGGCAAGGGTGGATGCACAAGGGACAGGTCTTGGATTGTCGATTTCTAAAAGAATCATGGAACTCCATAATGGGGATATACGCGCTGAGTATAAGGATGGTTGGATCAGCTTTATTGTAGAGTTACCAATGGATAATGAACAACTTCAGAATTCTTCATGATTTTTAGGTGTAATTCTTAATGTTCTTTTCTTACTATTAATAGGGTGAAAGTATGGAGGAGAATGAAGAAATTGAAAAAGAAAATTATTATAATTGCGATTTGGCTTTTAATTATTTATGTATTAAAAGAGTTGAATTTATTTTCATTTGATATGGATACTTTGAAGGATTTTATCGATGAAAATGAACATTTTGCGTACTACTTGTTTATCGGTTTATGGTTATTGAGACTATTATTTTTTATCCCCGGTACAATGCTTATGATTTTGGGGGGAATTAGCTTCAGTCCAATGGAAGCTTTTATATTATCGACAATAGGCATGGCGTTGAGTACTACCTTAATTTATATTATTTCGATAAGTTTTGCTAGTCAAAGGATGAACAATTATTTGGAGAAGCGACACCCGGAAATGAAAGATTTGTTGGAAACGTACAACTACAAATTTTTAGCACTAGGCATCATTTTTCCGATAGCTCCAGCAGATGTCATTAGTTTTTTATCCGCTTCCGTGGGCATTAAATATGTAACGTATATTTTTACAATATCAATTGCGAGTACACCATTAAGATTGTTATATAGTTTTATTGGGACAAGCTTGGGTGAATCGAAAGTTGGTTTAGTTTTTGGTATCGTATCACTAGTACTTGTATTTATTGCATCCATAAAAATTTGGAACACAGTTAAGAAAAAGCAAAATAAAGGCTACCGAAAATCAGAGGATTCCTGACTTTCGGGCAGCCTTTTCGAATTTTATAGATTATATTCAAAATCAAACATCATTTGAGGGGGTTACAATGATTCTCGCTTCTTCACTGTCTTTTCCAATGCCTAATTTTTAAATCAAGGAAACGACCGTATAATGAACTTCCGATAGCAGAAGCTAGGAATATCATTAATGTAAATAAGCCCAGCTCATTTTATGTTTATGACCGAGTAGTCAAATGAAATTTTAATATTAAATAACTGTAATGTAATAAGAAATTTTCGCTTGTTCATTTGTATAACTATGCATATTTTATGTAATTAATATCGGTGTACATTTATATTTGGATGACTGTAAAAAAATATTGATTTTGACTAATTGGTCATTTATAGTATGAAACATCAGTGCTAGCCAATCAAATAATCACGGTTATTATTGCGGTCCTAAATTAGGGATTAAAGGGTAGAAAAAAACCTTTGTTTAGGTAAAGTAAATAAAAGGAAGCTCATTGAATTCTTTACTCCTAGGTGAACGATTTTTGAGGAGTAAAAATTTTGAACTCTTAAGTGAGTTGTAGAAATGGAGAGGATGTACTTGATAAAGCTAGCAAAATATTTAAAGCCGTTTTTGTTTGGATTAGTAATGGCTATCGTATTATTGTTTGGGCAGGCTTTAAGTGATTTAAGCTTGCCGAACTATATGTCGGATATTGTAAATGTGGGGATACAGCAAAACGGTATTGAACAACCGGCTCCGGACGCTATTAGCGAAGACGGAATGAAATTAATGACGACCTTAATGACAGATAGCGAGAAACAATTTGTAGAAGAAAATTATGAATTGGTATCCAGTACAGACAAAAATGCAAATGGAAAACTAAATAATCGTCTTTATCCTAAGGCAGACACACAGCTTTTTGTGAAAAAGGATGTGGATAAAACGGTTAATGCGGATCTTGGTCGTGCTTTCGGAGCGGCTACGGGGACATTAATAAATATATTGCGGGATAAAGAGGAACAATCTGGTCAAACACATGAAGGGGCCATACCAACGAATGCGCTCAGTATAGACCTTGCACAATTTTATCAATTTCAACGGATGCTTGAGTCACTACCTGAATCGACTGTTGCCGCTGCACATGAAAAAGCGCTCAACAATGAGGCGATGTTGAGTCAAGGTGGCATTATGTTTACTAAGGCTTTTTATGAAGAACTAGGTATAGATATAGGCAGTATGCAAACGTCTTATATTATTAAAATTGGATTGCTAATGCTTGCAATAGCTTTACTCGGTGGGGTGGCCACTGTTTTAGTTAGTTTGTTATCTTCAAGAATTGCAGCCGGTGTTGCTCGTAATTTGCGGAAAGATGTGTTCGAAAAGATTGAGAGTTTTTCAAATAACGAATTCGATAAGTTCTCGACGGCATCTCTTATTACGCGAAGCACGAATGATATTAACCAAATACAACAGCTGCTTATGATGGGAATTCGAATGTTTTGTTATGCACCCATCATGGGAATTGGTGGAGTTATTATGGCGATCAATAAATCGGCTTCTATGAGTTGGATTATCGCGACAGCCTGCATAGCTCTAGTAGGTATGATTGCAGTAATTATGGCTATCGCTATGCCGAAATTTAAAATTATGCAAAAGCTTGTTGATAAACTAAATCTTGTTTCTAGAGAAAATTTAAGCGGTATGATGGTTATCCGCGCGTTTGGTACACAGGAGCATGAGAAAAATCGATTTGGAGAAGCGAATGAAGATTTAACACAAACGAATTTATTTGTAAACCGAATCATGGTGTTTATGATGCCTTCTATGATGCTCATTATGAATGGTGTAACGCTACTTATTGTTTGGGTAGGTGCTCATCAAATTGCAGCCTCAACTATGCAGGTCGGAGATATGATGGCCTTTATGCAATATGCGATGCAAATTATCATGTCCTTCCTGATGCTTTCTATGATGTTTATTCTTGTCCCGCGGGCAGCAGTTTCAGCTGGAAGAATCGTTGAGGTATTGGAAACGGAAGTGTCCATCATTGACCCGGAAAATCCGAAAGCCTTTCATTCGGATACAAAAGGGTTCGTTGAATTTAAACATGTTCATTTTCGCTATAATGGCGCGGAAGAAGATGCGCTAAGAGGTATTACGTTTACAGCGAAACCAGGGCAAACAACTGCAATTATCGGTTCCACTGGCTCAGGAAAAACGACAATTGCTAGCTTAGCACTGCGTTTTTACGATGTAAGTAAAGGGCAAATTTTGATTGATGGTGTAGATGTACGAGAGGTTAAAATTAAGAATTTACGTTCTAAATTTGGCTATGTACCTCAAAAAGGGGTGCTTTTCTCTGGGACGATTGCAACAAATCTTAAATATGGTAAGAAAGATGCATCAACGGCTGAAATTGAAACGGCAGCAAAAGTAGCGCAAGCATTGGAATTTATATCAGAAAAACCTGAAGGCCTTGATTCGGTTATCTCTCAAGGTGGCGCGAATGTTTCTGGTGGGCAAAAACAAAGATTAGCGATTGCAAGGGCATTAGCCAAAAAGCCAGAAATCTTTATTTTCGATGATAGTTTTTCAGCTTTAGACCTAAAAACAGATGCCGCACTGCGCAAAGCTTTAAAAGAACATACGGGTGACAGTACGGTTATCGTAGTAGCACAACGAGTAAGTACGATTAAAAATGCCGAACAAATTATCGTGCTCGATCACGGTGAAATCGTCGGCTGTGGAACGCATAAGGAACTTTTGAAAAATTGCACGCAATATTATGAGATTGCCTCATCGCAATTATCAGAGGAGGAATTAGCGTGAGTGAGGATAACAATAGAACAAATAACAGTCCTAAAAGAGGTCCTATGGGCGGTGGTATGGGACCAGGTGGCATGATGGAAGGGGCAAAGGCTAAAAACTTTAAAGGTTCGCTCGTTAAGCTAATTGGCTATTTGGGAAAGCACTCTCGTATGATTATTCTCGTATGTATACTGGCTATTTTTTCGACAGTGTTTACGATTCTAGGTCCGAAAATTTTAGGAGATGCCATTGATGTTCTTTTCACAGGTGTAATGGACCAAATTGCCGGTACGGGTGGCATAGACTTCAATAAAATAGGGAACATTCTCTTATTGCTTGTCGGGTTATATGGTGTAAGTTCGTTGTTCACTTACCTACAAGGTTATGTCATGTCAGGTGTAACAGCAAAGGTAACGTATAAGCTGCGAAAAGATATAAGCGATAAATTGCACAAATTACCTTTAGGCTATTATGATAAAACATCCCAAGGAGATGTGCTGAGCAGAATTACGAATGACGTGGATACGATTAGTCAAACGTTGAATCAAAGTTTGACGCAAATCATTACTTCAGTCGCTTCAATCATCGGGATATCGATCATGATGCTTTCGATTAGTTGGCAACTTACTTTAGTTGCAATATGCGTTCTTCCTATCTCTATGATTGCGATTATTTTAGTTATGAAAAAATCACAAATACACTTTAAGAACCAGCAGAAGTTTTTAGGAAGTGTCAACGGGCATGTCGAGGAAATGCTCGGTAGTCATATTGTAGTAAAGGCCTTTAGTGGGGAAGAGGATTCTTTAAAAGATTTTGGAGAACATAATGACGCTCTTTACAAATCAGCATGGAAAGCGAACTTTTTATCTGGACTTATGATGCCGATAACGACCTTTATTGGTAACTTGTCTTATGTAGCGATTTGTATTTTAGGCGGTTACTTTGCTGTTAACGGAACGATGACAATCGGTGGAATACAAGCTTTCATTCAGTATGTTCGTTCATTCACACAACCGATTGCCCAAATGGCGAGTATTTCTAATGTGCTTCAGCAAACAGCTGCGGCCGCTGAACGTGTATTTGAGCTTTTGGAAGAACAAGAAGAAGTACAGGAAGAAACGAATGCGCTAGTCGTGAATCCGAAAGGTGCATCTAGTACTGATTCGTCTGTGCATATAGAAGGTTACGTTAACTTTGATCAAGTTTCATTTAGTTATGGTTCTGATAAACCCGTGATTAATCATTTCAGTGCTAAAGTGAAACCGGGTCAGAAAATTGCTATTGTCGGTCCAACCGGTGCAGGAAAGACGACAATTATGAAGCTTTTAATGCGCTTTTATGATGTGAATAGTGGTGCTATTCTAATTGACGGGCATGATATCCGAAAGTTCAAACGTGAAGAACTTCAATCAATGTTTGGAATCGTTCTGCAGGATACATGGTTGTTTAACGGTACGATTGCCGACAATATTCGTTACGGTAAGCTAGATGCCTCGGATGAGGAGGTTATCAATGCTGCGAAGGCCGCGCAGGTGGACCATTTTGTGAGAACATTGCCAGAAGGATACAAGATGGAACTCAATGAAGAAGCAGATAATATATCCCGCGGTCAAAAACAGCTATTGACGATTGCACGAGCGATTTTGGCAGATCCGAAAATATTAATTTTGGATGAAGCAACGAGCAGTGTAGATACCCGCACGGAGACGTTGATTCAAAAAGCAATGGATAATTTGATGAAGGGGCGCACAAGCTTTGTCATCGCCCATCGACTATCGACCGTCCGTAACGCAGATTTGATTTTAGTCATGAGTGACGGTGATATTATTGAGCAGGGGTCACATGAGGAACTTCTAGCTAACGATGGCTTCTATGCGGAGCTTTACAGCAGTCAATTCGAAACATCGATTTAATTATGAATAGGCAGAAGTAACAAGTTTGAAATTATAAACCGAATTTCTAGAGAATACTATAAAAATCCGTTTTCCTGTACGCATGGGAATCGGATTTTTTTGTTTTTCTGTTCAATCTAGTCTCTATTTCCACAAAATTTATAGATAAATATCTGTAAGTTTAATATAGAGTAAAGAGGTATATAAAGGATTAAATTTTAATAAAAAAGTAATTTTTTTTAGAAAATGGGATGTGAGGAATTGACGGGATGGTGATTTTATCAAGTGGAATAGTATTTCAAGAAAATGTTAAAAGTGATTTATTCTTTTTAGATAGTTGTAAACATTGTGATAAAGATGAAATGTTCCACGTGAAAAACTTTATCAGTATAACTTTATCTTACTATTCTGTAAAATATACTTATTAATCTTATAATCTTTTGCTTTTTTACATGCTAATATTTTATAATTAAAGATGTTATTTACAATAAAGGGGGATTTAGATGAAAAAGTTAACAGTTTTTGCAGCACTTATTTTAATGGTTCAATTATTTTTACCATTTTCATTAAATGTTAAGGCAGAAGAAACAGAGGAGTTATTTAATTATTTAGCATTAGGTGATTCACTAGCAGCAGGTATGGATGAAAACGGTGGAATTGGCTATGGCTATGCTGATTATTTAGCACTGTTATTAGCAGGTGATGATGAGGAAGCCGTTGAATTTAATAAAGGCTTCGCATATCCAGGCTATACAACAGAGGATGTTTTAAAGGACATTCAAGCAGATGTAACAAAGCCAATTACTGATTTAACAGGTGTTACGAAAAATACAACAACTATTAAACAAGCGATTAAAGACGCTGACTTTATCACGTTAAGCGTTGGAGCAAACGATGTATTAAAAAATGTAAAGCAAAGCGAAACGGGTCAATTTACATTTGATTTAGCAGGGGTTACAAAAAGTATTCAAGATGTAGCATTGAATTATGAAAAAATATTTGCAGCAATTTATGAACTAAATCCTGAAGTTGATGTTGTTGTTATGGGTCTTTACAATCCATTCCCTTATATTCAAGATGCATCGGTTCAAACGCAATTAAATACATTAGTTTCGACAATGAATAAAGCATTACTAACAGTTGTAGAAAAAAATGACGGTATTTATTCAAATGTTGCGGAGTTAATTGCAGGGAATTTCACAACATATTTACCAAATCCACAAAATATTCATTTAGCTGCAGCAGGTTATAGTGCAGTGGCGGAAATGATGTTGAATGATTTTATTATTGCTGTTTTAGGTGATTACGAAGGTGAATATGATGATTTAATTGAAACACCGGCTATTGAAGCTGGTGACTATTTCACAGATATCGCAGGGCATTGGGGCAATGAATATATCAATTTAGCATATATGGGCGGTTTCATGAATGGCTTTGAAAATGGCACATTCAAACCAAATGCCAATGTGACAAGAGTAGAAGTGTTATCTGTTATTGCACGTGCTTTTGAATTAACGGCGACAAAACCAGCACCATTTAAAGATATTAAAGACTATCCGTTACAAACTCAAAATGAAATTGCAGCTGCGTATGAAGCAGGTCTTGTAAAAGAAAATGGTGGTTCTTTCAATCCAAAAGATAATATTACAAGAGCGCAATTTGCACTGATTTTAACACGTCTTTCAAATAGTCTTGAAGGCGAAGTGTATGTACCAACCGCAAAAGCACCATTCACAGATATTGCAAAATATGATGAAGAAACGCAAAATGCGATTACACTTTTATATGATTTACAGCTTGTACAAGGACAAACAGCAGATAAGTTTAATCCAGCTGGAAGTATGACGAGAGCACAGTTAGCGAAAATTTTAGTTTTGGCATTTTTAAACGGTGAAGAATAAGCATAAATCAATTACGCCTTGGCGAAATTGCGTCCAGATTTTGAATTGTGCGAGTACAATTCAAAATCTGTGACATCCGCCAGGGGTATTATCTTCATTCAGTGGACATTTTGGATGAAGACTAAAACCGCATTCATCTCCTCACATATAGAAGTAGGAGTTTTCTGATGAATGAAGATAAAAGCGAGCGTTCAATGGATGGGGATCCATTGAATGCTCGCTTTCTTAAATTGCAAAAAGGGGATTTTTGCAAGGGGCTATAATGTTAATCTTGCCACTTTAAGCTCTCAAAGAAATGGTAAATCTCTTCAAAAACTAATTCGCGTTCTTTGCCTAATGTTAAAATATGACCCGAATTAACAAATGTTTTGACTGATTTGATGCGAGAGTTAACCGAAGAATAAATTAAATCAGCGCTTTCGCAATAGTAGTCATCATCTTCAAATCCACGTAAAATATGGATAGGTGATTGAATGACATTTAACTTGTCACTTGTTTCGTTAATAAGGCTTTGTAGATTAATTAATGAAGGCATCTCCATAAGCTCAGCAATCTTTGTACGAGTATCAACGGCTTCATCATACGTACCAGATAATTTTTTATAATTAATAGCATAATCAACAATGCGGCTTTGTAAGCTATCCGCTGTTTTGGCTAAAGCTGGTGCAGACATTGAAACAATCGCTTTTGTTGGACGTTCTTCTCCAAGTTTTAATGAGAAAATTCCTCCGAGCGATACACCGGCGACTGCGATTTCTTCATAACCGCGGCTGCGTAATTCATCATAGCCTTCAATTGCACTATTCCACCATTCCATTGGATTGGACTGGATAAGTTGATCTGGCCCACTACCATGCCCTTTGTATAAAGGCGCGTGTACAGTATAATTACGATCTGATAAATATTTTCCTAAACGTTTTACATCATTTGTGTTACCTGTAAATCCGTGAAGTAAAAGAACAGCACGATTCCCTGTTTCAGTTAAAAAAGGTTTCGGCGCGATGAGTTTCATAGTCGATTGGACTCCTTCGTGAAGTTAATTAATTTGTCTTTTTTTTTTGTAGAAAATCTATTGAAATTCAAAAGTAAATTTGTTATGAATTATTGTTGTCAACGACTATTATAGAACTATAAATATATAAGTACAATTTATTATTTTTATCATTTTGATTCCTTTTAGTTATCAATGATGTGAGGTGTAATTTTATGGAGATAGAACAGCTTCGATACTTTAAAACGGTTGCTACGATGCAACATATGACGCGTGCAGCAGAAGTTCTATCGATTTCTCAACCGGCGCTAAGTAAGTCCATTGCAAATATTGAACAACATCTCGGTGTCCCGTTATTTAATCGAGAAGGACGTTCGATTTATTTAAATCGTTTTGGCGAAACTTTTTTGCAAAGTGTGAATGTGATTTTAGATGAATATGAGCGTGTAAAAGAGGAATTTGAAGATATTGTCCGTCCAGGTTCTGGTGAAGTATCGTTCGGTTTTATTCATACATTAGGAACAGAAGTTGTGCCAGAACTCATTGCGGCAACGAGAAAACGCTTCCCTAATATGCTTTTTTCATTAACACAAGCAACGTCATTAAGTTTAATGAAACGTTTGGAAGAGGGAGCAATTGATTTATGTTTATCACAAAAAATTGCTTCGAAAGTGATTGAGATTGAAACAGAGGAATTATTTGCCGAAGAGCTGTTTGTTGTTGTCCCAAATACGCATCCTTTAGCGCATTTAGAAAGCATTACATTAGAAGCGATTAAAGGTGAGCCGTTCATTGCGATTAAAAAAGGAAATTCATTGCGTCAATTAGTAGATGAATTTTTCTTGAAGGAAGGGATTAAACTGAATACAACGTTTGCTGCCGAGGAAATGCATACAGTAGCGGGATTTGTAAGTGCGGGTATGGGCGTTTCACTCATTCCAAACATTAAAGGGTTAGATAATTATAATGTAAAACGTTTAAAGGTAGATCCACCTTGCTATCGTTCAATTGGGGTTTCATGGGCAAAAAATCGATATTTACCGCCCGCAGCGACTGAATTTAAGCAGTATTTAATCGAATATCTTCAAGATAGATAATAATGGAGGTTTGGCATTATGTGGCAGCACAAAGAGCGATTCGAGCGGTTACTACAGGAACATGTAGAGCCACAAACAGCTGAAAGGCTGAAGCAACAATTTCAGCAAGCGCTTAATGGCGATAGTAGCGCAATGGTAGTAGTGGCACGATTTTATAAGGAAGTTGAGTATTTGGAGGGCATGCATGATTGGTTAAAGCATGCGATTGATCAAAATGATGCTGATGGATTTTTTGAATTGGCCAATTGCTATTATTTAGGTATCGGCGTTGAGGAAAGTATACAGCATGCTTTTGACTATTATGAACAGGCAGCACAGCAAAAACATCCAGATGCGATGAATAATTTGGCGGATATGTATTTGAACGGAGAAGGTACGGAAATCGACGAAGAAGCGGCATTCCTATGGTTTTCAAAAGCTGCAAAATGCGATGTAGTAGAAGCGATGTACACACTGGGCATGATGTATGAGCAAGGAATCGGGACGGCAATCGATGATGACAAGGCATTTGCGTATTATGAAATGGCAGCAAAAGGCGGAGATAGCGAAGGGCTTTACCGCGTTGGGATGATTTACTTCAATGGGGAACTAAAGCGGAGTCAAAGTTATGAGCAGGCAATGAAATGGTTTTACCGTGCAGCAGAAGTTTTCCAAGTAGATGCGCTTTATAATATTGCTTATTGCTATGAACAGGCATTGGGTGTGGAGAAGAGTCAACAACAGGCTATTCGTTATTACAAACAAGCGGCTTTATTAGAAGATGTTGCATCCATGTTGAAACTAGCCGAGCTATATGAAAGTGTAAATCCGCAAGAAGCGAAAAAGTGGCGACAAGCAGCGCAACAGGATTAACTATCAAATCAATTACGCTTCGGCGTAATTGTGTCCATATTTTTTGCGAGCTTACTAGGGATGTTAGCCTAAGGTCGTCGCGTCCATGCGACAACGGCTAACTGACCTGCATCACGCAGGCCTCCTAAAAAATCTGCGACATCCGCCGGGGCTTGACTTGCTTCAGCATTCATCCCCCACTTATAGAAGTAGGGGATGAATGCTGAAGCAAGTTAAAAGAAACTTCCTTGATGTGTTTAGATTTTCTAAAGAATAGGAATAATAATTATATAAAAGAATTCGATAAGGAGGGAATCAGCCATGCTATTATTTGCGATTCCACATTTATCTTCTAAGCAAAACGAGAGTCCTATACAAAAAATGAGTAAATATTCGCGAATGCAACAGGAAAATCTAACAATGCTCTGTACGATTGTGGAGTACTTAAAAGGAAATTTACAAGTAGGATTAGACCATCAAGATAAGAAGAAATATGTTGGGCAAATTTCAATGATAAATACGCATCAATCAAAACGGTTTGAAGCAATTGATGCATTGATTAACGAGAATATATTTTTGATGAAAAAAGGGAAAACACAGGATAATACGGTATTACTTTATGGGAAAGAGGTTCGAAAACTTGAAGCCGGTTTGCGCACATTAAAATTATTCGTTCGTGATACGATTGAGATGTTAAGTGAGGACAAGGTAGAGGGAAATCGAAGTGAAGACAGAATACGTTATTTCGAAATAAGGTCGCCATCTTTGGAAAGTGAAATTTCTATATTAAGGAATCGATTATCACAGATTTAAAGCGATGCATTCGTTGAGGAAAATATCTTTTTTTGAATATAACTTGGCTATATGAAGCGAGCTTTATTTAAGTAATGGGAATCCAAATAAAAATAAGTACCCTCCATTGGAAACTTATTTAATATAGGTAGGAATAATAGGTTAATAATTAGCATATATATATATGACGGTATGCGCATTTTCTATAAATAGCCTACCATCAACATTTACAAATTTTACATTGAATTCTATAGTTTGTATAATTTCATTTTCCGGGAAATGAAATAAATACATTCTATTCAAAAATCATTAGGTACAATGAAAGCGAAATCTCTCTGTTTACAAACTTGTTTTTGGTGATATGTAATACTAAATTACTAAAAATAGCGCTAGGGAAATAGCGGGCATATTTTTTTAGTCGTTATTGTTTATATGAATCACTGCTTTGCTTCTTTATAATGTTGTTAACTAGTATAATTATTATAGATAAGTAAATAGTTTGTATTGAATATGTAAATTGATATATCGAAAACTTTAGGGGTACTTAAATAAACTATAGACGTCATTTATATCATTCCGAAATACAATATTAGAATAGGCGAGGGTAAGTTAATGTTTTTTAAAAAAAAGGATGCTATTCCAAATGCGATGATAAATGATGTAGCTGTTAAGTTAGAGTATATAGGCAATTTAAAGGTAAGCAAACAGATTCAAATGCTTAATTTAACAGAGGAAGATTTGAAGTATTTGAAAGTCTTTAAACCACAAGTGGATAATAATATTGAGTTGGTCGTTGATGCATTCTATCAAAACTTAGGAATGGAATCTAGTTTGACGAAAATTATTAGCGATCATAGCTCCGTAGAACGCTTAAAATTAACATTGAAAAAGCATATTAGCGAAATGTTTGAAGGAATTATTGATGATGAATATTTTGCGAAACGCATTAAAATTGCGCAAGTACATGTTCATATTGGCTTAAAAACAAAATGGTATATTGGTGCTTTCCAAAGTTTATTTATTGTTTTTATTCAATTAGTGAAGGAAAACATTGTGAATGATGAGCAGCGCTTTAAAACAATCGAAGCAATTTCGAAAATATTAAACTTTGAGCAACAAATTGTTTTAGAAGAATTTGAGGCAGTACTGGACCGAATGAAAGGCCAATTAGCAGAAGAAAAACGCCACATTGGTAATTCTATTATTAAATCATCGTCGAATTTAGCAGCGATTTCTGAGGAAACAAATGCAGCATTCCAACAGCTGACAGCGCAATCACAGGTGATGACTTCCTATGCGAAAAAAGCCATTGATATTTCGAATATGGCGAATAAACAAGCAAGAAATGGAAAGAGCCAATTACATCGCCAAGTTGATTGTATGAATGATATTCATCATTCAGTTGGTTCGATTTCTGAAGAGATTGATAAGCTAGTCGAAATTTCAAAAGAAATGGAAGCTACAATGGGCATTGTAACAAATATTGCGAACCAAACAAATTTATTGGCGCTAAATGCTGCAATTGAAGCGGCACGAGCTGGAGAAGCGGGTAAAGGCTTTGGTGTTGTAGCGGGTGAAGTGCGAAAGCTATCTGAACAAACGAAAGAGTCGGCTGTCAATGTAGGCGAATTATTAAAAAATACGAATGATCGCACGATGAAATTGCTTGAATCATTGGAGCAAATTCAGAAAGCCGTTCAAACAGGCGAAGAAAATATGGGCGGAACCGAAGAACAATTCTCTCTTATCGTGGAGGCTATGGATGAAACGAAAGCACAAAATAACCTAGTCGAACATGAGGTAGAACAGATTTGTGATATCATATCGGAACTTGGTCGAGCATTTGATGAGGTAACAGATTCAGCTGATGCGTTAGCGATAATTTCAAATGGACTAGAAAAATAATGTACTTAATAAACCCAGGTCATTTTGATTCCCTTTAAAATGGCCTTTTTCGTGCGAATTTTGTAATACACAGTTTGCCTATTTTGAAAGAAAACCGTTTATACTGAATGAGAGTATAGCTTGTACGGGAATGGGAGCGAATATGATGAAAACAGTGATAGTTGTAGGTGGCGGAATTACAGGACTTTGCACGATGCATTATTTGAAAAGACAAATGGCTGAGAAAAAAGTGGAAGCGCGACTTATTTTAATAGAAAAGAATGCGTATTTAGGTGGGAAAATTCATTCGGAATATGAAGCAGATTTTATTATGGAAACGGGCGCGGACTCCATTGTTGCGCGTCATCCTGGCGTGTTAGAACTTGTGCGTGAATTGGATTTTGAATCGGAACTCATATATAACGAGACGGGCATTTCCTATATTCATACAAATAATGAGCTGCATGCGATTCCAGCGGGCTCAACATTCGGTATTCCGATGAGTGTTGATTCACTGATGGCGAGTACGCTCATTTCTGATGAGGGAAAGAAACGTGCTTTGCAAGATTTCGAAATACCGAATACGAATTTTACGAAGGACAGCTCTATAGGGGAATTTTTAGAGTTTTTCTTAGGGAAAGAAATTGTACATAATCAGATTGCCCCCGTATTATCAGGCGTTTATTCAGGGGATCTGTACCAATTAAGTTTAGCAGCGACCCTCCCTTATTTAGTTGATTATAAAAATGACTTTGGTTCAATTATTAAAGGATTTGAAGAAAATCGGGAGCAGTTTGAGAAGGCGGCCAATAAAAAGTTTATATCTTTTAAAAACGGCTTGTCTGCGGTAATTAATAGACTGGAAGAAATGATGCCTGATGTGGAATTTATAAAAAATGCCACGACAGAAAGTGTTCGAAAAGTAGGGACGCACTATGAGGTAGTTGTGAACGGAGAAAGGATAGAAGCAAACGTTGTTGTGCTTGCCGTTCCAAATGACACCGTGCGTAAAGTGTTAGCGGATGCATCATTAGATAAAAACTTAGCGCTGTTTTCAACGGCATCTGTCCTTACATTATATGTAGGTTTTGATGTACCAGATGATGTATTACCGGCTGATGGCACGGGTTTTATCGTTTCACATCACAGTGATTTAATATGTAATGCATCTACTTGGACGAGCCGGAAATGGAAGCATACGTCGGGACAAGGGAATCTACTCGTACGCTTATTTTATAAAAATAGTAACCCACGCTATGAAGAGTTAGCCGCAATGTCTGATGAGGAGCTAACAGCGGTCGCACGGGAGGATATTCGTTTAAGTCTTGGCATTGAAGCTCAGCCAAAAATAGTGAATGTGACAAAGTGGATTGATCAAATGCCGCGCTATGATTTAGCACATAAAGATGCGCTTCATGTTATTGTAGAGGATTTAAAGATTCATTATCCAAACGTAATACTTGCCGGATGTTCGTATTTTGGAGTGGGCATTGGTGCATGTATTCAAAACGGAAAGACGACTGCACAGCAAATAATCAATGCAATTGTGTAAAGTTATGCTTGAATATGCTAACAGGTATTGACGTTTTTTTCATATAACGTTATGATTCTGTTATTATTGTTATTGTTCAAAAAATTCATAATTATATCTTATCGAGAGAAGTTGAGGGACTGGCCCTATGAAACTTCAGCAACCAACGAATGTCAGGTGCTAAATCCAGCAGGCAAATGCCAGAAGATGAGAGGGACCTAAAATTACAATGTGTAATGCCTTCTTTTGTTTTTGAAAGAAGGCTTTTTTATATCAATAAATGACTGAAAATACTGTGAATATTGGAGTGAATACAATGGGTTTATTAGAGGATTTAAAAACAAATGTATTAACAGCTGACGGCGCAATTGGCACATTATTATATTCTTACGGTTTAGATTATTGTCATGAAGAAATGAATATTGTACGACCAGAAATTATTGAAAAAATACATGGTGAGTATATTGCAGCGGGCGCGGACATTATTCAAACGAATACATATGGGGCAAACGCAATTAAGCTTGCTCGCTACGGTTATGAAAAGCGCGTGCAAGAATTCAATGAAGCGGCAATTCAAATTGCTAAGCGAGCAGCTGCTCCAGGTGGGCAATATGTGTTAGCAACAATCGGAGGCATTCGCGGCGTTCGAAAAAATGATGTGACATTAGCAGAAATATTAAATGCGTTTGAGGAACAGGCAGAAGTACTTCTTGCAGGGCAACCAGATGGCTTTTTACTCGAAACCTATTATGATTTTGAGGAATTAACACATTGTGTTCATTTATTGCGCACATTAACGGATTTACCGATTATTGCGCAAGTGACGATGCAGGAGCCAGGTATTTTGCAAAATGGATTGTCATTAAATGCGGCTTTAACGGAGCTTGTTTCTTTAGGTGCGGATATTGTCGGCAGTAACTGTCGCTTAGGACCATTCCATACAATTCAAGCATTTGAAGGTGTAGCACTTCCGGAAAATGCGTTTTTATCTGCATCTCCTAACGCTTCATTATTAGATGTGGAAGACGGGCGTGTTGTTTATGAGTCAGAGGCAGATTATTTTGCACGTGCTGCTGTTGAATTAGTTGGCCAAGGTGTTCGTTTAATTGGTGGCTGCTGTGGGACGACACCAAAGCATATTGCGGCAGTAAAAAGCCGTTTAGCGCATATAAAACCAATTACTGAAAAACAAGTGAAGCAAGGCCGTACAGAGTTTGTGCGTGTCCCGGAACCACGTCAGCAAGAGCCACTACATGTAAAGGCAAAGCGCGAACGTTCAGTTATTGTAGAGCTAGATACACCACGCCATTTAGAAATTGATGGCTTTGTGGAAGGGGCAAAAAAATTATACAACGCAGGTGCGGATGTCATTATGATGGCGGATAATTCCCTTGCCTCTCCGCGTATAAGTAATATTGCAATGGCGGCTATTTTGAAACAGCACGGTATTCGTACATTGCCACATTTAACTTGCCGTGACCGTAATTTAATCGGTTTGCAGTCACATTTAATGGGTTTAGATGCATTAGAGCTGCATGATCTGTTAGTGGTGACGGGTGACCCGACAAAAGTGGGCGACTTCCCTGGGGCAACGAGTGTCTATGATGTGTCATCTATGGAGTTAATTTCATTAGTGAAACAATTAAATGAAGGTGTTTCTTTCACAGGGAAAACATTGCGTAAGCAGGCGAATTTCTCGGTAGCAGGGGCGTTCAATCCGAATGTGCGTGTAGTAGAACGTGCGGTTGCTCGTTTAGAAAAGAAAATTGAACATGGTGCGGATTATTTCATATCGCAGCCAGTGTATACAAAAGAGAAGATTAAAGAAATTTATGAGGCGACAAAGCATTTAGAGACGCCGATATACATTGGGATTATGCCTTTAACATCATTTAGAAGTGCGGAATTCCTACACCATGAAGTACCAGGGATTAAGTTGTCAGAGGAAGTACTTGCGCGTATGGAAGCTTGCGGTGAGGACAAAGAAGCGGCAACGAAAGAGGGCATTGCAATTGCGAAAGAGCTTTTAGAAACAGCTTGTCAGTATTTTAATGGAATTTATTTAATTACACCATTCTTACGCTACGATATGACGTTAGAATTAATCGATTATATCAAAGCTTTCGACGTGAAATATAAAGGAGCTCATACAAATGCTTAATCATCCAATCCAAGAACAACTACGAAAACGAATATTAATAATAGATGGTGCGATGGGGACAATGCTTCAAAATGAAAATTTGACCTATGAAGATTTCGGCGGTGAGGATTTAGATGGCTGCAATGAAAATCTGATTTTAACGCGACCAGATGTACTAGGGAAAATTCACCGTGCGTATTTAGAAGCCGGTTCAGATATCATTTGTACAAATACATTTGGTGCGACACCACTTGTATTAAATGAATACGACCTTGGGCATAAGGCGGTAGAAATTAATAAACGCGCGGTGGAAATTGCACTAGAGGCGTCACGTGAATTTTCGACACCAGAATGGCCACGTTTTGTTGCAGGGGCGATCGGGCCTACGACAAAAACATTGTCTGTAACAGGTGGGATTACATTTGAAGAGTTAGAAGAAAATTTCTATGTACAAGCCAAAGCATTGATTGAAGCTGGCTCAGATTTACTATTACTTGAAACCTCTCAAGATATGCTCAATGTAAAGGCGGGTACAATTGCCGTGCGTCGTGCATTTGATGAATTAGGAATCGAGCTGCCTGTGATGATTTCAGGAACAATCGAGCCAATGGGAACAACACTTGCAGGGCAATCGATTGAGGCTTTTTATATTTCAATTGAGCATATTCAACCACTATCTGTAGGCTTAAACTGTGCGACAGGACCGGAATTCATGACGGATCATATTCGTTCATTAGCGGAGTTATCAAAGGGCTATATTAGCTGTTACCCGAATGCTGGCTTACCAGATGAAGAAGGGTGCTATCACGAAACACCTGAATCGTTATCGAAAAAACTACAAGGATTCGCAGAAAAAGGTTGGCTTAATATTGTCGGTGGTTGTTGTGGTACGACACCTGCACATATCGCAGCAATCCGTGAAGCGGTGGCAGGCTTTGAACCGCGCAAACCTGGGGAGAAAACACATACGCATTCCATTTCAGGAATTGAACCGTTGCAATATGATGAATCGATGCGTCCATTATTTATGGGAGAACGTACGAACGTAATCGGCTCACGTAAATTTAAAAATTTAATTGTTGAAGGTAAATTTGAGGAAGCGGCAGAAGTTGCACGTGCCCAAGTAAAAAATGGTGCGCATGTCATTGATATTTGTCTTGCCAATCCGGACCGTGATGAAGTAGAGGATATGAAAAACTTCATGCAGGAAGTTGTCAAAAAGGTAAAAGTGCCTATAGTCATTGACTCGACGGATGAAAAGGTAATGGAAGTTGCATTAAAGTTTTCACAAGGGAAAGCGATCATTAACTCGATTAACTTAGAAGATGGCGAGGAACGTTTTGATGCGGTAATGCCACTTGTGAAAAAATACGGGGCAGCGCTAGTAGTTGGGACAATCGACGAAACAGGAATGGCCATTACGCGTGAGCAAAAACTAGCGGTGGCAGAGCGTTCATATAAATTACTGACGGAAAAGTGGGGAATGGCACCAGAAGATATTATTTTTGACCCATTAATGTTCCCAGTTGGTACAGGGGACGAGCAATATATTGGCGCGGCAGAAGAAACAATTGAAGGCATTCGTTTAATTAAAGAAAAGCTTCCACATTGCTTAACTGTTCTTGGTGTTAGTAATGTATCATTCGGTCTACCCCCAGTAGGTCGCGAAGTGTTAAATGCAGTGTATTTATACCACTGTACGCAAGCAGGACTTGACTATGCGATTGTGAATACTGAAAAATTAGAGCGCTATGCTTCGATTCCAGAAGAGGAAATTAAACTTGCGAATGATTTAATTTTTAATACAAATGATGAAACATTAGCGGTATTTACAGATTTCTATCGTGGTAAAAAGAAAGAAACTGCTGTGAAAGTACTTCCTGCAACAGTGGAAGAGCGCCTTGCGTATTATATTTTAGAAGGTACGAAGGAAGGCTTAATTGATGATTTAAATTTAGCGCGTGAAAAGTTTGAGACACCGTTAGATATTATTAATGGTCCACTGATGGAAGGAATGGCTGAAGTAGGTCGTCTATTTAATGCGAATCAGCTCATTGTTGCGGAAGTGTTGCAAAGTGCGGGTGTCATGAAAGCAGCCGTTGCCCATTTAGAGCAGTTCATGGAAAAAGGCGATTCGAGCGCAAGTAAAGGTACACTCGTACTGGCGACAGTAAAAGGTGACGTACATGATATCGGTAAAAACTTGGTCGATATTATTTTAAGTAATAATGGTTTCCGTGTTATTGATTTAGGAATTAAAGTAACACCAGCACAGTTAATTGAAGCAATCCGTAAAGAAAAACCAGACTTTGTAGGACTTTCAGGATTGCTTGTAAAATCAGCACAGCAAATGGTCATTACCGCGCAAGATTTCAAGGAAGCGGGCATTGATATTCCGATTTTAGTTGGGGGCGCTGCTTTATCACGTCGTTTTACAGAGACAAAAATTTCTGAGCAGTATGATGGACCTGTCATTTATTCGAAAGATGCGATGCAAGGTTTAGATCAGGCGAATCGTTTAATGAATGCAGAACAACGTGAGGAGCTTGTTGCAGAGCTTAAAGATGCGCGTGAAAAACGAATCGAATCAGATGCAAAGCGTGCAGCTCGACCAGTTGCGGTACTAGAAAAACCAGTTCGTACGGTTGGAGATGCCGATGTTTTCCTACCAGGTGATTTAGTACGTCGTGTGAAGCGTAATTACTCGGTAGCGCATTTACAACCTTATGTGAATATGCGTACATTAATTGGCCATCATTTAGGGCTAAAAGGCAATTTAGAACAAATGTTAGCGGAACAGGACGAACGTGCGGTGCTATTAACTACACTCGTTAATGAATATTTAAGTAGCGATTTATTAACACCTTCTGGCATGTATCAATTTTTCCCTGCACAATCAGATGGTGATGATGTCGTTGTATATAGTCCAGAAGATCAAAAGACGGAAATTAAGCGATTTACATTCCCTCGTCAGCAAGTGAAGCCGTTTTTATGCTTGGCAGATTTCTTGAAGCCAGTAGATAGCGGGGAAATGGATTATATCGCGTTAATGGTTGTAACAGCAGGTCATGGAGTAAGTGACTTAGCAAGAACGCTCAAAGAGGAAGGTAAGTTTTTAGAGAGCCATGCACTACAGGCGACGGCACTGGAGCTTGCGGAAGGGTTTGCGGAGCGTATTCACCAGGAAATTCGCGATCAGTGGGGCTTCCCAGATGCAACGGACTTCACAATGCGCGACCGTTTTGCGGCGAAATACCAAGGACAAAGGTTCAGCTTCGGCTATCCAGCTTGTCCAAATTTAGAAGATCAAGAAAAATTATTTGCATTATTGAAGCCCGAAGATATTGGCGTACAGCTGACAGAAGGCTTTATGATGGAACCAGAAGCAAGTGTATCTGCAATCGTATTTGCACATCCAGATGCACGTTATTTCAATGTTTAAAAAGATGCCCTAAACAACATCGTATTAATCCAATACCGTCCTGCGAAAATTGCGGGGCGGTTTTGACTTTAAAGGAGGATGAATGGATGATTAGACCAGCGACGGTAGCGGATATACCAACGATTTTAGAAATTATGAATGACAATATTTTAAATTCAACTGCGATTTATATGTATGAGGAGCAAACATTAGTACAACGTATGACGTGGTTTGAGCAAAAAATGCAAAATGGCGAGCCATTATTTGTTTATGAAGACAATGGCGAAGTAGCGGGATATGCGGCATACGGTCCATTTCGCGCGTACCCAGCCTATCAATATACAGTCGAGCATTCCGTTTATGTGCATAAAAACCATTATAAAAAAGGAATTGCAATGAAGTTAATGGATGCACTTATTGAGCACGCACGTAAAAACGAAGTGAAGACAATGGTCGCGTGTATTGACAGTGAAAATAAAGCGAGCATTTATATCCATGAAAAGCTCCATTTTATGTATAGCGGAACGATTCAAAATGCAGGCTATAAATTTGGACGTTGGCTTGATTTAGTATTTTATCAGTTGAACTTAGAAGGACCAAGTGAACCAAAGGAAAAATAAAATTCATCAATTACGCCTTGGCGTAATTGCGTCTAGATTTTTTTCGAGCTCGCTCGAAAAACTTCCCTAAAAAAATCTATGACATCCGCCGGGGCTTGGGCCAACACGATGTTGGTTACTCAGGCATTGCCGCACGATGCGGCGTTCTTAGCCTGAGTACCTCTGATTCAGCCGGGGGTGAATCAAGTTAAATTGGTACCTAGTCATATGACAACTGTCATATAAAAAATATGATGTTTGCTCGTACACGTTTTTTCTGAAATTGTATACGATATGATTAACAACTTGAACGAAAGAGGGAGATAACTTTGGCGTTAACAGATGCAGAAAAAACAAAACAGTTAAGAAAAGATATAGCACCTTTTGCAAAATCAGAACTGCGTATGAGTATTCAACAATTAATCAATACGGTTTTACCGATATTTTTGATCTGGGGAGCAGGGTACTTTTTATTACAATATTCACCGTGGTTTACGGCATTATGTAGTGTGGTAGCTTCAGGATTTGTCATTCGTTCGTTTATTATTTTTCATGATTGTACGCACGGTTCATTTTTCAAAAACAAAACAGCGAATGCGGTTGTTGGGAATCTTACAGGGTTATTATCATCGTTCCCATATGAAAAATGGAAACGTGAGCATACGATTCACCACGCAACAAGTGCGAACTTAGACAAGCGTGGCATTGGCGATATCGATATGTTAACAATTGATGAATACTTAGAAAAATCGAAGCTAAGTCGTTTAGGCTACCGTTTATATCGTAATCCAATCGTAATGTTTGGTTTAGGTCCACTATTTATGGTGCTCGTATTAAATCGTCTTAACCGTAAAGATGCAAAACGTAAAGAGCGTTTAAATACGTACTTCATGAACATTGCATTAGTAGCAATTTGTACAACTCTAATCATGATATTTGGCTGGTCTACATTCTTATTAGTGCACGGCTTAACATTATTTATTGCAGGTGCGTTAGGCATTTGGTTATTCTATATTCAACATACGTACGAAGATGCATATTTTGAGTATGACAAAGATTGGGATTATGTAAAAGCTGCAGTAGAAGGTAGTTCATATTATAAATTACCAAAAGTTTTACAATGGCTTACAGGGAATATCGGCTTCCACCATGTGCATCATTTATCACCACGTGTACCAAATTACAAATTAGAAGATGCGCATGAATCAATCAAACCATTACAACAAGCGACTACGATTACATTAAAAACAAGCTTAGAATCGCTTCGTTATAAATTATATGATCCTGAGAACTATCGTTTTGTAACATTTAAAGAAGCAACTTCATTAGAAAATGTAAGAAATAAAACGTCTTTAGTAAAATAAGTTCTCTGTATAAGAAAGAAGGTACCTCACGATGCAACATGAGGTACCTCTTTTGTTATAATGAATGAAAAAGAGAATTGAGGCTGTTATGCAAACTTGGTATAGTATCATCCCGAAAAGCCCGATGTTAAGTATTTATATATGGATAATTTTTTGTATTATGCCGTTTTTCTTTATTATCCAGTCGTTTCCGCTGTGGCAAATTATTACGGGCATTGCGTTTATTCTATTTTATTTCCTATGTCATTATTTTTCGTTCCGTGCAAGAACGGGCTTAAAATATATGTGGATTAGCTTCCAAATGGTGCTCAATATTGTGATGACCTTACTATTTGGCTATGTTTATTTATCGCTGTTTACAGCATTTTTTATCGGTAATATTAAACAATCTGTTGGGTTTTATATTATGTATGGCTTACATATAGGCTTTACTGTGTTATCTATTGTAGGTGGTTACTTTATTTTCCTTGATTTATTTTTGACGCAAACACCGTTTATTATCATCAATGTATTAGGTGTTGTCCTCCTACCATTTACGCTATATTCGAAAACGCGTCGTGAAAATTTAGAAGGGGAACTCGAAACCGCTCGTGAGCGAATTTCTGAATTAACGGTTCATGAAGAGCGTCAACGAATTGCACGTGATTTACATGATACACTTGGACAAAAACTATCAATGATTGGTTTGAAAAGTGATTTAGCTGCTCGATTAGTGGAAAAAGATCCACAGCAGGCGATATTAGAAATAAAGGATATCCGACAAGCCGCAAGTGTGGCATTGAAGGAAGTTCGTGAGCTTGTTGCGGATATGCGCGCAGTACGTATTGAAGAAGAGTTACACCGTGTAGAGCAAATTTTAAAGGCTGCACAAATTAAATTTCGTTTAAATGGCGATAAAAACGACATTAAAATGCCTGTGCTTGCTGAAAGTGTTATTAGTATGTGTTTAAAAGAAGCTGTGACGAACATTATTAAGCATAGTGAAGCCACGATTTGTCGCATTAGCTTTTATCAAAGTGAAGATGAGTTTAAAATGACGATTCAAGATAATGGTGTTGGTGTAGACATTTCGAAACGCTTAAATGGCGGAAATGGTTTAAAAGGCATGCAGGAACGCATTGAATTTTTAAATGGCGTGATTGATATTGAATGTGATCAAGGAACGGCCATTATTATTAAAGTGCCATTAGCCATTACGCATCAAAAGGGAGAGATGGAAAAATGATTCGTATAGTTATAGCAGAAGATCAAGGCATGCTACTCGGTGCGATGAAGTCTTTACTAAGTATGGAAGAGGATATAGAAGTTGTTGGGCTCGCGAAAAATGGGGAAGAGGCCATTGAATTAGTCGAGGAATTACAACCAGATGTTTGTATAATGGATATTGAAATGCCTGTGAAAACAGGTTTAGATGCTGCCGAAGCGTTACGCGGTAGTGATTGTAAAATTATTATACTGACAACTTTTGCGCGTCCTGGTTATTTTGAACGTGCACGAAAAGCAGGTGTCCGTGGTTATTTATTAAAGGATAGCCCGATTGAAGAGCTTGTTAACTCCATTCGTATCATTGTAGATGGTCGTCGAATTTACGCGCCAGAGCTTGTGGATTTTGTATATGAAGATGATAGTGAAAATCCACTGACAGAGCGCGAAAGCCAAGTGCTGGAGCTTATAGCAGAGGGGAAAACGACGAAGGAAATTGCAGCAGAGTTATTTTTAGCTGCTGGAACAGTGCGCAACTATATTTCTACAATTTTAGAGAAGCTCGGCGTTGGTAATCGAATCGAAGCCATAGCTCGTTATAAAGAAAAGGGCTGGAATAAATAAAGTACGAAGGGTGTTACTTGCCCGCAAAAAAGCTCCATCTGCGTGAATTTGCGCTGATGGAGCTTTTTTGGTGGGGAGAGTAGTCAAGATTATTTACGTTTCGTTAAGCGACCTAATAAGAATGCCCCTGCTGCAACAGCAAGAACAGTATTCGTTTTTTTATTGAATACTTGTTTCGTTACATAATTTAAGTTTTGTGGACGCTCTGCTAATTGGCGCATAAAATAGCCGTACCAATCTTTGCCGTAAGGGACATACACACAAACTTTGTAGCCTGCGCGGACAAGTTCTAGCTGTAAGTCTTTGCGGAAGCCGTAAAACATTTGGAATTCGAATTTGTCCTTTGGAATATTATTTTCGAGGGCAAAGTATTTTACATGGTTAATCATATTGTGATCATGTGTAGCAATCGATGTAAACTGCCCGTGCGCTAAATGAGACTCAATTAACTCGATGAAGTTAATATCGATATCTAATTGGTCTTGATAAGCAATCTCCTCGGACTCCTTATAAGCACCCTTTACAATGCGTAAACGAGAATCATGGAATTGCTCCATATCCTCCTTCGCGCGGTGGAAATAAGCTTGAATAACTGTACCGACATTAGTAAATGACTTTGTAAGCTCTTCAACCATATCGAATGTCTTTTGTAGATGCTGGTGATCAGCCATATTAATGTTGACGAAAATACCGTAAGTTTCAGCGTGTGCTACTATTTCTCGTAAATTGTCATAGCAAAAGTCGATATCAATATCGAGCCCAAGTTGAGCAGGTTGAACTGAAATATGGGCATCCACTTCTTTTGCATGAATGGCATCAATCATTACAAGTATATCGTTTTTCGCTTTCGTTGCTTGTACTTCATCCGTTACAAAATTTGTTAAGTGATCGACTGTGCAAGAAATACCATTTGCGTTCAGTTCTTGAATGTTTTTTAGCACTTCGGGAATCGTTACTCCTGCTACCAAGTTTTGGGCGCCAAGCTTTAAACCGTATTGTTGTGCTGTGTTGCTAAGTGTTTCGTTTTCAGATAATGAAATGAAAAAATCGCGTAATGCCATGAAAACATCTCCTTGTATCATTGTAAAAAAAGTATACCACATAAGTTTTTAGTAAATCATTCCGTGTATTAGTCTACTATTTTCTGCATTCTTTCGTTAAATAATGTTGGATACACTAAAAACCCCAAAATAATGGAGGATAATGTAGCGCAAGTTAATAAGGCAAAAATAATTAAAATTTGAAATTGTACGGCTTCAATAGGGTTTGCCCCACCGATAATTTGTCCACTCATAATGCCTGGTAACTGGACGAGCCCAATTGTTTTTTGCGATTCAATTGTTGGAATCATACTGGCTTTGATGGAATCCATTAATTGCTGATGGATCGCCTGCTTTGGTGTACCGCCGAGCGATAAAATGAGCTCGATTGTATGCTCATTTGCCGCAATTTCTGATTGAAAGCGATTTAAAAATAAAATGCATAACACCATCGAGTTTCCAATCATCATACCACTTATCGGAATGATGAAGTTTGCCGTTGCAGGCATGATTTGAAGCCCCAGTAACACACTCATAATGACAGCTTCTACCGACAGTAATGTCACGACAAGTTTCCACGTAATGCCTGGTATGTTTTTTCCTTTCTTGCGTACGTTTAACGTTGCTGCCACAATCATTAATGAAATCATTAATAGCATATAAAGTACGCTTTCTGATGCGAAAACAAAATTCAGTATGTACCCAACAGCGAGTAGCTGAACGACAGAGCGCACGGTAGCAATCATTGTATCCCGTTCTAAACCTAGTTTTAAGGTTTTCGATAAGGCTAGTGGAATCAACACAAATAGCAAAGTAAGGGATAGGGAAGCATAGGTCATAATGCAACCTCCCGCTGGATAAAGGATTGAACAACTGGATTTTTCGATTGGAATAATGCCTCGGTTGCAGCGGCTTCAATTAATTGTCCCTCTTTTAACATCCATGTAAAATGCCCAAGTTTTTTTGCCTGCTCGATATTATGGGTGATCCAAATAATTGTTACGCCGTATTTTTCGTTTAACTGAACGACTAAATCTTCAATTTCCCTCACGGATTTTGGATCCAGTGCAGACGTAATTTCATCGAGCAATAGAACTTCGGATTGATTGACTAATGTTCGAGCAATTGAAAGTTTTTGCTTTTGCCCACCAGATAAATCCGCTGCCTCGCGCATTAAAAAATCCGCTCCTAACCCCACTGCTTGTAAAAAGGATAATGCCTCTTCTTTTGACAATTTTTGCTCTTGTAACTTGCGTGGAAGTGCTAAGTTTTCGTAGACAGAAGTTTTAAGTAGAGGTGCAGACTGCAAGGCAATCCCAACTCTGCGGCGTAATACGGTAGGTTCAATCCGTTCAATCTGTTCTTGTTCAATCATAATTTGTCCTTGTGACGCAGAAATTAAACCGTTGCACATTTTGAGTAGCGTCGTTTTTCCTGCACCAGAAGGACCGATAAGTGTTGTAATGTGGCCTTTATAAAACGTACCAGAAATATTTTTTAATAGATTCATCTGATTAATTTCGAATGAAATATGATTGAATGTAATGGCATGTTGTAACATATCGTACTCCTTTGTAAATGGCTCTTTTAGTAAGCATAATGGGTAAAATGGAAGAATGCAAAATAAGAGAAGGGGGTACTGTGATTCTATGTATTTCACCTATTAATAGTATTTCTTGGGAAATAATTGCGAGGTATGTATAAACAATAAAGCCCTTACATATTTCGAAAAAAAAGAAATAGTGTATACTATGACTAATTATGTTTTGGAAGAAGGGAACAATAATGAGTGAAAAGTATGTAGATGATAGTTTAGCGTTGCATACCGATTTATATCAAATTAATATGGCGGAAAGCTACTGGGCCGATGGTATTCATAATCGTAAAGCGGTTTTTGAGCTGTATTTTAGAAAGCTACCATTTGGCAATGGCTATGCAGTGTTCGCCGGTTTAGAACGTATGCTAAATTATTTAAAAAACTTTCAATTTAGTGAAACAGATATCGCCTATTTACGCGACGAACTTCAATATAAAGCTGATTTTATCGAGTATTTAAAAAATGTGCGCTTTACAGGTACGATGCATTCGATGGTTGAAGGCGAGCTAGTTTTTGCAAATGAACCAATTGTTCGCATCGAGGCACCATTAGTCGAGGCACAATTGATTGAAACAGCACTACTAAACATTGTTAATTACCAAACGCTTATTGCCACAAAGGCGAGCCGTATTAAGCAAATTATTAAAAATGAAGTGGGAATGGAGTTTGGAACGCGTCGTGCACAAGAAATGGATGCGGCAATTTGGGGTGCTCGTGCTGCGATTATCGGTGGATTTGAGTCGACGTCGAATGTTCGTGCAGGCAAAATTTTCGATATTCCTGTCGCAGGTACGCATGCACATGCATTGGTACAAGCATATAAAAATGATTATGATGCATTCCATTCCTATGCGAAGCGCCATAAAGATTGCGTGTTTTTAGTAGATACGTACAATACGTTAAAATCGGGTGTACCAACAGCGATTAAAGTAGCAAAAGAGCTTGGCGATAAAATTAACTTTATCGGAATTCGCTTAGATAGCGGTGATATTGCATTCCTATCGAAAGAAGCGCGACGCATGCTGGATGAAGCAGGATTCCCGAATGCAAAAGTCATTGTATCGAATGATTTAGATGAATACACGATTTTAAATTTAAAAGCGCAAGGGGCACGTGTTGATATGTGGGGCATTGGCACAAAGCTAATTACAGCTTACGATCAACCGGCATTAGGCGCGGTATATAAAATGGTTTCAATTGAAAACAAATGTGGTGAAATGCAAGATACGATTAAAATTTCAGCCAATGCAGAAAAAGTAACGACACCTGGCTTAAAAAAGGTTTTCCGCATTATTAATAAGAAAAATGGGAAATCTGAAGGTGACTATATTACGATGGCGGATGAAAATCCAGCAAATGAAGAAAAGCTGAAAATGTTCCACCCGGTGCATACATTCGTATCGAAGTTTGTCACGAATTTTGAGGCAAAAGAATTGCATGTAAAAGTAATTGACCAAGGTGAAATTATTTATGAAACGCCAACGTTACGAGACATTCGTCAATATGCAATTGGCAATTTAGAGCTGCTTTGGGATGAATATAAGCGTGCACTTAACCCGGAAGAATATCCAGTAGATTTAAGCCAAAAATGCTGGGATAACAAAATGCGTAATATTCAAGAAGTACACAATATGGTTGCGGAAATTTAAGCAGCGATAAGGAGTGTTGATTGTGAATGAATTACAACGACAAATTATTGAAGAATTGCATGTTCTACCTACCATTCATGTAGAGGAAGAAATTCGTAAATCAATTGACTTCTTAAAAGAATATGCAAAAAAATATTCCTTTGTAAAAGGTTTTGTATTAGGGATTAGCGGGGGGCAGGATTCCACGTTAGTTGGAAAACTTGCGCAGCTCGCCGTTGATGAATTGAATGAAGAACAAGAGGCCACGAGCTATTCTTTTTGGGCAGTGAGATTACCGTATGGAATGCAATTTGACGAACAAGATTGCCAAGATGCACTCGATTATATTCAGCCGACGAAAATTTACACGGTGAATGTAAAGAATGCAGTTGATGCGAGCTTTGAAGCATTAGCAATGGCGGGTATTGAGTTAAGTGACTTTGCAAAAGGCAATGAAAAAGCGCGTGAACGTATGAAGGTACAGTTTTCAATTGCTGCGATGAATCAAGCGGTTGTGCTCGGGACGGACCATGCAGCAGAAGCTATTACCGGCTTTTATACGAAGTTTGGAGATGGCGGTGCCGATTTAATGCCGATATTCCGATTGAATAAGCGGCAAGGTCGTCAAATATTAGCGCATTTAAATTGCCCAGAGCATCTGTATTTAAAAGTGCCAACAGCAGACTTAGAAGAAGATCGTCCTTCATTGCCAGACGAAGTAGCGCTCGGTGTGACATATGATCAAATTGATGACTACTTAGAAGGAAAAACGATTCCACAACAAGCGCGTCAAACATTAGAGGGGTATTATATCCGTTCTATGCACAAACGCCATTTACCAATAACAATATTTGATATATTTTGGAAATAAATAGATTAACAAGGCGTCCGAAAAATAAGGACGCTTTTTTTATTGGTGATAGTTGTGCGTAATTAATGGAAATAGTTAATAAGAACGTTAGATAACTGTATCTTTCTAAAAAAAATGATAAGATTGTCGATATAAATACCTAATGGGAGGGATGAAAAATGAGAACGTCTAGAGTTAACGGCGTAACAAGTAGTATTTATCGTAACAATGCGAAAGCTATGCATTCTGATATCCTATTTGCAGAAGCAATGGATGGAGGAAGACAAAATCTTTTTCGTGATCCCCGAGAGCAACTACAGCAACAACATGGAAAGAAAAATAAATCAGCACCCAAAACCAAAAAGCTCGTACAAAATAAAGCCCGATTAATCGTAAAAGGAATGCAGTTCAACGCTAATTCAGCAACAACGCTGAATCAATTGTTCCAACGCACGACAAGGGTAAATGCCATCAATAAATTACAAAAGCGGAATACTACTTATCAAACTTCAATTTGAAATCGCCTAACTCGAATCTACTGTTAGGCGATTTTTGTATTTCGTTGATTAATATTGATTTTGAATATTCGCACGTTTACAGTTGTACTAAAATTTTCTTTTCGCTATGCTTAAAGCAATGAATTTATATATAAGCTTTTAACTAGGGGGCAAATTATGAACGAACAAATTGAAAAAATTATTAATAACATTGAAAAAGTGATGATAGGGAAAAGAGAGATTGCGGAGTTAAGCATTGTCTCATTGCTTGCTGGCGGGCATGTGTTATTAGAAGATGTTCCTGGTGTAGGGAAAACGATGATGGTACGCGCACTTTCAAAATCTTTAGGCACAACATTTAAGAGAATTCAGTTTACGCCGGATTTGTTGCCATCGGACGTTATTGGTGTGTCTGTTTATAATCCAAAAACATTGCAATTTGAATTCCGTCCAGGACCGATTGTTGGAAATATCGTGCTCGCAGATGAAATTAATCGAACATCTCCAAAAACGCAAGCGGCTTTACTAGAAAGTATGGAAGAAGCTTCGGTTACAGTAGACGGGGAGACAATTCAATTACCAAAGCCATTTTTCGTTATGGCAACGCAAAATCCGATTGAGTATGAGGGGACATACCCACTACCAGAAGCACAGTTGGACCGATTTTTACTGAAAATTAAAATGGGCTATCCTTCAAAAGAAGAAGAAATTGAAGTGCTACGTCGAGCAGAAAAAGCATCGTCAATCGATCAAATTGAAGCAGTCATTTCGCTGGAGCAGTTAATTGAATTACAACAACAAGTAAAGCAAGTTCATGTGGAGGATAATATTAAGGAATATATCGTATCACTCGCTCAAACAACGAGACATAATGAACAAGTGTATTTAGGCGTTAGTCCGCGTGCCTCAATCGCACTTATGAAAGCAGCGCAAGCGTATGCATTTATGAAAGGGCGCGCATTTGTCATTCCGGATGATGTGCAATATTTAACGAAATTTGTATTTGGCCATCGCTTAATTTTAAGACCAGAGGCACGCTATGAAGGCGCGACAGAAGAGAAAGTAATTGAGAGTGTGTTGCGCTATGTACCTGTTCCTGTAAAAAGGTTCGTACAGCAATGAATCGGCTAAATGAATTTTTTAAACATGGGGGAAGACTTGTAACCGTCGTATCGCTGTTAGTCATTACGTACTGTTTCGCCATGTTCCAAGGTGGCTTTGTTAGTTGGTATCTGTTTTTTACGCTACTCCCATTTGTTATTTATTCAATTTTACTAGCGACTATGCCAATAAAAATAACAGAGATTTCTCGTACGTTTTCAAAAGAGCGAGTTGAGCGCGGAGATAATATCGTCGTAACGGTCAAATTCCGTAATGCAAGCTGGTTTCCTGTCATCTTCTTAACGGTTGAGGAACTACCGATGGATAGCCGTTATTATGAACCATCTACCGAGAATGCAAGCAAGCTCTTTTTAGTTGGTTGGAAGCGAGAGTTTGAGTGGTCTTATGAGCTGAAACAATTAAAACGTGGTGAACATCATTTTCAAGGAATCATCGTCACATGTACTGACTTTTTTGGCTGGACAATTCGTAAGGTAAAAGTCGAAAAGCCTCAAATGTTCTTTGTCTATCCAAAGGTATATCCTGTAAACACAGTGCCCTTAAAAATGCAGTATGATCAGGGGACGATGGCTTCATTACATTCATTAATAAAAGATACAACGATGGTAACGGGTGTTCGAGAATATGTACCTGGAGACCGTTTTTCATGGATACACTGGAAATCCTTCGCAAAAAATGGCGAGCTACGAACGAAGGAATTTGAGGATAAACAGTCTCAAAATATATTCTTTCTAATTGATCGTTCAGTACAACAAAATTTTGAACAAGTGGTTGATTTAACGGCTTCCTCTATTCGGATGATTGTCAAAGAGCGCGGGGATGTTTCGCTGTTAAGTGTAGGCATGGATCGCTATTTTGCACCCGTCATTAAAACGGAGAGCCAATTCGAGAAAATGATGCAGCATCTTGTCTCCATTCAGTCTGACGCACAATTTGGTGTAGACAAGCTGCTGCTTGAAGATCAAAAATTGATGATGCGCTCGGTCGTTGTCATTGTGACAGGTGAGCTGACACCAAATTTGAAAGAACTATTAAGCTCAAGTTCAAACTATGCTAAAAAAATCATTTGTTTTGTTATTGGAAATGAAACGGACTCAGCGCCATTCCATCATAACAATCAAGTAATTTTTATGAAGCCAGCATCGGAGAAACAAGTGGTTGCGGAGGTGAATGTTTCATGAAACGCAGCGGCATAGAGCTTGCAGAACAATTTCTATTTTATCTCATCGTCTTTTTGATAGTAAGAGAATGGTTAGTACCGATTATGCAGCTGACAGATACGGGCTATTTTAGTTTATTTAGTTTATTTATAGCGCTATGTTTAATCCTTAGCTATTTAGGTTGGCCATTGCTTATATCCTGTTTTTTGAAAATGGGCTTTATTTTGTGGGCGTTAGTGTATGTTTACAATGACAGTGAGTTATCCGATTGGGCGTTTTTATCTTACGAATTAAAATATAATGTCACAGTGTTAGTGAATGGAGATTGGACTTTAGTAAGTGATCCTATCCGCACAAGTTTATTATTCGTGCTCATTTGGATGCTCATTTATTTAATCCAATATTGGATAACCGTTCGTTTTACCATTTTTTACTTCTTTGTGCTTACCGTATTTTTTATTGCGACGCTCGATACATTTACGGATTATGATGGCACAACAGCGATTATAAAAGTCGTTGTTTTAGGGCTAATTATGACATCTTTATTGTTTGTAAAACGTTTAATACAGACGACAAATGCGCAGTTGAAATGGTCCAATTATTTAATCTATGTCGCGCCAATTGTAGTATTTATTGGTGTTTCAGGTGTTGTTGCCGCTGTTTTACCGAAATCAGAACCACAGTGGGCGGATCCTGTTCCTTATTTTAAAGATTGGGCAGGAATTGGGCATACTGGTGGATCAATTTCGCAAGTCGGCTATGGGGACAATGATGAAAGCCTTGGAGGTCCGTTCGTAGGGGATAATACGCTTGTTTATGAAGTGGAAACCCCAATTAGACAATACTGGCGTGTTGAAACGAAGGATACGTATACATCGAAGGGCTGGGAGAGCACAGCAAACATGGATTCAGAAATGATTCTTGAGCAATCTGATCCTATCCCATTTTCAATTTTACCAGGTGATAAAGAAGCGGAAAAAGTGACGGTTTATCCTCTAACGAATCAGCCGTTTTTAGTACAAGCGTATGGAACGACGAATTACAATTTGAATAATGTAGATGATAGTTTGAAGTTTAATCAAGCAAATGAAAAGATGGTCATTCAGACATCTAATGTTGAAATGCATCTAACTGGTTATGAGCTTGTATATCAAGAGCCGTCTTATAGTTTTTCCCAATTAAAAGATGTGGAGACGTCCAGCAAAGGCAATGAACGATATTTACAGCTACCAGAAACATTGCCAACTCGTGTGAAGGATTTAGCGCACGAAATTACAGCTGATTATGACAGTGTGTATGACAAGGCCCGCGCAATAGAGTCCCATTTTAAACGTGGTGATTTTAAGTACGAAACGACGAATGTTGCAATACCAAGCGCGGATGAGGATTATGTCGATCAATTTTTATTCGAAACGAAGCTAGGCTATTGTGATAATTTCTCCACGTCGATGGTCGTATTACTCCGTTCTGTTGGTATTCAAGCACGTTGGGTAAAAGGTTTTGCTAGTGGGGAACGTATTTCAAGTAGCAATGGTATGCATTGGTATCAAGTGACGAATAATGACGCACACTCATGGGTAGAAGCGTATATCGATGGCGTTGGCTGGGTCCCATTTGAGCCGACTATTGGTTTTAATAATCCAGTTAGCATTAATTATGATGTTGAAACGCCGAAAGATGATGTAGCACAGCAACTTGAGAAGAAAGAAGATGTGGTGCCTGAGCCTGAAGAGGAGGACAAAAAGGAGCAAGTAGCAGCTGCCAAAAGTAAAACGATTGATTTTTCGAAATGGCAATGGCTTCTTTATGTTTTAGCGGCAATCCTACTCATAGCTGGTATTGTTTTGTGGAAAAGGCGCGGTAGTTGGCAGCCGAAATTGGCTGTTCAGATACACCAGTCAAAATTAAAGGATGCGACAACTTTCGAGGATGGCTATTTTGTATTAATAAAACAACTGGAACGCATTCATTTAAAACGAAATGACAATGAAACGCTTCAACAGTTCGCCAAACGAGTTGATGCACAGTTAGAAACGACAAAAATGGCAGAACTAACGGCGGTGTATGAGCAAATTATTTATGCAGGCAAAGCGCGGCAATTCGATACGTCAAAAGTAAAAGAAAGTTGGGAGTATTTAATCAATCGTACGAGCAGTTGATTGAATACTTATATGCTAAAATAATAGTGCCTAGTTCGTTGTTAAACGACAAAGTTCAAAAAACATTTGGTAAAACATAAGAAACAAGGTAGAATTAATAGAATTAAGAGGAGGCTGTATTAACTTGAAACAGGATAATATTTTAGTATTAGATTTAGGTAGTAGTGAAAATACAACGATTGCTCGTTGGATTCGTGAATTAGGTGTATATAGTGAAATTCATGCGCATGATATTACGGCGCAAAATATACAAGATTTAAAAACAGTAAAAGGTATTATTTTAAATGGTGGTGTCAATAATATCGTTGATGGTGAAGCAATCGACGTATTAGATGAAATTTACAATTTAAACATTCCTGTTATTAGTGTAGAGCACCCATCTACTCAGGCGGCTCAAACTTTAGATAAATGGCCAAACGAAGAAGAAACGAAATCATTCTTAAAAGAGTTTGTCTTTGATACTTGTAAAGCAGAAGCAAACTGGAATATGAAAAATTTCGTTGAAGATCAAATTGCATTAATTCGCCAACAAGTTGGTGACAAAAAGGTGCTTTTAGCGCTTTCAGGCGGCGTAGATTCTTCAGTTGTAGCAGCATTACTAATTAAAGCAATTGGTAAACAGTTAGTTTGTGTGCACGTGAACCACGGTTTAATGCGCAAAAACGAATCTGAAGGCGTTATCGCTATGTTCGAAAAAGACCTTGAAGAAAATCTTGTATACGTAAATGCAAGTGAGCGCTTCTTAGGTAAGTTAAAAGGTGTAAGTGAGCCAGAAGAAAAACGTAAAATTATCGGGAACGAATTTATCCGCGTGTTTGAAGAAGAGGCCCGCAAGCAAGACGGTATCGACTTCTTAGCACAAGGAACAATTTATCCAGATATCGTAGAATCAGGTACGAAAACGCATAGTGTTGTTAAATCACATCATAATGTAGGTGGCTTACCAGATGATTTACAATTTGAGTTAGTGGAACCATTATTCCAATTATTCAAAGACGAAGTACGTGCTTGTGGTGTTGAGTTAGGATTACCACATGACATGGTATATCGTCAACCATTCCCAGGTCCAGGATTAGGCGTACGTGTGTTAGGTGAAATTGAGCCTGAGCGTCTTGAAGCTGTACGTGAATCTGATGCGATTTTACGTGAAGAGTTTGCGTTAGCAGGATTAGATCAAAAAGTATGGCAATACTTTACGGTTGTGCCAAACTTCAAATCAGTTGGTGTTCGCAACAATGAACGTACGTACGAATATCCAGTAATTATTCGTGCAGTGAATACAATTGACGCAATGACGGCATCAATCGAACAAATCGAATGGCCAATTTTAATAAAAATTACAGACCGTATTATTAACGAAGTAAAGCATGTTAACCGTGTGTGCTATGATTTATCTCCAAAACCAGGCGGCACGATTGAGTGGGAATAAACACCGGCCAAATTTCGAGGAGCTACTGCACCGGAGGAATTTTTCGCGCTAGCGAAGCTGGTGTTTGCGTCGAAAGCGAAGTGGCAGACGCACAATAGAAAATAAGAAAAGCTTGGTGAGCCTTATGTAAGGTTTATCAAGCTTTTTTGTTTAGTAAAACTAAAATTGATACTAAAAAAATTAATTGCTAAGCTGCTTATTAAAAAAAATACTCAGTTAATCGCATTGATAGTTGATTTTCCGTTTTTTAATGTTTAAAATAATAAAATAAAATGTAACGAACAACTCGATTTAATGGGTGATACTATTCCCTAGAGGTGAACGCATAGAGCACGTTTCTATGCGTTTTTCATGATTGTAGACTGCATTTGAATACATTAGAAGAGGTGTGAAATTATGTCAACTCCCTTATTAAAAGAACAAGAAAAGATAGTTGTTTTAGACTTTGGAAGTCAATTTAATCAATTAATTACACGTCGTATTCGTGAGTTTGGTGTGTTTTCAGAATTACACCCTCATACAACGACTGCAGAAGAAATTAAGGAAATGAACGTTGCAGGTATCGTATTCTCAGGCGGTCCGAATTCTGTATACGGTGAAGAAGCATTCAAAGTAGACCCGGCCATTTTCGAATTAGGTTTACCGATTTTAGGTATTTGCTACGGTATGCAATTAATCGCACATACGCAAGGTGGTAAAGTGGAAGGCGCGGAAACACGTGAGTACGGTAAAGCAGAAATCAACGTAACAGCGGATAACAAATTATTCGGTGAGCTACCAAAAGAACAAATCGTTTGGATGAGCCACGGTGATCATGTAACAGAAGTGCCAGCTGGTTTTGAAGTAATCGCAACAAGCCCTGCATGTCCAATCGCTGCAATGGCAAATGTTGAGCGTAAACTTTATGCTGTACAATTCCACCCAGAAGTACGTCACTCTGTTTACGGAAACGACTTATTACGCAACTTCGTATTTGATGTTTGTGGTGCTAAAGGCGACTGGTCTATGGCAAACTTCATCGACATCGAAATCGCGAAAATTCGTGAGCAAGTAGGCGACAAAAAAGTACTTTGTGCTTTATCAGGCGGCGTAGACTCTTCAGTAGTAGCTGTATTAATTCACAAAGCAATTGGCGATCAATTAACTTGTATGTTTGTAGACCACAACTTAAACCGTAAAGGCGAAGTTGAGCAAGTTATGAAAACTTTCACGGAAGATTTCGATATGAACTTAATCAAAATCGATGCACGTGAGCGTTTCATGAGCAAATTAGCAGGCGTTTCGGATCCAGAACAAAAACGTAAAATCATCGGTAACGAATTCATTTACGTATTTGACGAAGAAGCTTCTAAATTAGAAGGTATGGATTACTTAGCACAAGGTACGCTTTACACAGATATTATCGAGTCTGGTACAGCAACTGCGCAAACAATTAAATCTCACCATAATGTTGGTGGATTACCAGAAGATATGCAGTTTGAGTTAATTGAACCGCTTAAAACATTATTTAAAGACGAAGTACGTGCTTTAGGTCTAGAGCTTGGCTTAGATGAGAAAATCGTATGGCGTCAACCATTCCCAGGTCCAGGATTAGGTATCCGTGTACTTGGTGCGATCACAGAAGAAAAATTAGAAATCGTGCGCGAATCGGATTTCATTTTACGTGAAGAAATCGCAAAAGCAGGTCTTGACCGCGAAATTTGGCAATACTTCACTGTCCTACCTGATATTAAGTCAGTAGGTGTAATGGGTGACGGTCGTACGTACGACTACTCTATCGGTATCCGCGGCGTAACATCAATCGACGGCATGACTTCTGACTGGGCACGTATCCCTTACGACGTCCTAGAAAAAATCTCTGTACGTATCGTTAACGAAGTACAAGGCGTTAACCGCGTACTGTATGATATTACGAGTAAGCCACCAGCTACGATTGAGTGGGAGTAGAAAAGTTATAAACTAAACAGCTTATAAACTTAGCCATATCACTATTTATATTTCCGAAATTAAACGCTCTTTTAGTTATTTATAAAGAATAACTAAAAGAGTTTTTTTACTTTAGTTAAAATATGCAATTTTTTTGATGATGATAAAAGTAAAAAAATTTGCATCAGTAAAATAAGGTATATTATATTTGTTGAATAGATTCTCTTTGAAGACAAGAAAAGTAGGTGAACAAAGTGGGGAAATATCAATTGGATACTAAAGGTCAAGTGGCCGTGTCAAAGTATCATGAAAAAAACAAGCCTGCCAAATTTGATAAAAAGCAGCAACTTGAAAAAATACGTGCGGAGTATTTGAAAAAAAAGCAAGAACAAACAGATAAATAATACGAATGAAAACATAGGAAGGTGTAAATCTCCCTATGTTTTTCTTATTCGAAGTTCCCCCAATAGATGTTAAAGGGTTAATCATTATAATGACGCCTATCATTACCACGCGTTAATTCACTTGCTTATCATCCTTATCACGGATAATAATTTCGTATGGTATTTCTTCAATAGCAAGTTCAGCTCTTTTTAGTGTGATTATTTTTTCTATATAATTTTCTATTTGATTAATGGCCCTATCAGAATTCCCGAACCATTTCCGATTATCTAAGTTCGTTTTAATGATTATTTGCAATGGTTTAGGGTGAAATGAGTAGGCAAATCCTCGATATTCCTTGAATTCTTTTCTCGTTTCGTCAATTATGGCACTAAATATAGGCTGCCATTGTTGATCGAGAATTTGGTTTTTATTTTCCTCTTTTATTGTGACCGTAAAACGCCTACTTGTTTTTGAGAAAATGGCATTCTCAATAAGTTCTTCAATTTCCTCTCTATTAATCAAATTACCATCGACTATTTCAATCAGTATTTCCTTGTCTGTCATGGAGTAGTGAGTGCGGTTATATCCATTTTCCTCTAATAATTTTGATGTCAAATGCGCTATTTCACTCATCGATTCACGACTTTTAACGTCTTCCTCACTTAATTCATCATGATCCAATGATAGGAAGTTTACTTTATAATTTTTAAAATCGTTCTTTTTTGCAGTATGTACAATGAAATTTTCGATAGACTTTTTACTTTTTTCTATAGAATGCTCATCTTTTACTTGGACGGTAAATTCACGCTTTTCAGGAGAATAACTTAAACCTAATTGACTAAACCCCTTATCTCCTAGCCCCTTTGAAATTTCCGTTAATAGCTCAAATACCTTTTTATTTTCTTTTTTAGTGTCATCCATACGTTTAGCTAATTCTGTTTTTAATTTGTCTTCGGAATTAGCAGACTTTGCTTTACTCCAATTGACGCTGATAATCACGATACCAATAATTAGGGCAATCAAAAGAATACTAATGATAATTCTTTTCGAAATTGTCACCTCTCTAATAAAAGTGTATGTGCGTTATTGCCTGTTATGACTGTAACTTGCTGCAACAAAGGCCACTTGCAACAAGGCTTGTTCAAAAAAACGAATTTCTGTTCCAACTATTTATAAGGAGATAAAGGGAAATTCCTTACAGAATTTTAGTATTAATTTGATTTGAAATGAAGTGAAGGTACTAAGTGTTACAATTTTTTGACTTATAGTACTTTATATTTTTATTTATGGTCAAAACGTATCGTTCGATGTTGGTGGATTGTGTATAATATGCGTGAGAAAAGTTGTTTTAATATTAATTAGAAAATGGATAATATGTAATTGGTTGGACGATTGGAAGGAAGTTAGGTATATCTTTTTCTGCAATTATGTTAATTATTTTAACGATTAGTGCAGTTTCGTTTATTGGTGTTATTTCATTAAATGGCAATACAAAAGAAGTCGTTGATGTCGTAATGCCTAAAATGAAAATGGTAAATCAAGTGAATGACCAAACAGACAGTATACTTATTTCGACACAAAAATTACTGTTATCTAAGGATAAGGAATTCATAAATAATTATTTACGTGAAATTGAAACATTGAAAAAAGAAATTGAAGAAACTGTGGAAATGTATGAAGGTGTGCTAACAACAAATCAAGGAAAAGAAGCTTTAGAAAAACTTAAATCTAGCTGGGCTATTTATCATGAGAATTTAAATGAGGTTGTCCAGTTGACTAAATCTGGACAAAATGAGCAAGCAATTGAGAAATCGTATGAAGGTAATGAACTATTTACCATAGTGAAGAGCGATATCGATTATTTAATTGTTTTACATGAACAACAAGCGGATGCTGCTAATGATGCGGGAATGGAAAATTTCCAAAGAGTTGTTATTTCGTTAATTGTTATGTGCGTGTTGTCGGTTATTGTAATAACTAGGCTTATTTACTTCTTTATTCGCGTTATTAAAGTTCCGGTGGATTTACTATCAGTACAAGAGAAGGAATTAGCTGATGGAAATTTAAACCTTGATCCAGTGAAAATCAAAAATAATGATGAAATTGGACAATTAGCAACTGATTTTAATCAAATGACGATTAATTTTAAAACATTAGTGGAACAATTACAAAGTCATATACGAACAGTAGCAGCAACATCTGAGGAACTATCTGCAAGTGCAGAAGAAACGAGTAAAGCTACTGAACAAATTACAAAAGCGATGATAGAAGTTTCAGAAGGAGCGGATTCGCAAGTACAAGGAGCTCAAACCAGCAATGAAGCGATATCGGAAATGGTGACAGGAATGGAGCAAGCAAGCGCTTCTGTCCAATCTGTAGCTGACTTAGCAATATCAACTAAAGAATATACAACTTTAGGTTCTTCTATGATGGATAAAACGATGCAGCAAATGGCGAATATTCAAAGTTCTACTGAAACAACATCAGAAGTAGTTCATTCATTAAGCGGTAAATCAACGGAAATTAGCCAAATTGTTGAACTGATTACAACGATTGCGAATCAAACGAATTTATTGGCATTAAATGCAGCGATTGAGGCAGCAAAAGCTGGAGAATCGGGTAAAGGATTTGCGGTAGTAGCTGATGAAGTGCGAAAATTAGCTGAAGATTCATCGATTGCCGCGAACCAAATTCGTGAAGTAATTGTAGCGATCCAACAGGAAGTCGCAGAAGCAATTAATGCAATGGAAGTATCGTCCATTACCGTAAATGATGGAATGGAGCTTGTAAAGAAATCAGAGGATAACTTCCGAAATATTTCATTAATGGTGCAAGACGTATCAAGCCAAACGGAAAATATCTCTGCGGTCATTGAACAATTAAGTGCGAATACACTTAGCATAAAAAATAATATTGATGAAGTCGCGACACTTTCGGTGAATTCATCGGAAAAAACGCAAACTGTTGCTTCTGCTGCAGAAGAACAAAATGCAACAATGGATGAGATTTCAGCATCCGCACGAACATTAGGTAAATTATCTGCCGAGTTACAAGAGATAGCGCAGCAATTTAAGCTGTAATAAAAACACTCCATGCAAAGAAGGGACTGACCCCCGTATATAAGACAGAGGTCAAAAAAGCATTTATCCAACCAGTTGTCGGTATTGAACCGGCGACTGGTTGTTTAATTTCGCT
>NZ_JBNNMF010000020.1:0-82662 GCF_050272495.1 Solibacillus cecembensis | reverse complement strand
TACTCTTGTTCCCATAAAAAAACACCTCCTAATTGAATTTTAGGTATCTAAACCCGAATTCAATCGAAGATGCTTTTTTTATTTGTCTATACTTTTGGGGTCAGTCCCGTTCAAGGTGTTTTTTTATTGTTAAAAAATTTATATATTGAGAATAACTACTTATTAGGAAAGTTGATGAATCGACCATACGATATCAGTACTTAGGTCAAGATTTAGCCCGTCAGCTTCATAATATAATTCAACTTGTTCACCTGCTTGTAACTCTACGTCACCGACTAATGTAACTGTAGCAGAGGCTAGTATGGTTCTTAAAGTTAATATTAATGCTACGTTAACATTAAGTATAGGTAGGTAACCTTTTATCAAATCATTGTTTACATCACTTTTTACTGTAAATACTGGGTCAATATCCGAACCTAAACTAACAGAGGCTGCTCTATTAGTTTTATAGGTAACAGTTGCTTTAATCGAATATTTCCCAGCTTCTGGAGCAGTAAATATACCTGTAGATGGATCGAAGTCTGGGCTTGGATAATTTGGTGAAGAATCAATCCAATTCATAAATATAGTGCTACTATCCATTGAACTAATAGAACCTGAAGCAGAAAATCCTACATTAGTATAACTAGTTCCTGCTGGCCCTTGAGGACCTTGAATACCTTGAATACCTTGAGGCCCTTGAGGACCTTGAATACCTTGAGGTCCAGTAGCACCCGTGTCGCCTTTATCCCCCTTATCTCCTTGAGGCCCAGTAGCACCCGTGTCGCCTTTATCCCCCTTATCTCCTTGAGGCCCAGTAGCACCCGTGTCGCCTTTATCGCCCTTAGCCCCTTGAGGTCCAGTAGCCCCTGTGTCACCTTTATCGCCCTTATCTCCTTGAGGAACTGTAGCGCTAGTGTCGCCTTTGTCACCCTTAGCCCCTTGAGGCCCGGTAGCACCCGTGTCGCCCGTAGAACCTTGAGAGCCAGTAGCCCCAATGTCGCCTTTGTCACCCTTAGAACCAGTGTCACCTTTATCCCCTTTAGGACCGGTAGCGCCAGTATCTCCTTTGCTCCCATTCGAATTTACGTCGTTTTTATTTCCGACTGGACTTTCTGACGCTGGGGAAGGGGACGACTCAGTTTTAATGCTTATTGTTTGCGTATTAGCATCCCATAAGATTTCAGCATCAAATAATTCACTAATAAAACGAACGGGTGCCATAACACGATTGTTAATAATCATAGGTGGATGAGTAAGCTTTAAAGTACTTTTTTCATCACCAATATTAATAGTAGCTATAGGGTTGTCGATTATAAGTAGACCTGATTTATCCCCTTTAACAGCTGTTAACGTTTTGCTGGAATTGTCCCAACTAAGAGAGATATTAAGAGCATCTTGAAGTACATTTAAAGGCACAAATGTTGTCCCATTATAAATAATAGGAGAATCATTACTTGGGATGTCGCTTCCGTTCACATTAATAGAAATTCCGGAAGATTTAGCAGAAACTACCTCTACAATAATCGGAACTACTGATAGCATTAAACTAAAAATGATGATAAAGAACAGCTTGTTTTTTTTCATTTTATTCCCTCACTTTTTATTAAGTTTACATATTAAAAGTAGATAACTTTCTATTTACTGTAAATTAATCTACTTAAAAGTAGTAACTCGTGAAATTATATAATAGGAAGGTTAAAAATAGGTTAAAAAAATAAAAAACTTCAAAATAATATAAAAATTATTTTGAAGTTTCTTTTTTCTTATGTTCTTGTCTCAAACCCTAACAACTCGAATTTCAAATAGTTAATATAAATAGGAAGTAATGAGTGCCTTTCATTCTAAATGAGGAGAAAGGATATTTTTATTTGCGTAAAATTAGCAGATAATATGCTAGGAGATTGATAGATCATAGACTTATCTCGTGTTTGCCTCACGAATTGCTTGTAATAATGGCAACAATTTTTCATCTTCACGAATATGGCGCATGTACAAATCGACGGAATCTAAATAAAATAAAGTAAAATGGTAGCTCGTCAATAAACCATCGTTCAAATCTTGTTCAATAATTGAATGAGGTAAAAACGCCATCCCTAGCCCGTCTTTAATGAATTGTTTAATGATATGACTTTGTTTAATCGCTCTTTTCCGTAATTGAGGGAACTCTTTTTTTAGTAATGTTTCAGCTTCCATCGTTTCCTCTAAATGTCCTGTAAACAAAGGATACTTCTCAATTAGTTCTTGAAGTTGCTTGTAATCCGTCGTAGTTTCTTTACCTGATTGTATAGGATAGATTAGTTTCAACGGGCTTGAACTAATTTTTTCAGAATGAATTTTTTTCATTTTACTTTTCCCAATGCAAATAGCAAGGTGCACTTTATTAGACAGAATGAGTTCATCCATATATTTTGAATCCTCGACAATAATATCAATCTCGTATTGTGGATAATCTATTGAAAATTGATAAATAATTTGTGGTAAATTTGTTTCTGCAAGTAGTGGCGAAATGGCAACCGCTAGTTGTATTTTATTTTGTTGTGAAAGCAATTGCACGGCTCGTCTACTTTCATCTATATTTTTTATAATATTTAAAGCTAACGGATAATAAAAACGACCAGCTGAAGTAAGTTTGATTTGTGTATGATGGCGTTCAAAAAGCTGAACGTTCAGGCTTTCCTCTAATTGTTTAATATGGACCGTTATACTAGGCTGTGATATGAATAATTTCTCTGAAGCAACGCGAAAATTGCCTGTTTCAACGGCCGTAATAAATGTTTTTAACCATTTGATTTCCATTGATGACCTCCAACCTGTAATTAAAAAAATTAATTACAATGATTAAATTTCATTAATTTTATTAAATACAACTTCATTATACAATAACAATACAAACAGTGGGGGAGGCATTTAAATGAAGAAACTAGCGATGATTTTTACACGTTTTGCAGAAGTGGAAGCGAAAGGTAGCAGTCCATTGTATGAATATTGGAGTTTGAAAATCGCACAGGATATCGAATTATTATCATTGATTCAATTGATTCCGCCAAATCAACCAAAACCAAATTTATTTTTTGCAGCTGTACAATATTTGGCATATGAAGAACACCATCATTTAGCACATTATTATAAAATTGCTGCACCAAGCGAATTTGCGCAAAGTTTTAGACAGTTAAAAGATTTTTGTCAGCAATATAGAGGCCCATTACTGGATATTTTACAAACGAAACTTGTCCAAACGAACGAGCTAAATCGAGCTGCCTATTTGTATCCGATCTTTAGTGGCATTCAAGCGGATACTCAAAAGCCGTTAACACTTATTGAAATTGGTACAAGTGCAGGTTTATTACTTAATTTAGATCAATATCGTTATGAAATAGAAGAAAGCGAAATTAAGCAAATCTATGGAAATGAAGACAGTCAGGTGCAAATTGTCGCGAAAAACATTGGTCAATCTATTGGAACGTTGAGTGCGTTAAATATTGAAAATCGAATTGGTATTGATTTAAATATAGTAGATTTACAAAAAGATGAAGATTTTCGTTGGATGCAAGCATTGATTTGGCCAGAGCATAAAATGAGAAAACAGCAATTAGAAAATGTTCAAGAACTGAATAGCAAAGTGTGCAAAACGTTGCTTGAAGGGGACTTTTTAACGTTAATACCAAAAATTATGGAGCAGCAGGATAAAACAACGCAATTCGTTATTTTTCATACTCACGTTGCGAATCAATTTTCAAACGAGCTGAAACATCAATTATTGCAAATGCTTAGAGAAATCAGTTACAAGCAGCCAATTTATCATGTGTACAACAACATGGATGACAATTATGTACACGTCGACTATGTTTGTAATGGACAAACGCAAGCTATAAAACTATTGCAAACTATTGATAATCATGGGAAATACTTTGATTGGAATTGAATTGAACTAAAAATAGCCATTCCCTATTCAAGCAGGGAATGGCTATCATCATCATTACATTGCTACCCAGTGGTCTTTCGAAACTTCCACAAGCGTTGTATTTTCCACATCAAAGCGGTTGTTCATTAATTCTTCTTCGGTCATAACGTGACGCTTTTTCTGTTTTTCAATGACTGGGTCCGGAATCGGAATCGAATTAAGCAGCATTTTTGTATATGGATGCTGTGGGTTTGCATACAACTCTTCGCTTTCTGCTAGCTCCACAATTTTCCCACCATACATTACGGCGACACGGTCACTAATATGCTTCACCATCGATAAATCATGTGCAATAAATAAATACGTTAAGCCAAGACGTTGCTGTAAGTCCTTTAATAAATCGACCACTTGCTTTTGAATGGATACGTCAAGGGCAGATAACGGCTCATCACATACGATAAAATTCGGTTCGACAGCTAATGCGCGGGCAATGCCGATGCGCTGACGTTGACCACCACTAAATTCGTGTGGATAACGGCGCGCATGTTCTTTATTTAATCCCACCAGCTCTAATAGTTCTTCTACTCTTGCACGTCGCTGCTCGCTTGATGTTACGAGCTTATGTACATCTAACGCCTCACCGATAATATCGAGTATTTTTTTACGCGGGTTGAGTGATGAGTACGGATCTTGGAAAATCATTTGCATATGGCGACGCATGCTTTTTAGTTCATTTTTCGTTAAGCGCGTCACAGGTACACCTTTATACAATACCTCACCGTCAGTTGGCTCATGTAATTGCAGTAGCGTGCGGCCAGTCGTGGATTTTCCTGAACCAGATTCTCCAACTAGTCCAAGTGTTTCCCCAGGATAGATTTTGAATGTTAAATCGTTGACAGCTTTTAAAACTTTGCCTTTCGCCGCTGCAAAATGCTTGGATAAATTTTTCACTTCAACAAGTGGGACTGTTAAATCAACATCTGGACCGACATTCGGCAGTTGCTTCGGTTCTTTCTTTTCATGCAATTTCGGTAAAGCATTCAATAAATTTTTAGTATACGGATGCTGTGGATTCGCGAAAATCTCTTCGGTCATACCTTCCTCAACGATTTCGCCTTCCTTCATAACAATCACACGGTCACACATGCCTGCAACGACACCTAAATCATGCGTAATTAAAATAATAGACGTGCCTAAACGTTCTTGAATTTGCTTCATTAAGCTTAAAATTTGGGCTTGAATCGTCACATCCAGCGCAGTCGTTGGTTCATCGGCAATGAGTAGGGAAGGGTTACATGCTAGAGCCATCGCAATCATCACACGTTGACGCATCCCGCCACTAAACTCATGTGGATATTGCTGATAGCGTTCTTCACTATTTTTAATGCCTACTAATTTTAAAAGCTCAATTGTTTTTTCATAGGCTTCTTTTTTTGATAAGTTTTGATGCTTAATTAATCCTTCAGCTATTTGTTCACCAATACGAATGGTTGGATTCGTTGAAGTCATCGGGTCTTGGAAAATCATACTAATATCTTTTCCGCGTATCCCTTCCATTTGTTTTTCGGATTGTGTGATTAAATTTTTGTCTTGAAATGTAATCGTTCCAGATTTTAAAAAGGAAGGGGGAGAAGGTAATAGGCGCATAATCGAACGAGCGGTTACACTTTTTCCACTGCCCGATTCCCCAACGATACCAAGCGTTTCCCCTTTGTTCACATGGAAGCTAACCCCTTTTACTGCTTCGAATTCCGTTTCACCCGTAATAAATGAAACGCGCAAATCATTTACTGTTAAAAGTTTTTCATCCATTGTTTTTCACCCTTATTAGAAAATTTAAATAATTGTATTGACGAAATGATATTGCTACTACATACTGTACTCTACAGGTAGGGATTATACAATGATAATATTCGCAATATTTAAAACTTTTTTGCTATTTGTCATTGGGAAGGAGACAATATATGGATAAATCGAACGAATTTAGAAAGACTCATTTAGTTCATGAAAGCTATCAAAAAAACGCATCGAAAAAAGCTTATCTCATTGCGTATTTTATTCTCGGTTTTCCTGTGCATCTTGTAATGTTTCTCTTCTATTTACTGAAAGGTTCAAAAACATCCTATTTAGAAGATGTAGCGCTGCTTAAAGATCAGTTTATTAAGGATGGGAAGTTTGAAATATGGTTCAAGGAATTTAACGAACAAGAACTTACGAAAGCGCATTTTTTCAAACATCCGATTGATGAGCAAAAAATAGCGGATCATGCAAAAGTGCTCGCTACACAGCGCGTGCAACGTGAAGTAGAAAACATAATGGCAACAAAGGGGATTGAGAAACATACATATGTAAATTATTTTGGTCAATTGTTAAAAAATCCCCTGTTTTTAGCGATTACTGTCATTCCAGGTGTACTAATGTACTTGCTGCTTTTAATAAGTAGTAACCCGTTTGTCCGCTTCGTATTTGAGCGTTTCATTCAAAGTGCATTTGTTATTTTAGGCGTGGCGACGCTAGTCTTTACGATTCTTTATATTTCACCGTTTGACCCGGCACGAAATTTACTAGGTGTTGAGGCAACGCAAGAGCAAATTAACAATTTCAACCGCTTGTATGGTTTAGATCAGCCGTACCTTGCGCAGCTTTGGAATTCATTAACGGGGCTCTTTACGTTTGACCTTGGGACTTCGTTTGCGGGGAAGGAAGATGTCACACAAAGCATTATGAATAAGTTTCCTGTGACATTAGAAATTGCTTTATTCTCGTTATTGATGGCGGTTGCCATTGCGATTCCAGTCGGCATTATTTCAGCAGTAAGATTAAATACATTATTTGATTACGTGCTGATGTTTATTGCTTTAATTGGTTTATCCATACCGAGTTTTTGGCAAGGACTTATCTTTATTTTAACGTTCTCATTAGAATTAAAGTGGTTCCCAGCAACCTATAATCCGAACAATTGGATGTCACTTGTGCTCCCAATTGTCGTACTTGGAACATCACTTGCAGCATCCATTGCTCGTATGACGCGTTCGAGTATGTTGGAAGTTATTCATGAAGATTACATTATTACAGCAAAAGCAAAAGGATTAAGTGAACGCAAGGTAATTACGAAACATGCCATTCGTAATGCGATGATTCCGATCATTACGGTCATCGGGCTACTATTTGGGGGTATGTTAGGCGGTGCCTCTGTCGTTGAGAAAGTATTTAATATTAACGGAATCGGCAGCTATATTGTAGACAAGCAGTTCATTCCGGATATTCCAGCGATTTTAGGTGGGGTTGTGTATATTGCCATTACGATTTCAATTGTCAATATGCTCATTGATATTTTATACGCGTTCTTTGATCCACGCATTCGTTCGAAAATGAAACGGTCTTAAGAGGAGTTCTCAAATGATTTTAAAAGAAGAATTAGTTTTTTTGAATAGTTTAAAGGAATACCCTAAGGACAATAATTATGAAGTAATAATAAAAAAAATGCTTCTGAATATTGGTGTAATAGATAGTGAACTGAGGGACAATCTGATTTATACTACTTTTTCAAAATTAATAGTAGGTGGGTTTCTAACAGAACAAAATTTACGTTTTGTATTAACAACAATTTTGGACGACCAACATCTTTTTTACAAAATCGGAGAAAAAGATTCTGATTCGGTATTCACACGTTCGTTTTCAGTCCTACTTATACCACTGTTATTAACTTTTAATAAAAAACAAAACTTTTTGAGTGAATCAGAAATTTTATTTATTAAAGATGAAACATTACGATATTTAAACAATGAAAAAGATTATAGAGGACATGTTCCTGAAAAAGGATGGGCACATGCTCCTGCACATGGGGCAGATGCTTTAAACGCATTAGCCAAGTGTAAACTAAATTCTACTTGTAACTTAGAAATTTTATATGCTGTAAAGAAAATCATATGTACAAAAGAAACAGTTTTCACGAATCTGGAAGATGAAAGGTTTGTAACAGCTGTTGTCACAATCTTGAAAGAAAACCATTTTGAACGTGAAGTGATGGAGAACTGGCTGGATACCTTTTTTGATTGGGATAAAAGTGAACTGTGGGATGAAGAATATAAAATAATATCAAATGTGAAATTGTTCTTAGGAAGTCTATATTTTCGCTTATCGAATGAACAAGATTATCAAGAAATAGCTAAAATAATTCAAATGAAAATAACAGAAATGATAAGCAAGTATATTTAGATTTCTAGAGGAGGCAGACAAGTGAAATTCATATCAGATGTAAAGCTGCTTTTGAAAATAACACAAGAATATGTCAATGCACAGTTTACGCTTGCCTTTTCTGGTATTTTTTCAGCACTATTTTTACTTTATAGTTTTAATTTTGCAGAAGGTGTGTGGCGCCCGTACGTCGTCGCGTTATTTGCTATCTATGCCGCGACCACAGTTTATGTATGGCTTGTATCTCAGCTAATAAAAAAAGATTTAGCGAACGATCGTGAAATCACAAAGCGTACCCGTTTACTTGGGTATCCGCTTATATTGACACTATTTTTAGGGAATGTGTTTGCATCAGGGTTTGGTTTTATGCTTGCGACGAAAAATAAAACAGCCGAATATACATTTGCGGTGTACGCATTCCAAACGCAAGTCTTTATTATTATGATTTCTGGCGTGAATATATTTAAGCCGTATGTTGTTGATACATTTTTAATTGCGATGGGTGTTTTCATTGCATTAGCGATTGTGTACTTAATTATGGCGATTTTAATTGCGCGCAAAGTGACATTAAGTGATGCGCCGAAATGGATGCTTATACCGGGTATCCTCTTATTAATACCAGTATTAACGGGGAATTTTTTCTCCTTTTTACTAGGAATTACAATAATACGAAAAGCGCGTAATGCGGATCCATCCGCTATTGAAAAGTGGCAAAAAATGTGGAATAAAATTTTACGTAATACGATGGCGGTATTTGGCTTATTTTTCATTACGTTTATGTTTTCACTCTCTGTTGTGAGTAATTGGACGTTTGATTATGACTTTGCTGTGCAAAATAACTATAGTGCGCTCTTGCAAATGCCGACACTTGAATATCCTTTAGGGACAGATAATTTTGGCCGAGATTTATTTTCTCGTATCGTTTTCGGCGCACAGATTTCATTAATTGTTGGTTTTAGTGCAACGGTCATTCCAGCACTAATTGGTGGAGCACTCGGCGCAATTTCAGGTTATTACGGTAAAAACACCGATAATATTATTATGCGTTTGTTAGATGTGTTGTATGCAATTCCTGGTATTTTATTGGCGATTGCCATTATTGCAGCATTTGGTGCGAATACGGTGAATTTAATTATCGCGCTCAGTGTTGGCGCTATTCCGACCTATGCCCGTACGATGCGTGCTAATGTATTGCAAATTTCAAATTACGAATTTGTTGAATCGGCCCGTGCATTAGGTGCGTCGGATCTCTCGATTATTTTTAAACATATCGTACCCAATGCACTCGCTCCGATGATTGTTAAAGCGACACTGACAATCGGTGGCGCAGTTATTTCAACAAGTAGTTTAAGTTTCCTAGGACTTGGTATTGAGCCACATATTCCGGAGTGGGGCAATATTTTAAAAGTAGGTAGTACGTATTTAGAGTCTCATTCATATTTAGCGATTTTCCCTGGTCTATGTATCATGTTGCTCGTTCTGTCATGTAACTTTTTCGGTGACGGACTACGCGATGCATTAGACCCGAAAGCAAACTAATAAATCTAACTAATTTGGAGGTAATAACATGAAGAAAAAATATTTTACATTAGCATCTACGGCAATTGTTGCAGCAGTAGCATTAACAGGCTGTGTGGAAACAAAATCAGATGTCAAAGAAACGGATAAAAAGGTCGACGAAACAGCGGGTGCAAAACCGGTTCTCGAATTATTAGGGATGGCGGCGAACGAGCAAGATTTAAACATCGTCCGTGACCAATTAGTGAAAAATGGCTTTGATGTAAAATTAAATATTCAACCCGATTACGGTTCATTTAAAGCCCAGGAAGATGCGGGTAACTATGATATTTCGCACTCAGGTTGGACAACTGTAACAGGGAACCCGGATTATGCAGTGCGTGGCTTGTTCAAAACTGGTGGCGATTATAGCCGAATTTCGGATGCAAAAATTGACGAATTAATTGACGAAGCAAGTACTTTAACAGGGGACGCTGCAAAGGAAAAGTATAAGGAATTTGAGCAAACATTAGTATTTGACAATGCGTATATTGTACCATTATACATTTCTCAAAAATTCCAAGGTATTTATGCAAAAGAAGTTAACCCAGATACGGTGCTTTTACCAAAATCACGCGCACAAGTATGGGAAACTATGTCATTCAATGATACAGCAAAAAATAAGTCAGAAACATTAGTTTTGCATCAAACAATGCCATCATTAACATCACTCGATCCAGTGAGAGGGAATGACGGCTCAATCAATACATTAAATACAAATATGAATGTTCGTCTAGTGAACTTAACAGATACAGATGAAGTCGTTTCAGAGGGTTCGTTATCATACAATCACGCGATGTCTGAAAATAATGAAGAATTTTATTTCGTATTGCGTGATGATATTAACTTTGCAAAAGTGGAAAACAAAAAAGCGGTCGATACGGGCGATTTAGTATCAGCTGAGGATGTTGTCTTTTCATTAAATCGTGCAAAAGATCAAAATGCGGTACCAGATCACCGCACATACTCGATCCATGAAAATATTGAAACGGTAGAAATTGTTTCGGATATTACTGCATTAGAAGCTGTTAAAACAGCAGATGGCGGTACGGTGTTAGATGCGTTATCAAAAGATCTTCCAGCGGCAGTTGCACAAGTTGTAGCGAATGAAGCGGATGTAGACAATGCAGCAGGTAAATACCAAGTAGTGAAAATTACAACACCAGCGGCATTCCCACAAGTATTAAACTACTTAGCGCATCAATCTGGAGGCATTGTTTCAGAAGCAGCAGTGACGGCAGTGAATACATTTGACGTGGCAAGCTATGATCCAAATAAAGATGTTGCATACGGTGACCAAGCGACAATTACAGAAGGTGCAACATATGCCAACCATTTAGCTGCATCAGGCCCATACATTTTAGTACAAAAAAATGACTACGAAGCAACATTCGTGAAAAATCCAGCATATCTTGTAGGTACAAAAAACGAACCGAAAGTAAATAATATTAGCGTTCGTTTCATCCAAGATAATGACAGTGCATTATCAGCATTACGAAACGGTGAAATTCACGTATTACAAACAGTTCCAGAAACGAAAGTAGATGTAGTCGAAGGCGATTCAAATTTAAAATTAAAAACGTTTGATAGTAACGGTGTAGCCTACTTAATCTTCAATCCAAAAGGCCGTGAAGTTTCAGATTCAGTGGACTTACGTAAGGCTGTGCTTTATTCAATTAATCAAGATGAAATCATCAGCTACTACCAAGGGAAGAAAAAACCTGCTGTATCAACGGTTTCTCCATTAGTAGATACAGGCTTAAAAGTAGAAGCGGATAGTGCGAAAGTGAAAGAACATTTAAACGCATATAACGCAAGTAAATAATGAAATATGCCTGGTGCGGTAAACAGATTGAAAAATTTGTTTGCGCATCGGGCTTTTTTGTCCCGATTATTAATTGGTACTTAGCGGAATGTAAACTTGCTTCCAGTACGGTTTCATGTCAAAATCGAAAACAATAGGAATGTCGAAAAGGGGCTGGCGGCAATGAGAAAAATTTTATTAGTTGACGATGATGAAGCGATTTTAAATTTATTAGCGACGTATTTTAAGCAATGGCATTATAAAACAATCAAGGCGAGCAATGGCATCGAGGCACTTGAAATGATGGATGAAACGGTGGATATCGCAGTAGTAGATGTAATGATGCCTGTCTTAAATGGTTTTGAATTAACGAAGAAATTAAAAGAAGATTGGGAAATCCCTGTGTTGCTACTTACTGCGCGTGGGCAATTGGAGGATAAGCGTGAAGGATTTTCGGCCGGAGCGGATGATTATATCGTCAAACCATTCGAATCTGAAGAAATGCTGTTTCGTGTCCAGGCGATTTTGCGACGCTACGATAAATTAACCGTTGCCAAGCTCGAAATAGGCGACCTGACATTAAATCGAGCGCAATTTGAAGTATCCAAAGGGCATATTTCAATCGTGTTGCCAAATAAAGAATTTGAGCTGCTTGAGCTATTATGTAGCCGAAACCGTGTATATGAACGCCCCCATATTATGGAACTTGTCTGGGGCGATATTGTGAGTGATGATACATTGAACACACATATAAAACGGTTACGGGACAAATTAACACGGTTAAAAAGTAATGTGACGATTAAAACGATTCGTAACGTCGGGTATCAAATAGAGGTCCTCAATGAAAACTCTGTACAGTAAATTTATCGTTTTTACATTAGCGACCTTTGTTATTAGTGCCATTTTTAGTTTCTTATTAACGAATGCGTTTTACCACCAAGTAATGAAGGAAAAAAACGATGCCAACTATGTGCAGTTAGCAACGGATATAACGACCTACATACAACAGCATCCACCAGAATCGTTAGACGCGTATTTAGCACAACTCGGTCAAATTGGTTATCAAATTTATTTAGCAGATGAATTGGGGAATCGTTCCTTTTACGGAGATGAATACCGTTTAACAGAATTAGAAACGGTAGAAATAGACCGTGTTTTGGCGGGGGAAACATATCATGGAGTTGGAGAATACCCGCAGCAGCTATTTATTACAGGTTTCTTTTCCAATGATTTAAAAAATACAGTCGGGCTTCCATTTGAATATAAAGGGGAAAATTATGCACTGTTTATGCGCCTAGATATTAAGCTATTATTTAGTGAAATGCATTATATTATTGCAGGGTTTTTCATTTTCATCCCTGTTGTTAGTATTCTTGCGATGATTTTAGCTGCTTGGTATTTAGTGAAACCGATTCAACGTTTATCGAAAGCGACAAAATTAGTAGCCTCGGAAAATTTCGATGCACATATTGATGTAGATCGTGCGGATGAAATCGGTACGCTCGCGACGAATTTTAACTTAATGACGAAAGAATTAAAGAAACAGCGGGAAATTCGCAAAGAGTTTATTCGCAATGTATCGCATGATTTCCAAACACCATTGCAAAGCATTGCAGGCTACGCGTCCCTCATCCAACAGCAAAAAGCGGATGATGAACGCACGCGGGAGTATGGTGAAATTATCGCGCGTGAAAGTGATCGACTATCGCATTTAACGAAGCAATTATTACTATGGCAAAGTGCGTCGAAGCTAGCAGAGCAAAAAGAGAAAATTGCTCTGGATGAAGTGATCAAGCAAGTTGTCAATGAACAGCAATTTTCAATTCAGCAAAAAAATATTTCGGTATGGATGGAGATGGAGCCACTTATTATGTACGGCAGTGAGCCATTTATCGTCCATGCAATCGATAATTTAGTAAGCAATGCGGTGAAATATAGTGAGTCAGGCACTGAAATTAGCGTTACAGGAAAAATAATGGACGGGCAAATTGAGCTCATCGTGCAAGATGAAGGACTTGGCATTAGTGAGGAAAATATCGCGCGGATTTTTGAGCCATTTTACCGTGCCGATGAATCCAGATCAACACCTGGTACCGGTTTAGGGCTTGTTATCGTCAAGCAAGTTGTTGAAATGCATGATGGGACGATTGCTGTGCAGAGTGAAAAGGGCACCGGTACGAAATTTACATTGACGTTTCCTCTTAAATAATAAATCGTTTTAATTCAGATACAGTTCAGATACGTATTTTATACTCTTAATAAATCAAGTTTATGGAGGGTATTTATATGGTAGAAAAAAAATGGAGTATTCGTCTCATTCGTTTAGCAGCAATTTTTGGTTTAATCGGGGCAGTCATTGGCTCAGACATGTCAGGCTCAGGTAATTATGCAATGCGTCCAGTTCACGCGCATATTTTAGTTGTCGGCTGGTTATCAATTGCGGTTTGGGCATTATTTTATAGAACATTTACTGTGAAATCAAAAAAATTAGTAAATTTACACGGTTGGACAGCGGTTATCGGAACAATTGGATTAACGGTTGGGATGCTTTTTTACAATGTCAATCCGTTTAACTTCAATGAAACATTCACATTAATTTTCTTCATCGTTGGCGGTACGATTTTATTGATTAGTTATGTTATTTTCATTTGGATTACTTTTACGTTGAAGACAGAGGAATCAGCTTCAGGTAAGTAGATAAAATAATAATGGTTTACCATTTCTGTAGTTTTGGGAAAAGTTTATTTCTTATTAATATGGATTTATTAAAATCATCTATCTTCTAAAGATTATTAGAGGCTAGATGATTTTTTTGTTGAATTAAATAATGTAGATTGGAATACTAGAGCTTTGTAATTTTTATTTCATAGGAGAGGTAAATCTAATGAGGGGTATTACTCCAATTTAGTTCGCTAATCTCTAAGTTTAATTTTGAAACGACGAAGCGAGATGTAAAAAAAACTGCACCCAATTGGATGCAGTCTTACCTTTTTCTCAACAGTAAATCTCCAAGAGGTAATCCAACCACAACAACCAAAACCGTTAGAATTACCAGGGATTTTAAAATTAATTCCGCAATTTGATCAAACATCGTATCTCCACCTTTTTATTCATATTTCCTACCTTATATATTGCAATTATCCAACTCCTGAAGAAGAGCTAAACAAATCAAGCACAAAATCATTTTAACTTTATTAGTTTAGTTTACTTCATTAAAATATATGTATACAGTTCCTTAAATATTTTAGCGGATAGAAGATTTCCTGTTGGATATTTATGTTAAAGCTGGAGTGCGGGAAAGTACTATGTTTGTAATGAAGGATGTTTGTTAGATTGGTACGTTAAAATTGCGGAGGTATATTAATGTTAAATGATTTAGAATTAATGAAATTACATGGAACGTATTATTTAAACACAACATCGAAAATCGAATAACAGTCGTAAATGAACCACCATACGAGGATGCACCAAGAATTTTCGTTGGTGCTACTAACGTGGGGAATACGGTATAGATGTTACAAAAGCATGGGCAGCAGAGGTACAAAAACAAGGACGAATTGCTTTATATAGCACTTACTGGGACAATTTCGCATCCCAATCTGTAGCAAGGAAATTAAAATTGCTTCAGTATGGAACAGACATTCACATGAGTTAAAGTAACCTAAAAGCCGAAAGCAAGAAGCCTTATTCAGTTGGGGACACTAGATCAACATATAAGGATTGTTGGACAGGAATACTGTTTATGGTTTAAATCGTAACACATATTTAATTTGGTCGAATCATGAAGATGAGTATAAAATCCTTCAATTATAGCTTACATAACAGGAAGAAATAAATGCTTTTCATAAAGTTCATAATGAAGTGATTCAAGGTATAATTCACTCAATTTTTAGTTGATAGAAACATAAAAGTGTCACTACAAGAAGAGAATGCATTGCACGAATAATTCTTTAATTATTTATGCGATGTTGAAGAGTAGTAATACCATTTTTATGAAATTAAATAAGGCCGAAGAAATCAATAAGATTGTTAATTTAATCGGTAAATTATGTTTATTAGAGGACGAGCTGAAGGGGGATCTTATCAAAATAAATGTCTAAAGAAAAAATACGGGGGAATATAATGAAAAAAGCCATCATCTACTCGATTATAGCAATTTTTGTGAGTGCATTCGGATTTTCATTTTTTTATAACGGATTTTCAGGAATCCAAAGCATGACGATACAAAAATATGATGAACCAATTGAAAAAGGAAAAATCACTACCGACAAGGAAAAAATAAAGACCATTACTGGAATCCTTAACCGATCAAATCGTGTTACGAAAAATTACGAATTTGCATATAATTATGATTACAAAATTCAGCTGAAGTATAAAGACGATAAGACAGAAGTTTTATATGTCCATAAAAATTTTGGAACAAACACCACACTTTTTGTTAGTGATGTGTGTGACAGCTACAAAATCAATAATAAACAAACAAATAAAATAGTAAACCTTTTACTGAACTAACAGTGGCTTTAGCAGAACAACGATGTCTTTAGGGAAGCTTTAAACTACTTCAACAGGATTATATTGATCTATCGCGAGCGTATCAACCGTCTGTGAATGGAAAGCAGTTGTGTAAATAAAGATTTGAGTGAAGAAGGGAGTAATAAATATGTACAAAAATAAACGTGTTAATTTTCTGTTAATGTTTATGGTCATCTTGCATTTATCGATTGTTCCTTTTTTAGCCCAAGCTGATGAAACGTTTGATACAACAAAGGTTGATCAGTATGTTACGAAATATATCGAAAAAAACGGACTGCCTGGTGCAACTATTGTAATTACAAAGGATGGGAAAGTACTATATGAAAAAGGATTTGGTCATGATTCTGAAGGCAATCCATTAACAGCAAATTCTATTATTGGTATTGCTTCAGGTACGAAGCCATTTACTGCATTTGCTGTTTTACAATTGGTTGATAAAGGGGATATTAAATTGGATGACCCAATTGTAAAGTACCTTCCTGAACTAAAGCTGGATGATGAAAGGTGGGAACAGGTGACTGTACGTCAACTGTTAAGTCATACATCTGGGTTACCGAATCCTACCATTGTAGCCCCTGCGAATACCTTAAAAAAAGGGGTAGAACGTCTTCATGATTGGAAACTACAATCCAGTCCTGGTGTAAAATATTTATATAGTAATGCAAACTATTGGACATTAGCATATTTAGTAGAACAAATTAGTGGGGTGGAGTTTAATGAATACTTAATGCAAAATGTATTCTTGCCGCTCGGAATGAACGATTCCTACTCAATAGTTAGCACTGGTGATATTACGGTGAAATTAGAAATACCTCGAGGATTTGTTACCTTATATGGGATGGCAATGCCATGGACGGAGCTTGAACAAATGTTAAGTGGCTCAGGTAGTATCTTTACGACAGCTAGTGATATGGGAAAATGGTTATCTATGCATACGAAATATGGGAAAAATGACAAAGGAGAACAATTACTTTCACAAGAGTTACTGAAAGAGTCCTATTCACCTCAAGCTGGAATTAAAAAATATGGACTTGGCTGGTCGATTAGCTCTCCGAACATTAAGCCAGCTCGCATTTCCCATAGCGGTTCAAAAACTACTTTTCAATCTCAACAAGATATCGTTCCAAGTAGTGGCTATGCAGTTGCCGTTTTACTCAATAGCTTCACCACGACATTCGAACATTCATATGAGATTAGTAATGGCATTATACAATTGACTGAGGGGAAAGAACCTGATTTAAAATCTCCACTACCTAAAATAATTGATTTATTACTCGGTGTTATTACATTGGTTTACTTAATTTTAGGAATCAGAGGTATACGAAGAAGTAAAAAATGGACGGATAAACGTAAACAGTATCCGGCTTGGAGATTCTGTCTGCGATTAATACCGCAAATGGTGCCTATTGTGAGTATCGGCTGGTTATTATTTATTGTTCCATCATTAAAAAATAACAGTTCAACCACAATAGATGCATTCGGTATTTGGCCAGCTGCGATGATCTTTTTGGCGACCGTTTTCATCATTGGATTGGCACTCACAATTTTGAGAATCTATTATCGAATAAGGTTAATTAGAAATGGAAGATTGTAAAGAATTACACATAAAGGAACAGGAGCTTTACTTCAAGAAGTAAAGCTTTTTTCTTAGTGAAGTCAGCAGTTGTAACAAGCTTTTTATCGAACATTTTCAATAGCAATAACTTAAGGAGAATTTTTATGCAGAAATAAATTTTGATTAGATGAGAATGATTTTTTATGGAAAGTTCGCATATTACTCACTTAAAATTAGTTGAAAATAAAATGAACGATTTACCCCACTCACCAGTCTAATATGTAAAGGGGGCGAGAAAATGGACGAACGGGACCTAGTAACACGTGCAATTGCTGGAGATGAACAGGCATTTTTACAGCTACTTTCGCTCTATGAAGATGCACTATACCGCATTGCATATAGTTATGTGAAAAATGAACATGATGCGGTTGAAGCGTATCAAGAATTGACATACCGCAGCCTAAAAAATATACATAAGTTGAAACAACCGGACTACTTAAAAACATGGTTAATTCGCATCTTGATCAATATTTGTCTCGACATGAAATTAAAGCAATCACGCGTTCAATTGACAAATGAAATCGAGCAACCTGCACAAATGGCACCGACAAATGATTTAGCTGATATCATTGTGAAACTGCCACTAGCGGAGCAACAACTCATTCATTTAAAGTATTTCGAACAATATAAAAACAGTGAAATCGCGGATGTTCAAAATATTCCAGAGGGTACTGTAAAATCAAGGCTCCATAAAACATTGCGTAAATTGCGGGGCATGGTTGGGGAAAGGAGTGAATGGGAATGACACACTGGGATGATGAAAAAATGCACAAGTTGACCGAACAGCTAAATGGAATTACTGTACCAAAACAAGCATTGCAGCAAGCGCGGAACAATGCACATAGAAAAAAACAAAGGCATCGAAAGAAAATCCGTCGCACGTGGCAAACGGTCGCAATTGTCGCGGCAATGTTCTTTATTTTTATTACATCTGTTCGTGTATCCCCAGCCTTTGCAAATGCTGTCGCGAAAATTCCTGGTTTATCGCCAATTATTGAATTAATTGCGCATGACAAAGGGCTAGAGGATATTGTCGCGAATGACTACTACGAGGAAATCTTAGTGAGTGAAACACAAAATGATCTTACATTTACGATACTTGGCGTAATAGCGGATGAAACCGGCATGCTACTTTCTTATAAAATCGCTTCACCGAATGATTTAAAAGGACTAAGGTTGGATCATGTGGAAATGATGCACGATGGTAAACAGATCGAGGCGGGTGTTAGCTATGGCTGGTCTGGTCAACATAAGCCTGTTTATGAAATTGAAAATACAATTAGTTTAGATGCCACCGATCCAATTGACTATTCAAATCGAGATTTTGTGCTGAAAGTTAATTTACGAAAAGAGCAGCAAATGACTTTTAATATTCCATTTACATTAAAAAATAACATTGTAAAAACGAAACATTATGTCTTGGATGAAAAAATAGTGATTGAAGGGCAAATAATCGAAGTGAAAAGCTTAGCAATATCTCCTTTGCGTGCTGGAATTAAAATTGCAGTAGATCCGAATAATACGATGCAAATTTTACAATTTAATGATATGAAGCTGATTGATGAAAAGGGCGAGGATTGGGGAACGATTCAAAATGGTACGACAGGTTTCGGTACAATCCGAGACGGTGAAGTTACGCTTTTCATGCAAAGTAATTATTTCCGTGAGCCTAAAAAGTTGACGCTTGTTATTCCTGAAATAGAGGCATTGCCAAAAGGTGAGGATTTTATTACGGTCGATTTTGATAAACAACAAGTGTTGTATCAGCCTGAGTTACTTGATATTCCGATTCAATTTCGTGATAGAAACACGCTAGTCTATTCCTATCCAATAAAGGATGAAAATAAGTCGACATCGTTCTTTAGCCAAGGAGTAGATGCGAATGGGAAAGAGATTCATAAAAGATTATGGGGGTATAGTGAATCCGAAAATACGCTCGAAAACAGCGCTCAATTTGAAGCGTATGAAGGAGAAATGACAAACCCAGTTACAATTCTAGTTGATAGGTTCCCGAATTATTTAAAAGGGGAGGTAAGGGTTGAGGTGCCGTTGGGGGATTAATTATTTGTCGTAATTTTCTCTTTACTCAGAATGTTAAAGACTTAAAAAGTAGTAAGAATATGCTCCACCTGGGTAGATTGATTATATTCAGGTGGAGTGTTTTGGATTTAAAAAAATCTTAATAAAGTGTTTTTGCGAATGAAAAGTAAAAAAGAATTTTCACCTTGCTTTTTGTAGGAACTCTACTTTTTCAACCGCATTTTCGAATATGGGTCTGTTAATTTCGTGTTCATCGTAAGAAGCAAGATTATCCCACTTCAATAAAAATTTACTTGCTATTTAAAATTCACTTGTGTAAAATGAGTTTTAATTTAATCTAATAAATTCGATGAAAAAGAAAAGTAATCCATCCGGGATGTCAAGCGAGTTAGGGTTGGTGTGAGCCTAATACTGAAAAGATGGACGAAACGCACTTTGGAGAAATTTCTTGAAATGTAGTAGAGAAAATCGGGGGAGTCACCTCGTTAATAACAGAAAGCGGTCACTTTTGTGGCAACTAGAGTGGTACCACGGGAATCCAAGCTTCTCGTCTCTTTTATTTAGAGACGGGGAGCTTTTTTATTTTGGGGAGGAAAATGACATGAAAACGAAATTAGCACAGGTTATCACGACTGCACTACAAGGCAGCTTGACGAATGAAGAAGTAGAAGCATTACTCGAAACACCGAAGCATGCGCAATTAGGTGATGTGGCATTCCCTTGTTTTACTTTAGCGAAAAAATATAAAAAATCACCTCAAATTATTGCTAGTAATTTAGCTGGAAAAATCCAAGGGGCTTTCATTCAAGAAGTGCGTGTAGAAAATGCCTATATTAATGTGTTTTTCAATCAATTACAAATTGCGCAGGACGTTGTTACACAAGTACTAACGCAACGAAATCATTATGGGACGAAAGAAAAAAATGGTCAAAGGGTCGCATTAGATTTCTCCTCACCGAATATTGCTAAGCCATTCTCAATGGGCCATTTACGTTCAACTGTGATTGGTCATGCACTTGCGAATATTGCGGAAAAGCAAGGCTATGAGGCAATTCGCATGAACCATTTAGGAGACTGGGGCACGCAATTTGGCAAGTTGATTGTGGCATATAATTTATGGGGTAATAAAGATGCAATCGAACAAAATCCAATTACTGAATTGCTGAAAATTTATGTAAAATTTCACGACGAAGCAGAGCAAGATGATGCGCTAAATGAGCAAGCGCGCCAAGCATTCAAGGCGTTAGAAGATGGAAATGAAGAAGCAACAGCCTTATGGAAATGGTTCCGCGATGCGTCTTTAAGTGAATTTAACGCGATTTACTCGATGCTTGGTGTACACTTTGATTCTTATAACGGGGAGGCATTTTACAATGATAAAATGCAGCCTGTCGTAGAGGAGTTAACAAAGAAAGGTTTGCTCGAACAATCAGATGGCGCAATGGTTGTACAATTGGAGGATATGCCACCTTCGTTAATTATGAAAAAGGATGGTGCGACGTTGTATGCGACACGTGATTTAGCTGCGGCAATTTATCGTTACAACACGTATCAACCAGCAAAAGTATTTTATGTTGTTGGCAATGAACAATCGCTACATTTCAAGCAACTATTTGCAGTGTTACAAAAAATGGGTCACACATGGGCAGCGAATTATGAGCATATTCCATTTGGAATGATGTTAAAAGATGGTAAGAAAATGTCAACACGAAAAGGAAAAGTCGTACTGCTTACGGATGTGTTACGCGAAACGATTGAGGCAGCGATGAATAATATTGAAGAGAAAAATCCACAGTTGCCAAATAAAGAACAAGTCGCGAATGAAGTTGGTATTGGCGCGGTAATTTTTAATGATTTAAAAAATGATCGTATGAATGATATCGAATTTTCGATTGATAAAATGGTGACATTTGAAGGGGAAACAGGTCCGTACGTTCAATATACGAATGCGCGTATCCAAACCCTCCTCAGCAAAAGTCATTTTGAACTGGTTGCTGAGCCGATTTTGCGTTTAGACGAGGAAGCATGGGAAATTATCAAGCTTTTAGGTATGTTCCCAACAGTTGTTGAAACAGCCTTCATACAAGCAAGCCCAGCCGTTATTGCGAAGTTCTGCTTAACTTTATCAAGAAACTTCAATAAATATTACGCTAACACGAAGTTTTTAACGAATGATTTGCAGGAAAAAGATCGTTTGAAAATCGCGTATGCTGTGTCAATCCTTTTAGAAGAAAGCTTACGTTTGTTGGGGATTAAAGCGCCGAAAGAGATGTAGGGTGTCATTTACCGTACAGGGTTAACGAACATCGTAAGGGCAAAGGTATTGTGACAATTATCCGCAGATAAAAAATATGAAATGTACAGCGTAGCAAAAGTTAATCTGTTGAAACCTAAATCAAAGTAGCCGACATACATTACCATGTCGGCTTTTTTTCATACATATAACAATCGATGCTTTTCTAGTCTATAAATTTCAGTAATGAAATAAAAATTAATTAGAAATTTATTTTTATATTCTATTCTTCTTATTATAAACTGAAAGGAGTAGTCTATGAAAAAAGTATTGAGCGTGTTAAAGAAATTAGCTGTGTTATTTATTGTAATTATCTTGTTTGGGTTCGTATCGATTTTTATCTATCATAATTATCAGTTAGGCAAGGAAGCAGCACTTATTAAAAGTGAGGGGACCCTTGTTAATGTAAATAAAAAAAACATTAACGTTTATAATGAAGGAAATGGTAAGGAAACGTATGTATTTATGTCGGGTTCCGGGATTGCTGCGCCTGTTTATGAAATGAAGGGATTATATAGAAAGTTTTCACAAGAAAATAAAATTGCTGTTGTTGAAAGAGCAGGATATGGCTATAGTGATGTTTCTAACGATGGTCGAGACATTGATAAAATACTAGAGCAAACTCGAAAAGTACTCATTCAAAGTGGAAATACCCCCCCATATATATTAGTGCCACACTCGTTATCAGGATTGGAAGCAATTTACTGGGCTCAAAAATACCCAGAAGAAGTGAAAAGCATTATTGCTTTAGATATTGGTTTACCTCATCAATATGTAACACATAAAATGGACCTAGTTGATTCGTTTGCAGTAAAAGGGATCAATATGTTAACCAAAATCGGTGTTCATCGACTCTTTCCTACTACTACTTATAATCCTGAAGTGATCAAACAAGATTTTTTAACTGATCATGAAAAAGAACTCTATAAAGCGCTATCCTTTAAGCAAATATTTAATAATGATATGGAGCAAGAACTTTTAAAGAGTTACGAAAATAGTAAAAAATCGGTTAACCTACCGATCCCAAAAGATACACCTATTTTATTTGTAGATGCTATTGCTAAACAAAATAAAAACTCGAAATATACAAAGCAAAACAGTAAAGATTATGAAGAATTTGCAGAACAATTAAATATAGCAGATGTTATAAAAATTGAAGGTACGCACAGCATTTATTTATACGAGCCAGAAGAGATTTATAAGCTGTCTACCAAATTTATCGAAAAAAATGAAAGGCCTATGTGATGAAAGAATATAATATTTTAGTTGTTGAAGACGATGTTATGATTGGCGATTTATTGCAAAAGATTTTGCAACGCGAAGGGTACCATGTATGTTGGAAATCAGATGGAAAAGAAGTACTGGATATCATTCATAAGATGGATTTAGTCATTATGGATATAATGTTGCCAGGGGATGATGGCTATCAATTGACCAAGAAAATAAAAAAGCTAGGATTAAATATTCCGATTATTTTCCTATCTGCCCGTAATGATATGGAAAGCAAACTACAAGGTTTGACAATTGGAGAGGATTATATGTGTAAGCCTTTCGATCCTAGAGAACTTCTTTTAAGAATGAAGAAAATGCTCGAAAATCAATATGGTACATTCACACAAATTAGACATTTATCTATTGATGCTGAGCTTAGAAAGGTGTTTAGCGATAGTCTGCATAATGAAGTTGCCTTTACTGCCATTGAAAGAAAGATATTTTTCTATTTATATGAAAATAGGGATAGAATTTTGACGAAGGATCATTTCTTTGAATATTTATGGCCCCTTGAAGATCGAAATCAAAATATCGTGAATGTTCATATGAAAAAAATCAGAGCAAAAATCAATGATAACCCAGGTGAAATAATTCAAAATATATATGGAGAAGGGTATAGATTAAATACCTATATGAAGAAATGAAACTAAAAAAGAAATATCGGTTATTATTACTCTCAGCCATTATTAGTGTGCCGTTGTTATTACTAGCAATTAGTGTTTTTATGTCAATCATTTATGACGTTGTTTTTAAAACCAAGAACAAGGGTATACCTTTTCATGAATCTTTTGCTTATCCCACAATGCTAGTCGTATTTTTTCTAGCGCTTTTATTATTAGCATTGTTGTTCTCGAAATCGATTAACTCACTCCTAAATAAAATTAATATATTGAATACAACGATTCGCGATTTAGCGAGTGATGAAAAGATTCCAAGTACATTAGAGGTTACAAATAATGATGAAATAGGTGAACTTATCCGGTCGGTCAATGTATTAATCGAAAGAACAACGTATCAAGAGTTGGAAATGAAGCAACAAGCAGAAATACAAAAAGAGCTGCTAAACAAATTAAGGCACGATATTAATACGCCGTTAACAGCTATCAAATTACAATTATTTTATCTAGAAGGCCAATATACACTTTCAGAACCGATACTAGATTCGCTCAATAAACAAATTCAATATATTGCTAATTTAACGAATGAATTTAATATACAAAACATAGATACGTTAGAAAGTTCATATATTTTGAATGATGAAGTTAACCTAAATAATTTAGTAGAAACCATGCTTAAAAAGTGGAGTTATTTGTATAGTATCCAGGATATCGAATTAATATATCAACCTGTAAATAAATGTTTGATATGGACGAGTAATGAGCTTTGGATACAAAGATTATTCGAAAACATTTTTCAAAATACATTGAAGCATGCAAAAGCTACAAAACTTGAGGTGAGTATTAAAAATAATGTTATTTCTATAAGTGATAATGGTATTGGTTTTGATGTTAACCGTAAACATGAAGGGCTAGGATTAAAGATTATTGAGGATATCACAAGAATTCTCAATATAAACTATACTGTACAGTCGAATGAAAATGGGACTATTTATAGAATACAAAAGCATGGTACATGAACAATACACGCACTTTGCTGTGGGAAGGATGGCCATTAAACAATACGAATCGTGCGGAGGACGAAATCATTTTGGAGTCATTCAAAGGAGATTACGAATTGGAGTTGTTACGGATCTTACTGCTCATATCATGACGAAGAATACAAGAAGACCTACATTTGGTAAATTTCCAGATGTAGGTCTTTAAATTTGTCTTTATTAAAAAAGCAAATTTAACTTGTTAAAAATAAATTGAAACTTGGCTGTTGACATTATACCTGTAGGGGTATATTATAAGTCATGTAAGCAAGAGCAATACGTTTTGAAGAAAGGATGAGGACAGTGCAATATGATCCTAAAGTTTCTCATCGCTTAAAAAGAATTGAAGGACAGCTTCGTGGGGTACTTCGTATGATGGAAGAAGAACAAGATTGTAAGGAAGTCATTACACAGCTCAGTGCAATTCGTTCTGGTGTTGACCGGACAATCGGTGTCATTGTGACAAATAATTTAATGGATTGTGTCGTCAATGCGGAAGGTGATGAGGCACAGCTGAATACAGTCGTCCAACAAGCGATGGATTTAGTAATAAAAAGTCGATAACTTCGGCTATATATTTTTCAAATTTAATATACCTATACGGGTACAGGAGGTAAAGATGGAGAAGAAAAGAACAACAATCGTTTTATTTAGTGGAGATTACGATAAAGCGATGGCCGCGTACATCATTGCGAATGGTGCAGCAGCCTACGATCATGAAGTAACCATTTTCCATACATTTTGGGGAATTAATGCATTACGCAAACAAGAGCCAGTACAAGTGAAAAAAGGTTTCCTTGAAAAAATGTTTGCCAAAATGATGCCACAAGGTGCTGAAAAATTAGGTTTATCTAAAATGCAAATGTTGGGCATGGGGCCTAAAATGATTAAGCATGTAATGAAAAAACATAATGCGCTCACATTAACGCAGCTTGTTGAAATGGCGCAAGAGCAAGATATTAAACTTGTAACGTGTACGATGACAATGGATTTACTAGGACTACAACAAGAAGAACTAATTGATAACATCGAATATGCAGGAGTGGCCGCGTATTTAGCTGATGCTGAACAAGGTACGGTCAACCTGTTCATTTAAAGGAGGAACTTATGGAAACACTCATTATTATCGCAGTCGTTGTCGCCTTTCTCGTTTGGAGAATGAAACCAGCGAAAGGAACGAAAGCCATTTCTACGAGCGAACTCAAAACGATGTTAAATGACAAAGATAAATTTTTCCTTGATGTGCGTACACCAGCTGAATTTAAAGCGCGTAACATTAAGCAATTTAAAAATATGCCAATAGGTTCAGATTTTTCAAAGGTGCCAAAAGATAAGGAAATCGTTGTAATCTGTCAAAGCGGCATGCGCTCAAGTCAAGCATGTAAACAGTTAAAAAAATTAGGCTATGAAAAAGTAACAAATGTCCGTGGTGGCATGAGCTCTTTTTAAGGAGGAAACTAGGATGAAATCAATTACAACAACAGAACTACAGCAACGTTTAGAAGCTGGTGAACAAATTAATTTAATCGACGTTCGTGAAGTGGGAGAAGTTCAAGAAGGGCATATCCCTGGTATCGTAAATATTCCACTTGGTTTGTTAGAATTCCGCATGCACGAGCTGGATAAAAGTAAAGCGTATGTAATGGTTTGTCGTTCTGGTGGGCGTAGCGGTCAAGCAACAGCATTTTTAGATGCGCAAGGCTATGATGTAACAAATATGACAGGTGGCATGCTTGATTGGGCTGGAGAAGTGAAGTAATTATCTAGCTAAATATCTCCAGATGTATCGTAAATCTGGAGAAAATTTTAAATAATTTTATACCCCGTGTGGTACTTAGGAGGAACTAGAATGCCAATTAAAGCAGATGTGCAATTAGATGCAAAGGGCTTAGCATGTCCAATGCCAATCGTTCGAACGAAAAAGGCGATGAATGAATTAACAGAAGGTCAGGTTTTAGAAGTATTGGCAACAGATAAAGGCTCAAAAGCAGATTTAGCAGCATGGTCGAAAACGGTTGGTCACCAATATATCGGGACAACTGCAGATGGTAATGTGCTAACTCACTACATTCGTAAAGGCAATCCTGAAACGACTGAAGTAGCAGAAAAAACATTCGCACAAACGATTTCAAATGAAGATATCGTTGGGAAAAGCGGCATCGTCCTAGATGTTCGTGAAGCAGCTGAATATGCATTTGGTCATGTACCAGGTGCTATTTCAATGCCAATGGGTGAACTAGAAGCACGCATGAAGGAACTCGATATAGATCAAGAAATTTATGTCATTTGCCGTACAGGTACACGTTCGGACATGGCCGCACAAACATTATCAAATGCAGGCTATACAAAGGTATATAACGTATTACCAGGCATGACTGGCTGGACAGGTGAATTAGAAACATCGATTTAAAAAAACATTGTTATTGGAGGCATTGATTATGTCAAACAAAGTAGCAATTATCGCATCAAACGGTGGATTATTCGATGCATATAAAGTATTCAATATTGCAACAGCAGCGGCTGCAACAGATAAGGAAGTACAAATTTTCTTTACATTTGAAGGGTTAAATTTAATTCATAAACAAGCAATGCATGCACTTGAAATGCCAGCTGGTAAAGAACATTTTGCACAAGGTTTTGCGGATGCGAATGTACCAACAATCCCACAGTTGGTTGAAATGGCACAAGAGTTAGGTGTGAAATTTATCGCATGCCAAATGACAATGGATGTGATGGGCTTAACGACAGCTGATTTCGTTGAGGATATTGAAGTGGGCGGCGCAGTTACATTCCTTGAATTTGCTAAAGATGCAACACCAACATTAACATTTTAAAAACATGCAGTGAGATGCTCATTTCTCACTGCAAAAAAATCTAAAAAATAATACCTATGGGGGTAATTGATTATGACAGTAAATAAATGGACAGCTGCTGATGTAGCGCGTAAAGTAATCGACAATAAAGAGTTATTCATTTTAGACGTGCGTAATGCAGATGCATTTGAAGACTGGAAAATCGATGGACATCAATTTGACTATTTAAATGTACCTTACTTCGATTTATTGGACGGTGTAGAAGAAATTTTGCCTAAAATTCCTACAAACAAAGATGTTTTAGTTGTCTGTGCGAAGGAAGGTTCTTCTATTATGATTGCTGAAATGCTATCCGATGCTGGACGTGAAGTGGCGTATTTAGCAGGTGGTATGAAATCTTGGTCGATGTACCTAGAGCCGATTAAAGTAGGGGATCTCCACAACGGAGGGGAACTATACCAATTCGTACGCTTAGGGAAAGGCTGTCTTTCTTACATGGTTATTTCTAAAGGGGAAGCGGCAATAATCGACGCAGTACGTTTCACAGAATTATTTACGAAATTTGCGGAAGAGAAAAATGTGAAAATTACTCATGTATTTGATACACATTTACACGCTGATCATATTTCTGGTGGTCGTCACATTGCAGCGGCAACGGGTGCAACGTATTATTTACCTGAAAAAGACGCAGAAGAAGTGGTATTTGACTATACAAAATTAGAAGACGGTTTAATTGTACAGATCGGTGCTTCAAAAATTGATGTAGGTGCACTTTATTCACCAGGTCATACAATTGGTTCGACATCATTTGTTGTCGATCACAAGTATTTATTAACAGGTGATATTTTATTTATCGATTCAATCGGTCGTCCAGACTTAGCGGGCTTGGCAGAGGACTGGGTTGGTGATTTACGTGAAACATTATACACACGTTACCGTACATTGGCAGAAGATTTAATTGTATTGCCTGCGCACTTTATGATTATTGAAGAGTTAAATGAAGACGGAACCGTATCGAAACGTTTAGGCGATTTATTTGCAGAAAATCATGGTTTAAATGTGGAGGACGAGGCGAATTTCCGTTCAATGGTTACGGATAATTTACCGCCACAACCAAATGCGTATCAAGAAATTCGTCATGTCAATATGGGTAAAATTACTCCATCTGATGAAGAGCAAACAGAGATGGAAATTGGACCTAATCGTTGCGCAGTGCGTTAACGACTTGATCCAATCATAAATTGAAATGTTACACCTATGCATGTCTTACGCTCAAGAGACACGCGACCGTCATACACGGAATTTTAGAAAAACGCTTACAAAAACAAACAAAACGAAAAGAGGAATTTACTATGAATATTACACAAACTTTAGACGCAAAAGGATTTGCTTGTCCAATGCCAATCGTACGTACAAAAAAGGCAATCGATACATTGAACTCAGGTGAAATTTTAGAGGTTTTAGTAACGGATAAAGGGGCAATTAATGACTTTGCTGCTTGGTCAAAAGCAGGTAACCACACGATTTTAGAACAAAAAGAAGAAGATGGAGTCATTTACTTCTACATTCAAAAAGCATAGAAAAGAATAGCGGGTAGCTCAATCTACTCGCTATTTTTAATAGAAAGAAGGAAAGTGTATGGATTTCTCCATTACGTATTTATTAGTTATTTTCGCCATCGGTTTTGTTGGTTCATTTGTATCAGGGATGTTAGGTGTTGGGGGTTCCATTATTAAATACCCGATGCTGTTATACATTCCACCGTTATTCGGGCTTGCGACATTTACTGCCCATGAAGTATCAGGAATTAGCGCGGTGCAAGTGCTTTTCGCATCGATGGCAGGCGTATGGGCTTACCGTAAAGGCGGCTTATTAAATAAACAGTTAATCATTTATATGGGTGGTGCCATTTTAGTTGGTAGTTTCATTGGTAGTTATGGTTCAGGGTTTTTATCGGAAGAAGCAGTAAATATCGTCTATGGTACGCTTGCTTTAATCGCGGCTGTCATGATGTTTATACCAAAAAAACAATTGGATGATCAACCGTTACATGAAGTGAGGTTTAATAAACCACTCGCAGCAATTTTAGCGCTCATTGTAGGTATGGGTTCCGGAATTGTCGGAGCAGCGGGCGGATTTTTACTTGTACCCATTATGCTCACTGTATTAAAAATTCCAACGCGTATGACAATTGCCACAAGTTTAGCTGTCACATTTATTTCATCCATTGGTAGTAGTGTAGGGAAGTTGATGACAGGGCAAGTCGAGTATTGGCCAGCATTTATTATGATTATTGCCAGTGTTTTAGCCGCTCCACTCGGTGCAAAAATGGGGAAAACGATGAATACAAAAGTGCTGCAAATCTTTTTAGCGCTCCTAATAGCCGCAACAGCGATTAAAATTTGGGTAGATATTCTTCTATAAAAAATGAGTTGTCCTAGCTCATTTTACTTAGGTATCAAGTCACTTTCCTAGTAATTCCATATTTGATATGATAGCCCTAGAATAGATAGGGGGCAACGAGTTTGAAACAATATATGGAACGCGCGGTGCAATTAGCCATCGCAAATGTGCAAGAAGGCGGTCAACCGTTTGGCGCAGTGCTTGTAAAGGATGATCAAATTATTGCGGAAGGTGTAAATGAGCTTCATGTTGTCCATGATGTAAGTGGACATGCTGAATTATTAGCGATACGCCGCGCCCAACAGCAATTACAAACAAACGATTTATCTGGATTTACGATGTATGCGAGTGGTGAACCGTGTGCGATGTGCTTAAGCGCGATGTATTTTGCAAATATAAAGGATATTTATTATGCCGAATCTGTAGAGCAAGCCGAAAAAGTCGGACTCGATAAATCCAAATTTATTTACAATGAATTAAAAAAGGACCGAGCTGAACGCACCGTTTCAATTCAACAAATGCCATTAAATAACGAACAACAAAGCCCAATGAAAGTATGGGAAATTAAATAATCCTAAGAAAAAGTACTATTAATTCAAGTAATTAATAGTATTTTTGTTTTTCGTAAACTTTTTCCTACCACTCAACCGTCTTATAAGTGTCGACAAATAAAAGAGAGGAATTTTGACATGGATGTGAAATTAGAACAATTGTTCATCGATTTCGTGCGGGACAACAAAAAACAACTTTACTTATTCGCTTATAGCTATGTGAAAAATGAACAGGATGCACTTGATATTATCCAAGATAGTATTCAAAAAGCGTGGCAATCCCTTCATAAAATAGAAAAAATAGCGCAATTGAAAAGTTGGTTTTATCAAATTGTTGCACGGACGTCGATTGATTTTTTACGTAAAATGAAACGCATACAAGTGATGGATGAAGAAGAAATTAGCTATGTATCGCCACAACAACAGGATACATATGAAGATGTGGATTTAGAAAATGCAATGGATCAGCTGCCATACCCTTTAAAAGAAGTGATTATTTTAAGATTTTTTGAGGATCAGAAATTAGAGGATGTTGCCATTATTTTAAATATCCCATTAAGTACGGCAAAATCCAGACTTTATAAGGCATTAAAATTATTAAAAATAGAGTTAAGTGAGGAAGGGTGCAAGTAAAATGGACGACAAATTAAAAAACATGAAAAAGAAATACGAGGATGTGCCAATTCCAAAAGAGTTGGATGAGGTCATTGAAAATAGTTTAAAACGCAAACCGAAAAAACGTAATAAAGTGAGCTGGTGGCTTGGTTCTGCGGCTGCAGCGAGCGTGATTTTTGTAGGCGGTATTAATGCAAGTCCAGCAATGGCAAAAAGTTTAGCTCAAATTCCAGTGCTTGCTGCTGTAGTTGAAGTGTTAACATTTACAGAATACGAAGTGAAAGACGGCAATTATGAAGCCAATATTAAAGTGCCGCAAATTACGGGTGATTCTGACGAAATCCATGCTTTAAATGCGCAATTTGAGGCGGAAGGAAAAGCATTATACGAGGATTTTACAAAGGAAACAAGCTACATGGACGGGGGACATTTAGGGGTTGATAGTGGCTACATCGTCGAAACAGATACTGATCAATTGCTGTCAATGGGGCGCTATGTTGTCAATACGGTCGCTTCGTCATCAACGGTTATGCAGTACACGACGATTGATAAAGAGAAGCAAATCGCCTTGACATTGCCAGGCTTATTTAAAGATGCAAGCTATGTGCCGGTCATTAGCGAATATGTTAAGCAACAAATGCGCGATGAAATGGTTGCATCAAATGGGGAATCTACGTATTGGGTAGGTGGAACGGATATGGTTGAAGAGGACTTGTTCGACCTATTTGAAACCATTTCAAGCGAGCAAAATTTCTACATTACGGAGCAGGGGAAATTAGTTATTGCCTTTGATAAATATGAAGTAGCACCTGGTTATATGGGGCTTGTGAAATTTGAAATACCGACAGAATTGATTCAAGATCAGCTTGTGAGTAACGTTTATATACGTTAAAGAAAAGGGAAAAGGGATGTGGAGTTGTAAAAACCACATCCCTTTTGTTATTTTTGTATAATTTGAATCAGGTTGCCACATGTATCATCAAGGACAGCTATTGTGAAATCGCCCATTTTTGTCGGCTCCATCGTAAACTTGACGCCGCTTTCACATAGGCGTTTATACTCATTGTGAATATCTTCAACGCCAAACATTGTTGCGGGGATTCCTTGTGCCATTAAACTCGTTTGATAGTTTTTAGCAGTCGGATTTTCATTAGGTTCAAGAACTAGCTCTGTGCCGCCTTGATTATCAGGAGAAACGAGCGCAATCCATCGATATTTGCCACTTGGCACGTCATGCTTTTTTACAAATCCGAGCGTTTCTGTATAAAATTTTAGTGCCTTTTCTTGATCGTCCACGAATAAACTCGTAACAATTATTTTCATACTTACGTACCTCTCTCATTTTTGTCATGAAATAATTTTGTCCAACTTAAAGGCAAAGCAAACTTATTGCGTTAACTTCAGCCCAACAACGGCAATCAATATAAACGAAATAAATAAAATTCGCTTCCAGTTTTTCGATTCTTTATAAAAGAGCATGCCAACTAATGTGCCACCAACTGTCCCAATACCAGTCCATACAGCGTAAGACAGCCCCATTGGTAATGTTTTCATAGCCAGCGCAAGCAATGTAAAGCTACATGCAAAGGAGCCAAATAATAAAGCAAAAGCACCGATAGAACGCTTTTGAACGACTTTATTCATGCCAATGACACCGCTCACTTCAAACAATCCTGCAAAAATTAAATATACCCAAGCCATTATGCATCCCTCGTTTCTTTCGGTTCATCAGATACAAGCTTAAGTCCGATTACCCCAACAAGTAGCAGGGAGATAAATCCGATTTTTGCTAGACTGAATGGTTCGTTGAAAAGGACTGTTTCTACAATGACCGTTCCAGCGGTTCCAATTCCGGTAAAGACGGCATAAACCGTCGCAACAGGAAGTTTGTCATTCGCAATAATTAAAATGTAAAACGATAGGACAATGAGTACGACAACTCCGCCCCACATCCAAAGGGTTGATGCGTATTTCAACCCCATAGCCCAAATAATTTCAATAAGACCAGCTAATAATACAAGTAGCCAATATTTCGTCATGATGTTTCACCTCGATATGTTAGTCCTCGATAAAATACAGTCCAACTCGCCTGCAATCTCTTTTCAAAGCGCGCATGCCCCCCGTAAAGCATTTCAACAAATAAGCTATCGAGCAAGGCTAAATAACTAATGGCAGCCTCTTGTGGCGAAACGGCAATCGATTGCAGCTTAAAATAATGGGTAAACTGTTGTTCAAGGCTATCTAAATAATAATAAACATGTTCCATTAGTTGTTTTTCTAAATGCGGTGGAGGAAAAAAAGCAGAACGTAAAAAGAATTTCGTCAAAACTTGCTCAGCAAAGCGTTTTTCACAAGCATGTAAAAGTTGAAATAATATTTTTTCCATCTTTCCTTTTTTATTGTCTTCAAAAAACTGTTCAATAAAGGCAAGTTCAAATTCCATTGCTTCTTTTGAAAGGGTCGTATATAGCACATCTTTACTTTTAAAATACGTATAAATCGATTGCTTTTTAATGCCGACTTCTTCTGCAATTTGCGCTAAAGAACCACCATTATAACCGTTTTCAGCAAAGTTTTTGAAAGCCGCTACTTTAATTTTTTGAATGGTCATTTAATCACCTTCCTAACGTTCGTCAGTTAAAAATAACATACTGCCATTGTTATTGCAAGGTCAATGCTTTACATTTGAATGAGAGATTATTATTTCGAATCAAATAAAAACGAGGTGTAACAATGGAGAGATGTGCATGGTTAAAACTAGATGATCCAATTTATGTTGCGTATCATGATGAAGAGTGGGGTGTGCCTGTTTATGAGGACCGCCATCTTTTTGAAATGATTTGCTTAGAAGGTGCACAAGCTGGATTAAGCTGGTTGACGATTTTAAAAAAGAGAGAAGGATATCGCCAAGCATTTAATCAATTTGATGCAGAAAAAATCATTCATTATGATGCGGAGAAATTAGCCGAATTAAAAGAAAATCCAGCCATCATACGCAATCGCTTGAAAATTCAAAGCGTCGTAACGAATGCCAATGCCTTTTTAGCGATGCAACAAAAGCACGGCTCTTTTTCTAACTATATATGGTCCTTTGTAGACGGAAAACCAATAATCAATCAGTGGCAAACGATTGCGGAAGTGCCGATCACGACCGAAATTAGTGACCGCATGAGCAAGCAATTAAAAAAAGACGGCTTCAAATTTGTTGGCAGTACAATTTGCTATTCCTTTATGCAAGCAGTTGGCATGGTGAACGATCATACGATGGATTGCCTTTGTCGGAAATAGGGTATATCCGTAAAAAGACAGGGATTAGTACAACTACTTACTATTCTCGGAAATTATGATTCAGTATGGTGTAGATGTAATATATCCCCCAAACATCCTACACTACATTGAAAATAGCAAGAAATATGGGCAGTCAAATTGAGTGCTAATACCTAATTTTGAATATTTTGTCTGTGTCACTTGACTCAATTTTCATTTTTTTCATAATTTTCACCTTCACCAAAATGGGATACGGCTTATAATCGAATTAATGAAGTAGTAGAGGGAGTATGGCATATGACTGAAGAAAACACTATTGAAACACTCGTAAAAGAAAATCCACCACCATTGCAACAATTGATTGAACGTCTAAAGCCATTACATGTAATTTTATCGCAAAACTCTTACGTGAAAGATACAACACATCGACTAAAACGAATTATTGATGATTCAGAAAGTCAGCCAATGTTGCTTATTTTAGGGAAAGAACGCGTAGGCAAAACAACATTAATTAACAGTTTATTAGGACGTGCATTATTTACAGGGGGTACAGATCAGCCTACGAGCATCAATACATTTATTCGTTTTGGTGAGCAGGAATGCATTAAAGCCCACTTCTTAGATGGTGTCATTGCTACATTTGATATTTCAAAATTACATTTAATTACGGTTTCCGATACGTTTAGTGCCCAAATCATTCGAGAACATTTAGATTATATTGAAGTGTATATTAAACATGATTTATTAAAGTCAGTAACGATTGTCGATTCTGTTGCACTTGAAGTCGGACCAAATAACACAGCCTATTTTTCACAAACATTGTTACAACGTGTGGATGAAGTATTTTGGGTACTTCGAAGTGGTTCGCCTGCAACGGATGATGAAATCAATTTATTGAAGAAGATGGAAACATTTGCAATTACACCTCATTTTATTGTGAATGCAATTGACCAAGAAGACGGGGATATCACCTCATTTATCGAGTCGGAAAAATCCCGCTACGGACATGCGATTGGTGACATTGTTCCAGTGTCGGCACTGCAAGCATTAGAAGCACGCAAGACGCATGATATGCAGCTATTGATCGATTCGCGTATTACGGAACTGACGCAATTAATTCATCGTATCGTAAGTAATAAACAAAAGAAAACGCGCCATGTGACGGAGCAGCTTATTCATTGGTTGGAGCGACTTCGAAAAGAGGTTGAAATGATTCCGACGCGCGAGCCATATATTTCAGCATTTGAAAGTGTGGAGCGCCATAATTCCGAGGCTGAGTTTGAATTTACTCGCCAACAGCGTGACCGGGCCTTAATTTCTTCTTATGAAGAAGAGTATCAAAATGTGAGTGTCATATTTAATAATGTACAAACGCTGTATCAGCTTCTGCAAACATTAGCGAGTGAGTTGTATTTACGAGATGCAGAAATTGAAAAATATGAAGAAAATGCGGCGCTCTATCAACAATTCGTGCGAGATTATCGAAAATTGCACGGGGAATATTCGATGGAATACACGCGTTTTGAAAAGCAATATAAAAAATTGTCTGGAAAATCCTTGGAATTCCCTATCGTCGACCCTGAAAATGAAGAATTTCTAAAAGGGCGCATCGCAACACTAAATAAAATGCAGCAACAATGCATTGAAAAATTAGAAGCGATTCAAAGGTATGAAGGTTACGTTTGTGAAAATTTATATGCGGTCCAAAATCGATTAAATGATCTTGCTGCGAAGCGATTAAAATCGATTGTTTCACAGTTGAGTGATTTAAATATTCAACGAAAAAATGAACGGATTTTCCTAAAGTCTTACGTGGATAAGCTATCTGAATTTAATTGCATTGTGGAATCACAGGGCTTTTTACGTGATGCGGTGTTGCCTTATATGGCGGGGGAGCAATTGCCTCTTTCTGAGCAGGAAAAACAGCATGTTTACAATACGATTGATTGTATTTGCGCGGTCGACTTAACGCACCAAGCATTGTATAAGCGCTCCACAATTCCAGAGCCAGATGATTTAATGGCACAGTTTGAATTTGAATCGAAATACAAATTAAACGGCCTAAGCTTAACGGAATCGGATGTCAAGTCCGACCTACCAGAAGCGCCGAAAGAAATCAATTACGCCTTGGCGTAATTGCGTCCAGATTTTTTTCGAGCTTGCTCGAAAAATTCCTCTAAAAATCTGTGACATCCGCCGGGAGCATAACTTTATTCAGCAGGGTTTAAAACCCAACTGATTAAAGGTGATATTTGGTATAACCGCCTGAATAGTGGAAATAGAGGACTTCTGCTGAAGCAAGTTAAAGATGTAAAACGAAAGCCGCTAGTATAGGATAATTTCCATACTTGGCGGCTTTTTTTGTTCTTTTATTTAGCGGAACCACTAATAAAGGCTTCCCCTTCATAATACATATTTTTTACTAATACATTAGGTCCTAAGCACTTTACAGCTGGACAGTGGCAGTTTAAGCTTTTCGCAAGGTCAGTAGCAAGCCATTTATCAAACACGGCGGGCAAAGAATCGGTTTGAATATTGCCTAGTGCGGGTGTATCGCCAAAATCAGTGACGATAACATCGCCTGTAAAAATATTAATATTTAAACGTGAGCGCCCATCAGGATCATTGCGTAATGTAACGTTTTTCGCCTCACGTAGACGGGTTAACAGCTTTTGGTCTTCTTGGTTTGAACTACATGGATAAAAAGGGAGTGTCCCAAATAACATCCACGTATTTTCATCGCGATTATCCAATATTTGATGGATGGCTTCACGTGTTTCTTCTAGAGATAATGAACTAAGTGCGGAAGCGAAGTCTGAAGGATACATAGGGTGAATTTCGTGCCTAGCACACTTCATATCTTCCACGATTTGACGGTGGATATGGTCTAAATAAGGTAAAGTTTTTTTATTAAGCATTGTTTCAGCAGATACCATCACGCCATTTTCAGCGAGCATTTTTGAATTGTCAATCATGCGTTGGAACAGTGCCGCTCTTTGCTCAACAGTTGGTTTCCGGTCCATCATCGCAAAGCCTGTTTCCACAAATTCCTCAATCGTTCCCCAGTTATGAGAAATATGTAGCACATCTAAATACGGTGCAATTTCTAAATACCGCGCGCCCTCCATCGTTAAATTGGAGTTCATCTGTGTTCGGACGCCTCGTTCATGGGCATATTTTAACAATGGTAACACATAATTTTGAATCGACTTTTTACTCATCATTGGTTCGCCACCCGTAATACTGAGCGTTTGTAAATGGGGAATTTCGTCTAAGCGCTGTAAAATGAGTTCGATTGGTAAAGCGTCTGGGTCTTTCGTTTGAAGGGTATAACCGACCGCACAATGTGCACAGCGCATATTACAAAGGTTCGTCGTTGTAAATTCGATATTCGACAAGGTCATTTGCCCATGCTTTTCGATATCTAAATAAGCCTCCCATGGATCATAGCTTGGGCTAATTTCTATTAACGTGTTCATGATATGTAAAACTTCCTTTCTAGCATTCTATTTTCTCATATAATGAGCACTTTGCAAATGAAAGGCTATTAATATTCGTTACTTTTTAGTACAAATTGATAGAATAATGAAGTGATGAATAAACTAATGAAAAATGAATCGATTATGCGAACGACAACGATTCCGTAACTTAAAATTGAAATATAGTCGATTATATACCAGGAAACGACGATGGCTAGCGTTAAAAGTATAAGAGAGAACCAAAAAATGAGCTTTTGTTTCATTTGAATGTCCGTCTTTTTTTGTTTTTGAGCGTACGTCCTGAAATACATATATCCAATGATTAACATGAGCCCGACTAATGTACTCCCATGTTGTAAAAATTTATACAACGGAATGTCAAAATGGAAGATTGTAAAAGTGTGCGCTAAAGTGGTTGGGAATTTCTGAACCATATAGCCATTTTGATGTGTAAAAGAATCCCATGTGATATGTGTCAACATCCCAAGCAATGCCGAGTAAACAAAGATGATGACTCTCATTGCATAATTCGCATGTAAACGGCTCTTAGTAGAATCTTGTAGGAACGCAGGCATTTGGTTAAATAGTGTTTGATAAATAAAGAAATGAAAAATCAAGTAAAAAAATGCAACGAGCGGTAGATTGTAAGTCAAAAATCCCGAAAAGGTATGCCCAATGTCACCGATTGGTTGCCCTCTTAAAAAATATTCAAAGTCAGGAGCCATACTACCTAAAACGAGTGCAGGGAAATGGATGTATTTGCTTTTTCTAGAGAAGGGTAATACGGCTGCGGGATGTGCAAATGTTAATGGCATGATGATAAACTCCTTTATATATCGTTCGCTTTGTTTAGCCTAAGCGAATTCATAGTGCTTGTTGGAACGAGTTCTTTCGTACAAAAAAATTAGTTCACTTACACGAAAAGTTTGCACCAATATAGCATTATAACATTATTGTAAAATAGATTGCATGTTTTCTTTAATTAGTAACAATGAGATAGAAAAATGCAGCGTACACTTGGGTGATGGAAAGAGGAAAGGGGGTATCGTACTAGTTAGTACATATTTAATCAGGGAATGAGTAATTTCCAAAACAAATAAAAACGCTCAAGAAATCCGAGCGTTTTTAAGGTAATAAGCGAGTGAGCTCAAGTATTCAATCACTCACCTCATCAAATGTATGGGAAATCAGGCTATTGTTTTCGCTATAAAATTTTTCGCCAAATGAATTTTCAACGGATGTCCGAACGAGTTCAATTTTGGAATGATTGATCGCTTGCACATTATAGTTAAAACGCTCATTTTGAATGATACAATCCGTCGCATGAAGGGACGAGCGATTTTGTACATAAAAATCGGATTCATGCCCTTCTGTAATTTGAGTCGCAGAAAGCTCGACGGTGGAATCTGCGTCCATCCAAATTTGCGAGAGTTTATGGTTGGAAATAAACGAATCTTGAATGAACGCTTCCGCATTATTTTCGATAATGAGCCCATTACGCTCGCCTTGCAACAACTCGCTATTTTTAAAAATGAGCGAGCTATCATTAATGACAATCTGTGGCATTTGATGTGAGGAAATTTGGCTTTCAAAAATTTCGAGTGACGCATCCTTCATCACTTTAATGGCATTTCCTGTACCCCCGCTAATAGTGGAACGATGAATCGTTGCTTTAGTTCGGCTAGCGAGTTCAATTTGTGTTCCTAAAGCGTTTTGGAATGTGGAATCTTGTACAGCCAACTGACAGTCTTCCAACATAAAAATACTTTTTCCCCCCGTAAATTCACTGTTCGAAATGGCCACGTTTGCTTGTTCTTTGCCAGCAATATGTGGCATGTAATTGTCTTGAAATTGACAGTTGTCAATCGTCATAGTAGCTTGATTGGCAGCGAGAATCCCGTTTCCTTTATTATGCATTAATTCACATTCCATCATCACTAACTCCGCCCCAATGACCGTAGCACCTGAATTATCGTTTTTAGTTAAGATGCTTGTAACAACGGATACTGAAGCTTCTTTTTCAACGAAGATTCCAACTTGCTTGCCGTCTTTAATCGTTGAGTCTTTTAACGAACAAATCGATTTTTCCGTGACAAATAACTGCGATAAAACATTCGCTTCAAAGGTTGTTTGACTAAAATTGAGGATCGATTTTTCCCGAACTTGTACGCCAACCCCTTGGCAGTTCACAATTTGGCAATTCGTCATGTGAAGCAAGGATTCCATCGTCAGCTGAATATTCGCGATTTTGTGGGAGGAAAAAAGCGTATTCGAAATGGTTCCTTCAGCGAACTCCCTTAGCATTAATCCAGATTCTTGTCCGTGTTGAATGAAGCAATGGTCGAGTTGGAATTTACTCTTTTGAATCCACAACTGCGGTAAATGATGGTGTTGCAATGTCGTTTCGGTAAGCGTGACCGATGTATGCTCCGTTGCATAAATCCCATTGCCATCCCCATTTTCAATTGTACTTCCACAATCGGTTAAAGTAGACTCGTTTTGAATAATGATTTGAGTGCCAGAATGGTGATGAATTTTGACATTTTCTGTTGAAATATGTGCATGCGATTTTGCCCAAATCGCATGACGTGCATTTGAAAATTCACTATGTTTAATTTCAACGGTCGAATTTTCTACTAATAGGTGCGCTTTTTCATTATTATCAAATGCACAGTGTGCAAATGAAGCATGACTTTGGTTGACAAAGGCAATTGCGACGTCTTTAGCATTGGAGAAGGTGCAGTCTTCAAACGTTGCCTTTCCACTGTTGAATGAGAGGATGGCATTGGATAATAAGCCGTTGAAGGTACAGTTTTTGACGGTAAGTTCGCCTTCTACTAAGATTTGCATTGATGGATAAATCGCCATATTTTCAAGTGTGGCATGGCCTGATTTCGCAATGATAATGACCCCTTCAACTAATACTGGATTCGTCATATGACCGCTTATCGTAACATGCTCATGGATTGTGATGGATTCCTTATATTTTCCACCAGCAAGATAAATTTGATCGCCTCGCTGTGCTTTTTCCAATGCACGTTTCACCGTTTTTATTTTGGAAAAAATAGAAGTAGATACTTTAATGATTGTCATAAAAAACCTCCTACTCGTCATGCTCTACCATTTATATTCACTCAATTTGCTGAAATTAATCATGGCGATGAAAATTTATATGACATCCGCCGGGGCTTAACTTTATTTAGCGGGGTATGAACGCTGAATAAAGTTAAGTCGCAATGATTACGAATCAACTACAGTGTTACTTTTATATGTGTGAGCGGGTCCATTTATTAAAAAATAGGGAGAGAAATGAGGAGATTCCATAATGAATGGACATAAATAATCATATACATGTTTAAAAAGTGCTAGAGAAGTGAAAATTTATTAAAACAGTCCAGTTATTCACATTGACATGCAGTTTTGAAGGAAAGGGGCGTTTCGTATGTTAAATAAACAATTACTTGTGATCCAACAACATTTAAATGAGAAATTTTTTGATCGTGAAGTTGAAATAGAGGCGTTATTGACTGCTCTTCTTTCAAAACAACATATTTTGTTTATTGGTCCTGCGGGGACAGGGAAAAGTGCGTTGTCCGCGATGCTCGGTGAAATGGTGGAAGGGAGCCATTATTTCCAACATTTATTGACGCCATTTAGTACACCAGAAGAACTTTTCGGAGTGTTGTCATTGAAAGATTTAGAGCAAGGCATTTACAAGCGGAATGTAAGTGAGATGTTACCAGAAGCCCATTTTGCTTTTATTGATGAAATATTTAAAGCAAATTCGGCCATTTTAAATTCTTTATTAACTTTAATAAATGAGCGTGTTTACTATAATAACGGCATTCCGATTACCTCTCCATTAATGACATTAGTCGGCTCCTCGAATGAATATATCGAGGATGGGGAAGGGTTAGAGGCGCTTTTTGACCGGTTTTTATTGCGCTATGAGGTGAATTATATTCGTGAAGACACGGCTTTTGTTGCGATGTTAAAAGATGAGCAGCCCATTCGAATTCCGAAAATGACACTACAGGAGCTATCAAATCATCAAGCGCATGTTTCGCGTATTTACATTCCAGATACGATTTACAAAACGATTGCGAAAATACGTAAAGGTCTTTATGACGAAGGGATACGCCCGTCAGATCGCCGTTTTAAACAATCATTAGCCATCTTAAAAGCAAAGGCTTACATGGCAAGTCGAATGGAAGTACATCAGGAAGATCTACTCGTTTTGGCACATGTATTATGGGAGACGATTGATCAAAAAGTAAGGACCGAAGAAATTATTCATGACTTGGCATTTGATACAGTCGAAACGTTTATTCACCGTGCACAATATGAATTTGAAGGGATTTTAATGAACGCGCAAAGTACGATGCTGAGCAAGCCACCATTCGCGCGTACAGCATTAAGTGAACTGCTTATGCAAGGGAAAACTCTATTTTTAGAAGTTCAAAATATGAATCGCCAAGTACCAAATCGCCCGGAATTGCAAACATTAAAAAATGATATGCATAAACGACTACTCCAAATGACAACAGAAGTTATTGGTTTTTAAGTAGATAAGGGGGGAGCGCGGTGCTGTATAGTCAGTCGATTTTTGATATTTCAACGGAACAGCAAATGCGATTTAATGATTTGCTAAAAAAGGCGACAATGCTACGGGAATGCTGCTTGGAAGGGGAAAAAATCATTCGTGGCTTTACAAATTTAGTAGGGGATTGTTGGATTGCCTTTTTTGCGCTAAAACCTCAAGTAAAAGCTGTTGCTACGGGAAGTAATGCCTTACAGCATGAGTTCATCCTCAATTTATTGGAAAATGAAGAGTACAAGCGTTGGCACACTTTAACAAAAGGCGATGAATTACTTAGTGTGTTAACAGCTGTTGGCGTGGCAGAGCAAATGAAAGCGACCTTCCAACATTCACAAGTCATGCAACAGCAAAGGGCAGCTGAGCATAGAAAAGAATTGCTCCAAAATCAACTCCATCAGATACGGAACAACCAATCGACTACGACGTTTTCAGACCAAGCGAAATACGAGCAGCAAACCCTTCAAAATAAAATCGAGCAAGAAAACAAAACAATTAGGCAGGCCCACCAGGAGCTACGACAGCAAATCAATCAGCTCGATGACGCCTCCATCAGCACGCTCATTACAAGTAATAAAAGCAAAATTCGGCATACGAAAAATGCCATTGTCGCTGTTGGAACGATGGACGGCAAAAAAAACGAACAATTGCCTTTAACGGAGCAATTTGAATTAGTTGAGAGAATACGTGAGCACAAAAGCTTACTCAACATCGCGGAAATGGTCGGACGTTTTAAAAAAATCGCACAAAAAAAGCAAAAGTTGAAGGATAAACAAACGATGGCACGGCAAAATATTTCAATTGGTCAGGAAGTTTCGAGATTGTTACCATCAGAGCTTGCAAACTTTGTTTTACCACCAAGTAAGCTCGATTTTCTACGCCGCTACGGGGAAAAACAAACGTTTATCTTTGATACGAAAGGGAAAGATAGAAAAGGAAAAGGGCCCATCATTATTTGCATGGATGAAAGCAGCTCCATGACCTCCATAAAAGAGCAAAGTAAGGCCTTTTGTATCGCATTACTCATGATTGCACGGCAACAAAAAAGAGATTTCGCCATTATTCCATTTGCAAGTGTCGTTGGGGAAGTGCATCTATTTAAAAAAGGGCAAGCTACAACGAAACAAATAATGGATTATAGTGCGCAATTTTTAGGTGGTGGCACAAACTATGAACGGCCTTTACGAGAATCATTGAACATTTTATTGACAAGTGCATTTAATAAGGCAGATATTTTATTCGTCACAGATGGCTCAAGTTTTTTACCAAGGCGCTTTATTGATGAATTTAATGATATAAAAAAGAAAAAACAATTTGAATGCTCGGCTATTGTGTTAACGAATTTATTCAATGCTGTAGATGTAACGGTAGTCGGAAGCTTTTCAGATCGGATAATCGAGGTGAATGAGCTATTTGAAGCGGGTGATGCGTTTGTTTTTTAACTTTACGCTTTCAATCTAGTCAAATAATCAAATGTCTCTTACAATAAGCATGAGCAATTGTTTGAGGAGGAATTTTTTTGTTTACAGATTATTCGACATTATTAGAGGCTTTACCTGAACAGCGGGCACAGTTCGTAAAAGAACAGGAGGCGATTTTTGATACGATTTTGATAAATGTAGGTCATATGGAATCAGCTATTCGGGACCAGCAAAATTACCAACTGTTTATTCAATTATTATCTGAAAATACAATTCCAGCACCAATCTTACATCATTATGTCGATTATTTGAGTGCAGACAAAGGGTTACTGTTTGAAATGACTACCGCTGATCCATCGGCAGTCATCCAGCGCTCCTATTCCGCATTATTTTTAACTGCGATTGTTCATGCGGATCGTCAGCTTGGCATTTTAACGGCAGAAGAAGTGGAACAATTAACAACGGCTGCGATTACGCTGTTTTCGAAAGAACAGGATTTTCGAAGTTATATAGATGAAACGACGGGTTGGGCGCATAGTATCGCGCACACGGCTGATCTTATTTGTGCGATTATCCAACATCCACATTTTTCTATTCGTTTTACATCACATATTTTACAAGCCATTCGTACAAACTTGTGGAAGGGCTATGTATTTCAAGATGATGAAGAGGAGCGATTTACGAAAATTGTTATGGCACTTATGGCAAAAGGGATTGAAGATGCACTCTTTAATGAATGGACCACGCAGCTATTTGACCGTTTAGAAATGGTTGCCTATGAGCGCGGTTATGATGCGACTTGGTTCAAAGCGAGGACAAACCTGTTAAATATGATGAAAACACTATACTTCTATTTGAAGTTTTCGAAGCAATCGGACAAGCTACGAGAAACGGTATCAAACTTTATACAACAATGGCTAAGACTCTCATAAAAATCAATGAAAATAATAAAGAATCGTAAAATGAAATCAGTCAATTGATAATAAATGATGTTATTGTAGAATAATATCGTTTTTACGATAGGTCATAATTAAAACTTATCGCAAAAGATAATAATAATGCAATTTACTTATGTCGAAGAATGCGCTATCATAGGCTTTGGAGAAAAGAACTTATTAACCTTTTCGATTATGAAACTTTAGGGGGAACATCAACATGGCACAAAACTTACACAACAGCCGCGCTTCATTTGAAGTAAACGGTAAGACTTATAACTACTTCCGTTTAGCTGCACTTCAAGAAGCAGGTATCGCAAACGTATCACGCCTTCCTTACTCAATTAAAGTATTATTAGAATCAGTATTACGTCAATATGACAACTATGTAATTAAAGAAGAGCACGTAAACGAATTAGCAAAATTCGGTGCAGGCGCTAACGCAGAAGCTGAAGTACCATTCAAACCTTCACGCGTAGTTTTACAAGATTTCACGGGTGTACCAGTAGTAGTTGACTTAGCTTCATTACGTTCAGCAATGAAAGAAATGGGTGGAGACCCAGCTAAAATCAACCCAGCTATCCCAGTTGACCTTGTAATTGACCACTCAGTACAAGTTGACAAATATGGTAACGCAGCTGCATTAAATGCAAACATGGACCTTGAGTTTGAGCGTAATGCTGAGCGTTATAACTTCTTAAAATGGGCTCAAACTTCTTATGATAACTTCCGCGCTGTACCACCAGCAACTGGTATCGTACACCAAGTTAACTTAGAGTACTTAGCACCAATCGTACACGTTCAAGAAAATACAGACGGTACATTCGAAACATTCCCAGACTCAGTAGTAGGTACTGACTCACATACAACAATGATCAACGGTATCGGCGTTCTTGGATGGGGTGTTGGTGGTATTGAAGCTGAAGCAGGTATGCTTGGCCAACCATCTTACTTCCCAATTCCAGACGTTATCGGTGTTAAATTAGTAGGCGAATTACCAAACGGTACGACAGCTACTGACTTAGCTTTAAAAGTAACACAAGTACTACGTGCTAAAGGTGTAGTAGGTAAATTCGTTGAGTTCTTCGGACCAGGCGTACCTGCATTACCATTAGCTGACCGTGCTACAATCTCAAACATGGCTCCAGAATACGGTGCTACATGTGGTTTCTTCGCAGTTGATGAAGAATCATTAAAATACATGCACTTAACAGGCCGTGATGAAGAGCATATTGCTGTTGTTGAAGCTTACTTAAAAGCCAATGACATGTTCTTTGATGCTGCATTAGAGCCAGTTTACACTGACGTATTAGAAATCAACCTTGCTGATATCGAAGCAAACCTTTCTGGTCCTAAACGTCCACAAGATTTAATTCCTCTTTCTGATATGAAAACTCGTTTCCATGAAGCAGTAGTTGCGCCTCAAGGTACACAAGGTTTCGGTTTAGGTGAAGATGAATTCGCTAAAACATCTGCTGCTAAATTTGCAGAAGGTGACTTAGAAATCCCAACAGGTGCAATCGCAATCGCTGCTATTACATCTTGTACAAATACATCAAACCCATACGTTTTAATCGCTGCTGGTTTAGTTGCAAAAAAAGCGGTTGAAAAAGGTATTACACCTCCGAAATGGGTTAAAACTTCTTTAGCACCAGGTTCAAAAGTTGTAACTGGTTACTTAGAAGATGCAGATTTACAACAATACTTTGATGCAATCGGATTCAACACAGTTGGTTACGGTTGTACAACATGTATCGGTAACTCAGGTCCATTACTTCCTGAAATCGAAGAAGCGATTAAAGACAAAGACTTATTCGTAACGTCTGTACTTTCTGGTAACCGTAACTTCGAAGGTCGTATTAGCCCATTAGTGAAAGCCAACTACTTAGCATCTCCACCGCTTGTTGTTGCTTACGCTTTAGCGGGTACTGTAGATATCGACTTACAAAATGATGCAATTTCAGTAGACAAAGATGGTAACGATGTATTCTTCGCTGACATCTGGCCTTCAACTGAAGAAGTTAATGCAGTATTAAACAAAGTAGTTACTCGTGAACTATTCCAAAAAGAATATAAAACAGTATTTACTGCTAACGAAAAATGGAATGCAATCGAGACTTCAACTGAATCTCTTTACACATTCGATGACAAATCAACTTATATCCAAAACCCACCATTCTTCACGGGTCTTTCTAAAGAGCCTGAAGCAATCAAAACTTTAGCTGGCATGCGTGTAATGGCTAAATTCGGTGATTCTATTACAACTGACCATATTTCTCCTGCAGGTGCAATCGGTAAAGATACACCAGCTGGTAAATATTTAATCGAAAATGGCGTTGCAATTCGCGACTTCAACTCATACGGTTCACGTCGTGGTAACCACGAAGTAATGATGCGCGGTACATTCGCGAACATTCGTATCCGTAACCAAGTTGCACCAGGTACAGAGGGTGGATTCACTACTTACTGGCCAACAGGTGAAGTTGAGTACATTTATGACGCTTGCATGAAGTACCAAGAAGCAGGCACTGGCTTAGTAGTATTAGCTGGTAACGATTACGGTATGGGTTCATCTCGTGACTGGGCTGCTAAAGGTACATTCTTACTAGGCGTTAAAACTGTAATCGCACAATCTTATGAGCGTATTCACCGTTCAAACCTTGTAATGATGGGTGTTTTACCACTTCAATACATGGCTGGCGACAATGCTGATTCATTAGGCTTAAAAGGTGACGAAACATTCGCTGTTAACTTAACAGACGATGTGAAACCACGTGATATCCTAACTGTAACGGCTACTTCACCAGAAGGTAAAGTTACTGAATTCAAAGCGTTAGCTCGTTTTGACTCTGAAGTAGAAGTAGATTACTACCGTCACGGCGGTATCCTACAAATGGTATTACGTGCTAAAGCTGCACAAAAATAAGCCATTTTATTAATGAAAGAAAAGGTAAAGTCTTAATTGACTTTACCTTTTTTCATGGAATGGAACAGCTAAAAATAGAATAATGTAAAATATTTATTAAATTCTCACAATACATATGGAATAGTTGGTTCAATTTATATAAAATGGTAGAGTAGTATTATAATAGATTGAAAAGGGGTATTTACATGACGAAGAAACGTAAGCAATATACTGCCGCAGCACTTGCGACAATGACAGCAGTAGTGGTAGGGGCTACAGGCGTAGTAGCTGAACAATCGATGTACTCAGATGTCAGCGATTCGCACAAATACTCTGAAGCAATTCAAGTACTAACAGCAGCAGGAATTGTAACAGGCTATGGTGATGGAACTTTCAAACCAGATGCTACGGTTACACGCGGACAAGCTGCAAAAATGATTGCAGGCGCACTAAAATTAGATACAACGAAAGTAATAGATCCTAAATTTAGCGATATCGCACAATCGAATCACTATTACGGTGCAATTTCTGCATTAGTGGCGACAGGCTTTATCACAGGCTATGAGGATAACACATTCCGCAGCTCGGAAGAAATTACACACGGTCAATTTGCTGCGATTTTAACAAATGTTTCAGCTATTTATCCAATTGATACGCAAATGGTTCTAAAAGCGGCAAATGTATCATTCAATCTAACAAGTGAATTAACACGTGGTGAATTAGCGAGCGTTTTAGCAACGGTTTTAGCAGGGGCTACAACACCTGAATTGCCAGAAACACCTGAAGCATCAGAGAATTTCAAGCTTTCTGTTATGCATGTGAACGATACACATGCTCGTGTTGAAAACTTCCCTAAATTAATGACGGCTGTTAATGATTTCCGTGCGACATCATCGGAATCACTTTTACTCCATTCAGGCGATTCGTTTACAGGAACACTGTATTTCTCTGAATTTAAAGGACAAGCAGATATTCAATTTTTCAATGAACTTGGCTTTGATGCAATGACACTCGGAAACCATGATTTCGATTTAGGGTCTTCACCTGAAGGACATCAGGCATTGGTTGATTTTGTGCAAGCAGCAAACTTCCCAGTCGTAACAGCAAATACTGATTTTTCAAAAGATGCAATTTTTGATGGATTATTCACGGATTTAATTTCTAGTGAACCTGAAAATGGTCAAATTTATGCAGGTATGGTAAAAGAAATCAACGGTGAAAAAGTTGGGATTTTCGGTTTAACGACTGAAGAAACAAAAGTGACTTCATCACCTAATAAAGTGACGTTTGAAAATTATATTAAAAAGGCAGAAAAAGCGGTAAAAGCATTTGAAGGTATGGGCATTAATAAAATTATTGCGCTAACACATATCGGATTTGACGACTCAGCTGATTATGATAATGATCAAATTTTAGCGAAAGCAGTACCGGGTATTGATGTTATCGTAGGTGCACACTCACATACAAAAATAGAAGAACCATATATCGTTGACACTAACACGGTCGGTGAAAAGAAAGATGCGACAATTATTGTTCAAGCAGGAGAGCAGGCGAACTACTTAGGCACTTTAGATGTTGAATTTGACGAGCAAGGGGTTGTTGTCGCTCACGAAGGTCAATTAATTGATGTTGCAAAATTAGCAGCAAATCCAAAAGGTACTAAAATGCTCGCACAATATAAAGAAAAAGTCGATGTATTTGCAAGCAATGAAATCGGTGTCACATTAACTGAGCCGCTTACAAACCCTCGTAAAAATACGACTGCCGATACAGTTAGTGTTCGTAGTGACGAGACGGCTTTAGGTAATATTATTACAGATGGTATGTTAGCAAAAGCCAAATCATTTACGGGTAAAAATGTTGTGATGGCATTACAAAACGGTGGAGGGATTCGTTCTGATATTCCAGCAGGTAACGTGACATTAGGACAAGCGATTACAGTATTACCATTCACAAATACGCTTGCAGTAATGGATATTTCGGGCGCTGATTTACTTGAAGCATTCGAATTTTCTGTTCGTCAAGCACCAGAAGAAAATGGCGGTTTCTTGCACATTGCGGGTGCACAGCTCGTTTATGATTCATCAAAAGAAGCGGGTTCACGTATCGTGTCGTTAAAATACTATGACGAAAAAACAAAAGCATATGTTGATATTAAAGCAGATCAAACATATACAGTCGCTACAAATGCATTCACAGCAGGTGGTGGCGATGGTTATAAAATGCTAAGAAAAGTATATGATGCAGGAAAAGTTCAAGATTTAGGCTTATCAGACTGGGAAAACTTTGTAGAGCATTTATCTTCATTAAAAGAAGTGAAAACGACAACAGAAGGTCGTATTACGGACGTAGCTGCACCAGTTAAAGAAGCAAAAGAAGAAACAAAATAATTTGGAAATCACCGAATGAGGGCGACCTTTTCGGTGGTTTTTTCTTTTTTTGGAAAATTTCTAAAGTAGATTTAGAATAAAGATTAATCATTTATAATAAAATACTAAATTTGTAAAAGATTTAATCTAATTACATTGACAAGATGAATTATGGCAATTCAACAAAAAGGCCATTTTACTGAACAAGAATTAGAAAATTCAAGGGAAAATGAGTTAGCATGGGTGAATATTTATATAGCGTGTTTTGATAATTATGGAAATTATGGTTATAATGTTTTAAACTAGGTGTGGAAGTAGCTTGTCTTAGGAGAGGGGAAAAAAGATGATTGAATTACGAAAAATAGACGGAGATAACATAGATGAAGTAATAGCGCTTGATGTTGAAGAAAACCAGAAAGATTTTATACTAACTACTAACCTCAGAAGCATTGCAGACGCTTATGTGTTGAACGAAAACGGCGAACCAACTATCCCCTTCGCCATTTATGCTGATGGAGTTGTGGTAGGGTTTTTGATGTATTCTTATGATATTTTGGATCATGAATCATTTGAAAATGAAGATTTTTACAAGAAGATGGGCTATTTTGTTCATCATATTATGATTGACAAGCGTTATCAGGGGAAACGGTATGGCAAGCTTGCCTTTGAAAAAATGTTGATGGATATTGAAGCTATGCCTTTTGGCGAAGCAGAATATGTAGCACTCTTTTATCACACAAGTAATCTCACAGCTAAAACATTATACGCATCATTTGGTTTTTCAGAAACAGGCATCGTTCAGGACAATTCGATGCTGGCGATTAGAAATCTAGCTGGGAAAACAACAGAAGCGGTAGTAGAATAGGAACTTTCAGAAAGAAATGTAAGCTATCATGGCTTGACTCATAATAAACACAAATACAATACGCAACCAACTTTATAAATAGAAAAAGGGCGATTCCAAATGAATGGACTCGCCCTTTGTTTGCTTAAAATTCGATATATGCGACCATGCCTTCTTCATCGTGAATGTCCAGCGTAATGCGTGCTGACATCGAGTCACGACCAAGCTGCTCATCAATATAAAGACGGATAGCTGTAATAAAATTAACTGAGTTGTACACATCTAATTGGCCATTGTAAAATGCTTCAGCAGAGTAGCCTGCCAAATCGTCATACATTAACTCAACTTCGATATCTTGTGGTGCCACGTTTTTAAACTTTGCGTGAAAGTGGCAAACTGAATTAATTAAATCTTGTTCTAATAGAGTTAGTTTTTCCAAGATTGTGCAACCTCTTTTTCTTTTTTACGCTTAATTAATTGATAAATTTTCACTAGGAAGAATACAACTGCTCCGATAGCAAGCATATTGATCATGAACCCTAAAATCGAGCCAAGCATACCCATACCGCCAAATAGACTACCGAATAATAAACCAGCTAAACCACCAAGCATTAAGCCTTTCATTAAGCCGCCTGAAGATTTTTTCGCTGTATCTTGTTTCGTTGTTGTACCATTATTTTGTTTTGCTGTTGTTGGACTTGTTGCGTCATCCTTTTTTTGGATGTTAGAATTGTTATTTGAGTTATTAAAACCCTTTTTCCCTGATTTGTACGATTTAGCTTCTACTGTTTGTGCGTCGTTAGCAAATAATAATGTTGATCCGACACTTGAAAAGACAAGTGCAAATGCTAACATAACTGCTGATAATTTCTTCATGTTGTTCCCCCAATTTGTCGATTCTTATACTTTTTTAGTATACCAAAAAGCGACAAGGATAGAAAATAATAAGCCTGAATAGGATTCATTTAGGGAAAAAAATTCATAAAAACCCCAAAAATTGATTGTGTATATTCGTCTGAAAATGTATGATAAATAATGAATTTAAACGCTATTCTGAAATTAAAACGAAAGTTTATTAGAATAGTGTGCTTAAAATAGGAGGGACAAAAATGGCTAAAATTCGTATTGGTATTGTAGGCTATGGTAATTTAGGGCGAGGTGTGGAAGCGGCTATTCGTCAAAATGAAGACATGGAATTGGTTGCTGTATTTTCACGACGCGACCCATCAACAGTGAAAATTAAAACAGAAAATGTCCCTGTTTACTTAGTAGAAGACGCAAAAAATTATAAAGATCAAATTGATGTCATGATTTTATGTGGTGGTTCAGCAACAGACTTACCAGAACAAGTGCCACATTTTGCACAATGGTTCAATACAATCGATAGTTTTGACACACATGCTAAAATTCCAGAATTCTTTGATAGTGTAGATACGGTTGCTGAGCAAAATGGCACAGTATCCATTATTTCAGTTGGCTGGGATCCAGGTTTATTTTCATTAAATCGTTTACTAGGTGAAGTGGTTTTACCAGTAGGCACGACATATACTTTCTGGGGAGATGGCTTGAGTCAAGGTCATTCCGATGCAGTCCGTCGAATCGAAGGAGTAAAAGGCGGGGTACAATATACATTGCCGATTAAAGAAGCAGTTGATCGCGTGCGTAGCGGGGAAAACCCAGAATTATCGACACGTGAAAAGCATGCTCGGGAGTGTTTTGTTGTTGTAGAAGAAGGCGCAGATAAAGCAAAAATTGAAAAAGAAATTATTGAAATGCCAAACTATTTTTCAGACTATGATACAACAGTCAACTTTATTTCTGAGGAAGAGTTGCAACAAAATCATGCGGGAATGCCACACGGCGGTTTTGTCATTCGTTCAGGAGAATCTGGCGAAGGGGATAAACAAATTATGGAGTTCTCATTAAAATTACAATCGAATCCAATGTTTACTTCAAGCGTACTTGTTGCTTATGCGCGCGCTGCACATAAATTACGTGCCAAAGGGGATAAGGGAGCGAAGACGGTGTTTGATATTCCGTACGGGCTACTTTCACCAAAAACACCAGCTGAATTACGTAAAGAATTACTATAATCATTTTAAATAGAACGACATCGTGTCATGCGATGTCGTTTTTTAATCGTTTATCTTATATTAAAGTCTTTTCAACTTTCGAATTCAAAAGTATGATAGAGAAGTGTATATAAGAATTAAGAAAGGATGATCCATATGCAAGATAAGCGTTTTAAAGTAGCCCACAAGGAAGCGCTGATCGGTGTTGGCCTTGTTGTCATAAATTTTGCGGTTTGGTTTGGGTTTGCCTATGGACTCGGCTCTGGGGACCCACTTGAATATCGCTATGTGTTCGGTTTCCCTGCATGGTTTTTTTATAGCTGTATGGCAGGCACCGTTTTCATGATTGTATGTATTTGGCTAGCGATGAAACTGTTCTTCCAAGACATTTCACTTGAAGAGGAGGATGAACAGAAATGATCCATTGGCAAGTGATTATTCCACTCTTACTTTTTTTGGTAGTCATATTCGGTATTGGCATATGGGCGAATAAGCAAGTGCGTACGTCAAACTCCTTTATGCAAGAGTACTTTTTAGGTGGCCGCGAAATGGGTGGCTTCATACTTGCCATGACGATGATGGCGACGTATGGGAGTGCTTCAAGTTTTATCGGGGGACCAGGAGTTGCCTATAATACAGGGCTTGGCTGGGTGCTACTCGCAATGGCACAGCTTCCAGCGGGGTATTTTGCCTTAATGGTGCTTGGGAAAAAATTCGCGATTGTGTCACGTCGTATTGAAGCGATTACCTTAATTGATTTTTTAAAGAAGCGCTATGACAGCAATATTATTATCCTCTTATCCGCATTTAGTATTATTGTGTTTTTATTTGCCTCGATGACCGCGCAATGGATTGGGGGTGCACGATTAATTGAAGCATTAACGGGACTAAATTATACGAGCGCGTTATTAATTTTCGCTGCTTCCGTACTTGTGTATGTTATTATCGGAGGCTTCCGTGCTGTTGCGTTAACGGATGCAGTCCAAGGTACCATTATGATCATCGGTACAGTCATTTTACTCATCGGTACAGTTATTGCCGGTGGTGGTGTTGAAAATATTATGCAAAACCTTGTGGCAGAAAATCCAAATTTAGTTTCTCCATTTGGCGCAGACGGAAATTTAACTCCTTTATATGTTTCGACATTTTGGATTTTAATTGGACTTGGTGTCATAGGTTTACCGCAAATTGCTGTTCGTGCCATGAGTTATAAAGATGCGAAAAGCCTACACCGTGCGATTTTAATTGGCACAATCGGCATAGGTACAATTATGTTTGGTATGCATTTAATTGGTGTATTTGCTCGTTCGGTAGTACCAGGTATTGTTATTGGTGATAAAGTAATGCCAATCGTGACGCTTGAAGTGTTGCCACCATTATTAGCAGGCATCGTTTTAGCAGCTCCGATGGCAGCCATTATGTCGACGGTCAACGCATTACTTATTTTAGTGAGTTCGACGGTTGTGAAGGATATTTATTTAAACTTTATGAATCCAAAGGCGACAGAACAGCAGATTAAGAAAAGAAGCTACTGGGTAACGTCGATTATTGGACTGGCTGTAGTCATTTTTGCACTGAATCCACCTGAATTGTTAATTTGGTTGAATTTATTTGCATTTGGTGGATTAGAATCGGCATTTTTATGGAGTGTTGTGTTCGGTCTTTATTGGAAAAAGGCGAATAAATATGGGGCCATTAGTTCAATGCTCGTCGGCTTAACGCTGTACATAGCCATTGATCGATTAGCACCGCATATATTCGGCATGCACACCGTGACACTTCCGATTGTTGTGTCATTCTTTACATTTATAATCGTAAGCTTAACGACTCATAAAGTAAAAAAACTAGAAGAATTCCACTTTTAGAAATAGGTATGGTATTGTAAGAAAAATGAATAAATTATACAGCGGGGGATAAGTATGACAAATCAATATGAAGCAAGTATACATTATAATGGAATCATTTTATTAACAGCTTATTTGCAGCGCCAATATGTTTATGAAACGGTGCAATTACGCTTACATAATGCGAGTGATGACAAGTTTAAAAAAGTAAAGGACTCATTAGACCATACACATGCGATGCTCAAGTTATTTGAAGAAACGAAGAGCTTATTAGATGGTCAAAAAAATAAATTAAAATCATTTTCAGAGCAAGTGACACTCCTGATGCAAAGTTATATTAAAGAGGAGCCTTCTTTCACAGAGCGTTTAGCTGTTGTTGGCTCGACATTATATGCGGAACAAATGATGAATAATGGCATTATCCGACTAGGACAAGTGTTTCAGCAAGAAGTGGGAAAAGATTTTGCAGCGCGAACGAAATTTTATGAGGACCGTACAAAGGTAGTTGATATAATGGTGCAGTTGCTGGCGGACGGAAAAGAAGTAGAAGAAGCGATGATGCAGCAAATTGATAAATGGTACGAAGGAATTGCAGGGCAAAAAAACAATATTTTAGGTGATTTGAAAAAAATCAATGAAATGTTGGACTATACGCATAACAGATAAAGTAAAATGTCCGCTAAATGGGAAAAATTCCGCTTGGCGTGCGCATGGGGATAAAATTCATTACAAAAAAGGACCCCCCGATGAACGGGGCGGTCCTTTCGATTATACACGCTCGAAAAATACTTTGTCGATGTTGTATTTTGATTTGAATTGGTTGATCGCATAAGTTTCGTAAATTTCACGTTCCATTGGATCTTCAATTTCGTACACTTCGATTTTATGCACTTCTGTACGGTGATTTTTCATCGGTGATACAGTATCTTCGAAGTGTTTTTTAATGCGTTGGCGAATTTTACGTGCTTTACCGACAAATAAAAGTTCGTTTTGTTCATTGTAGAAGAAGAAAATTCCACCATTATCACGCGTAATTTTGTGGAAATCAATAAAACCGAAGTAAGGTGTAATTTCAACTTCGCCTGGTTTTGCAACTTGTTCACGTTGACGGATCACAAGAGTTGGTTTTGGCATTTCAATAGTAATCAAACAGTTCACGTCCCTAATATATTATAAAATTATATTTTACATGAAATCGCATTAAATATCCATCATTTCAGTATAAAAGAACAGAAATTCAATGAAATGATGCGATTTGACATAGAAAATTCGGTATTTGGGATAGGAAGTTCTACATATTATACGACACAATATTTTAAAATTTTTTTTTATCTATTCGCCCCAAAACAAATAATCCTCACATCTCCTTCACGATAAATTTTTAAAATTATCTTTTTTAAGAGCTAGAAATGCAAGTCTTTTCGATATAAAAGAAGGGAGCGAAACATTTGAAAAAAATTGTATTCTTTTTAGGTTATTATTAGTAGCTGCATGCTCACATAATGAAATTATATATGACGGTGCACCTTTAAAAATTGCTGTAGTTGGTAGTAGTCCTAAATTAAATAATGAAAAAATTCATTTCGAATCGATTTCATTAGATGAATTTAGCGAAGATACATTGCGAATTTCAACAAATTTTGATGCTGTTATGATAACACCCGTGATGTTTGAAGAAGCTTCAGACGATAAATATGTAGACCTATATAATCATTCTGAAATGCCCATTATTTTTTTCGATTCACCAAAACGGCATTATCCATTTACTAGAGGAGGGATTCCCTATGAAACGGCCCATTGGGAATCATTAAATAACGGTTCTCATACGACAATTTATTTATATAACATAGATGCATTTAGAGAAGATGCTTGGTATTTCTATTTAAAAGATGAAAAAGAGTTAGATTTACTTTACAAAGAGATTTTTCAAAAGGTTGAAATGTTATAATATTGGTAAAAAGTTGGTCTTGCTGAAGACATAATTTTTACATTCAAGACCTAATTCAAAAATTCAATAAACTGGAAATAAGAGATGTTAAACTAAAACCCCTTCTACTACGGGGGCTTACAGTGCGACAAGCATTTCACAAATAATCGGACTTATTCACAAACTAACTTAAAGTATGGGGGAGTGTCTCAATGGAAACTTGGGATTTATATGACAAACACCGTATTAAAATCGAGAAACAAATCACTCGTGGAGAAACTTTGCCACCCGATGAGTTCCATTTAGTTGTGCACGTTTGTATATTTAATTCAAAAGGTGAAATGCTCATTCAGCAACGCCAGCCTTTTAAACAAGGGTGGTCAAACCTTTGGGATATTACGTGTGGTGGGAGTGCGACTGCAGGTGATACTAGCCAACAAGCTGCTTCGAGAGAGCTATTTGAGGAATTAGGTATTGATTATAGCTTTGAAAATATGCGACCACAATTCACCATTAATTTTGAACGAGGCTTTGATGATTATTATTTGATTGAGATGGATATTGATTTGAATGAACTGACATTACAACATGAGGAAGTCCAAGCAGTGAAATGGGCTTCGAAAGAGGGAATTTTTAAATTAATGGAACAAAAAGCTTTTATTCCGTATTATGAGAGCATAATTGCCTTTCTATTTGAAAGTCGCCAGCGTTACGGCTCTATTCGTCTTTAACTGAAGTGTTACTACCTTTTACAAATACGATCCATTCGTTCACGTGTTTATCATTCTTTTTTTCCTCTCATTTGGTGCAAAAGGAGCAAATGAGAGGGACAAAATTGAATATATTTATAAATGAAATAGAGAAAAAATAGCTTTTAAAATTAACTATTACGCTAAGTACTTATGAAGGAGTGGAGCTTCGATGGATTATCTCGTAATATTTTTTTGTTTGGCAATTACACTACATAATATTGAGGAAGCAATTTGGCTCCCTCAATGGTCACAGCAACCTTCAAAGTATCAAAAGGCCGTTACTCCAAGTGAATTTCATTTTGCAGTCATCATTATAACAATGTTGGCTTATTTATCGGCGTTTAGTTATTTATATTTTCTAGAATCAGAGATAGCGAAGTGGATTTTTATTGGTTTTTTAGGTTCCATGATTTTTAATGCCATTTTTCCACATCTTCTTGTTACGATTTTAACGAAAACGTATGCTCCCGGACTCCTTACAGGCTTATTGCTTAACATTCCAATAAACTCATTAATTATTATTGAATTGTTTGATAATCATTTGATTATTTGGAAAGAGCTAATAATTTCTACTGTAGTCATAGGAATTATATTATTATCCCTTATACCATTACTATTTAAAATGAGTAGAAAAATACTACCTCATACATAAGTTGATACAGAATTGTAATTTCATTATTAAACTAACGAATGAGCTCCTACAATAAATAGAGGCGTTTCTTTGTGATTGTCCATTACCAGCCATCCCCACCACACTCCAACAACAAATTTCATTGATTTTCGCATACATTTTCGATTTTAGTAAAATCTACTTCCATTTTAATCAAATATTGCTTATTGTTAAACTATTCGTATAAATCAACAGAGAGAAGGAATATTTATGCAGAAGTACAGAGGCGAAATCTTGATGCTCATAACGGCCGTCATGTGGGGGAGCGGTTTCGTTGGGATGGCTATTGGGCTAGAGTACTGGACCGTCTTTCAATTAATGGCGGGTCGCTTTTTATTAGCATCCATTATTTTAAGTGTTATTTTTTATAAAAAGTTAAAATTAATTACGAAAAGCGTTCTTTGGAAAGGTGCTGTACTTGGTGCCATTTTATTTGCCGCATTTGCATTGCAAACAATGGGGCTGGAGTATACAACACCATCAAAAAATGCTTTTTTAACCGCATTAAATGTAATTATTGTGCCAATTATTGCGTATGTCATTTATAAACGTCGCATTGATCGCTTCGAATTTATTGCTGCTGGAATGGCGATTGTCGGCATTGGCTTTTTATCATTACAAGACTCGCTTACAATTAACTTTGGCGATTTCCTGTCTATTTTATGCGCATTTGGCTTTGCATTTGATATTTTCTATACAAATGTTTTTGTCAAAACCGAAGATGCACTTGCCTTAACAATCGTTCAATTTTATACGGCAACAATATTAAGTATTGCTTCAGTACTTGCACTTGGAGAAGTACCGACTACATATTCTGCGGAAGGGATTTATGTCATTCTTTACTTAGCGGTTTTCTGTACAGCTGTTGCGTATGTGTGCCAAAATCTTGGAATGCAATATGCCAATCCAACAAAGTCTGCGATTATCCTATCAACCGAAGCTTTGTTTGGCACGATGTTCTCGGTATGGTTACTTAGCGAAATATTAACGGGCCGCATGCTAATGGGCTGTGTGTTAATTTTTATCGCGATCTTATTCGCTGAGGTCAAGCCCACTTTTAGAAGAAAAAAATCGTTTGTTTAACATTGCGAAACCTAGTCCTTTAGTGTGAACTATCGGAAAACTGGATAAATTATACTTGACCTATTGAGCGGATATCGTTACGATAGGCATTGAAAAGTTCATAGACCCAAAAATGTGGGGGTGCTAGTGTTGCTAGCTGAGAAAGCGATCCGTTAAGTTGCTTACCCTTTGAACCTGAACTGGTTAATACCGGCGGAGGAAACATTGATACATAGATTGTTGTGTAATTTATTTTAGTAACGATCTGTTTCTTGTCCGACGCCTGGTACACAACGTACCGGGCGTTTTTTGCATTTTTCTATTCGTCCTTTTCAAAAAAGTAGTAAAACTTGTACATATTCATGCAACTAAAGGGAGGATTTTTACATGTGGAAATGGTTAAGTATTATTGGGATGACATTGCTATTAGTAGGCTGTCAGCAAGATGCTAAAACAGGAGATTCAGATTTGACGAAAGTTCAAGTGGTGCTCGATTGGACACCAAATACGAATCATACAGGCTTATATGTTGCTCAGGAAAAAGGATATTTTGAAGAAGCAGGCTTAGACGTTGAAATTATTCAACCGGGCGATGCGGGGGCAGATCAACTTGTTGCTACAGGGAAAGCACAGTTTGGTATTAGTGCACAGGAATCCGTTACACAAGCACGCTTACAAGGCGTCCCACTTGTTTCGATTGCAGCAATCATTCAGCACAACACATCGGGCTTTGCATCATTAAAGGAAACAGGCATACAAACACCGAAAGATTTTGAAGGGAAAACGTATGGTGGCTGGGGTTCACCAGTTGAACAAGCTATTATCAAAACAGTAATGGGCATGGCAGATGGAGATGTTGAAAAAGTAGACATTATTAATGCTGGAAATGCAGATTTTTTTAATATGATGAAACAAAACATTGATTTTGCATGGATGTACTACGGCTGGACAGGCATTGAAGCAGAGTTACGAGGGCAAGCTATTGATATGCTTTACTTAACGGATTATGCGAAAGAATTGGATTATTATACACCGGTAATTATTGCGAATGAAAAATACATTGCCGAGGAAGATGAAACGGTTCGCGCATTTATGCAAGCGGTAAGTAAAGGGTATGAACTGGCGATTAATGAGCCAGAAGAAGCGGCTAGCATGCTATTAAAAGCTGTACCAGAATTAGATGAAGAACTAGTTGTGAACAGTGCGATTTGGTTGGCAGAGCAATACCAAGCAGATGCAAAACAGTGGGGCATTCAATCTTTAGATGTTTGGAAAAATTATGCGAATTGGATGTTCGAAAATAAGTTAATCGAAAAAGAACTTGATGCTGAAAAGGCATTTACAAATCAATTTTTACCGGAGGAATAACAAATGGCCAACAGTTTAGTAAGTATTCAAATTATCCCGAAAACAGAGCGATATGAAGATGTGATTCCTTATGTTGATGCAGCGATTGCGATGATCGATGCGTCAGGAGTTGTTTACCGAGTAGGACCTTTAGAAACAACGATGGAAGGCGAGCTAACACAGCTTTTACAACTGGTTGAAAAAATGAATGAAAAAATGGTGGAAATGGGTGCCATTAGCGTCATTTCACAAGTGAAGATTTTTTATAATCCACAAGGTGCAGCGATTGAAACATTAACAGGGAAATATGATTAGATGAACATTTTGAAAAAGTATCGCATAACAATTGGCTTTTTAATTGCTTTACTCATCATCGTAGAAATTGCTGTGCGCGTACTGGATTTACCGATATGGCTTTTCCCATCACCATCTGTCGTCATATCGGAGCTTTTTCAAACGTTTGATGAACTATTACCACATATCTTAGCAACGGTTAAGCTAACGTTCATCGGGTTAATCGCCGGAAGTTTACTCGGTTTTATCGTAGGGATTTTATTGCATTTACTGCCGATTGTCCATAAAATTGGCTATCCATTAATCCTAATATCGCAAAATATCCCGACGATTGTGCTAGCACCACTGTTGATCATTTGGTTTGGCTTTGGGCTTATGCCAAAAGTCGTCATTATTGGGTTAGTGTGTTTCTTCCCAATTGCGATTGCACTGTTGGATGGGTTACGTCAAACGACACCCGAGCTGCGACAATATTTTCAAATGGCTGGTGCGACAAAATGGCAGCAATTTTGGAAGCTTGAGTTACCGTTTGCTATGCCCGCATTATTTTCAGGGTTAAAAATTGCGGCAACGTATAGTGTAATGGGTGCGGTTATTACGGAATGGTTAGGTGCGAAACAGGGCTTGGGCGTGTATATGACATTTGCGCAATCAGCCTTTCGCACGGATCGCGTGTTTGTTGCGATTACGCTCATTGTCGTACTAAGCTTATGCGTTTTTGGCATCATTCGTTTAATAGAAGAGCGCTTTGTACATAGCTATAAAAAGGAGGAACCACAGCATGCTAACAATTCAAGCACTCCATAAGCAATTTCAACAGCAAGATGTTTTGCAAGGGATTGATTTACATGTACAGGACGGCGAAATCGTAGCATTGCTTGGTCCTTCTGGTAGCGGTAAAAGTACATTGTTGCAATGTGTTGGCGGGATATTGCCACCAACTTCTGGTCAAATTTTCATTGATGATACGTTGATTAATGGGGAAAGCGGACATATCAGCTACATGCCGCAGCATCACTGCCTATTGCCTTGGCGCACGGTGTTACAAAATGTATTGCTTGCCCAAGAATTATCAGGAACAATTAATAAAGAAGAAGCAACGGAATGGATTGAGCGGATAGGGTTAGGGGATTACCTCCATGCCTATCCACACGAAATCTCAGGGGGCATGAAGCAGCGGATTTCCTTTTTACGGGCTTTATTAAGTCCACAAAGTTTGCTATGTCTGGATGAACCATTCTCAGCACTCGATGAAATTACGCGCCATAAAATGCACATTTGGCTATTAGACATGTGGAAAAAGCGCCAAAAGTCGATTTTGTTTATTACCCATCAAATTGATGAAGCGCTGTTTTTGGCAAACCGGATTTATGTGCTTTCAGATCGTCCGGCTATTATTAAAGCAGAGATCCAAGTGCCATTTCCAAAAGAACGCACAAAAGAACTGCTTGAAACAGAAGAATTTTTCCAAGCACGTACACAGTTGTTGAACTTATTGATGGAGTGAAGACACTTAATAAGCACAATTCATTTGAACAATGGATTGTGCTTTTCTTCGTCTTATAACAATCGAGACATATAATATTCATCGACATATTGACCATCGATGAACAAGGAATCCTTTTTAACGCCTTCAATTTTAAAGCCCATTTTTTTATACAAATGAACCGCAATTTCGTTCGTTGCGATAACCGTTAACTCTAGGCGACGAAGCTCCACTTGTTTTGCCCATGAAATAACAGAAGTGAAAAGAGCTTTTCCGACTCCTTTTCCTCGACTATCACTATGTACGCCAATAACAATATAGGCTCGATGTGTAACGCGTTGAGACTTTTCATTTTGGACAATCATATAACCTAATGTGCGGTTATCTTCAGTTGCAATAAATATCCCTGATTTTGAATGACTATTGATTGTTTCTATATACTTCCCTAAACTTTCAGGCGCCATCTTTCTTTCCCCAGGTGCAAATAACATAAAACCAGATTGTTCTGCATTGCTCATCACACTAATGATGTCTTCAGCATCACGGTTCGTTGCTTTTCGGATTTCTATCATAGATTAAAACTCCATTTCATTTTTCCTCATTATACCAAATAATCAGTGATGTACTCTTCTGATTTTTTTAATGTTTATTGTAAAATAAAGGTGAATCATCGCTTCTAAAATGATAGAATAATTACTATATTTCGAAATGAAAGAGGTAAAACGAATGGAAACTAGTGCAGATGTTTTAATCGTTATCGATTTACAAAATGGAGTATGTAGTAGCGGTAGGGAATATCTCTTTGATTTATCGAACTTACTCACGAAAGTAAACAATCGAATTGCCTTATATCGAACAATACATAAACCTATCATTTTTGTTCAACATTGTGATGAAGAGCTAGTACCTGAAGAAGAACTTTGGGCAATTCATTCCGATTTAGATTTTCAAGCACATGATTTTTTTGTAAGGAAAACTCATGCAAATTCTTTTTACAAAACGAACTTAAAAGATATTTTAGATGAATTAGCTATACAGAGAATTGAATTTTGTGGCGCTCAAACAGAGTACTGTATGGATGCTACGATTAAATTTGCTCATGGACTGGGTTATGAAAACTCCATGGTGCAAAAAGCAACCTCAACTTTGAATAATCCATTTATGTCCGCAAAAGAGACAATTGATTTTTATGAAAGTATATGGAACAAACGATTTTTAAAATTTATTAAAGGTGAATAACAAAGTTTAAATTTAATTTTTTTACCCTGAAATGAAAATATAATCAAAAGCTGTGCTGAGAGCGAAAAACTTTCAGCACAGCTTTTTCATTTTCAAAAAGATAGCTCTAGTAAACTTAATAAAAATTGAGGTAGTCTCTATAAAAATAGGCATATTCAATTGACGATTGAAAGTTATTATAATATACTAGCTTACATAAAGTAACTTAAAGGTGGGAATGGACAACATGAAAAATATACTTTCGATTTTACTAGATAAAACGAACCTCGTCGCGCGTAACGACTTTCAAAATATAGCAGTAGTTGGTCCAGTGAACTTACCGGTGAAACAATGTGACCTTGAAGCAACATTTAACTGGTATAGTTGGCAAACGGTTGACAAAACGCATTCAAAAGAGGAAGTCATTACATCTTTAAATGAAATGAATCTTGCATTTGGCCAACAGTCTTCCGTTTTAATATACGGGGACTTTGCTAATTCCGACAATGCCCTTATCCGTATGCATAGCATTTGTCATACAGGCGATATTTTTGGCTCGCAGCGTTGTGACTGTGGCTATCAGCTGCATGAATCGATGAAAATGATTGTCGAGCATGGTTGTGGTGCCATTTTCTATTTAGCCGATCATGAAGGACGTGGCATTGGGCTATTTTCTAAAACATTCGCGTACTTATTACAAGAAGATGGCTTAGATACAGTTGAAGCGAACCATGCACTCGGCTTTGAAGATGATACACGCTCGTATGAAGATGCGATAAAAGTACTTGGTTCACTTCGTACAAAACCTGTGACACTCATTACAAACAATCCGAAAAAACTAGCAGCCTTACAAGAACACGGATTACTGACAGACGGGCATGTGCCTTTATGGGGCGGTGAAACGGATACGAACCGCCATTATTTACAAACAAAAGTAGAAAAATCAGGTCATATTCAACAAAAAATCACGAGATAAGGGGGAAGTTCATCATGCAAAACGATCAAACTTATATGCAGCTGGCATTAGATTTAGCAACAAGTGCACGGGGCAATACGAATCCGAATCCACTTGTCGGAGCAGTCATTGTAAAAGACGGTGTTATTGTCGGCACGGGATTACATAGGAAGTCGGGCGAACCACATGCGGAAGTTCATGCTTTCCGTATGGCTGGTGAACATGCAAAAGGGGCGACTCTTTATGTTACGTTGGAACCTTGCTCGCATTTTGGCAAAACACCACCTTGTGCAAATTTAGTGAAGGAATCCGGTGTCACACGTGTTCTCATAGCAATGAAAGACCCGAATCCATCTGTTGCAGGACGCGGTATTCAATTGCTTCGTGATGCCGGCATTGAAGTGGAAGTCGGTTTGTTAGAAGAGCAAGCACGACGTTTAAATGAACGCTTTATCCATAATATGCTTACGAACCGTCCATTTGTAATATCGAAATTTGCGATGACGCTTGACGGCAAAATTGCCACAGCAAACGGTCATTCTAAATGGATTACTGGAGAAGCGGCGCGTAAACATGTACATGAACTGCGACATGAAATGGATGCGATTTTAGTCGGAGTTGGGACAGTGTTAGCCGATAATCCACAGCTAACAACGCGTCTTGATGATCGAAACAGTAAAAGTCCGGTGCGTATTATTTTAGATTCAGCTTTGCAAACACCGCTTACAAGCCATGTAGCAAATACGACTGATGCAAAAACAATTATCGTTACATCACTGGAAGCGCCAAAAGAAAAGGCACAAAGCTTAGTCGCACAAGGTGTGGAAGTTTTACGCGTAGGGAAAAATGAGGGCGGCTTAAATATAGAAGAAATGCTGACACAGCTTTATGAGCGCGGAATTACAGACATATTAGTGGAAGGTGGCGGAGCAATAAATGCCTCATTCCTTCGTGCAGGCTTTATTGATAAATTCATCGTCTATATTGCACCAAAAGTATTAGGTGGCGAACATTCCATTAATCCGTTCCGCGGGGAAGATGTGTCCTCAATGGATGCCGCAATGCAGCTCAATTTTTCAGATGTGCAAAAAATAGGGGACGATCTATGTCTCATAGCCTATCCTCAAAAGAGGGATGAACGTGAATAAAGAAGTCGATATTTGTATCGTCGGAGCAGGTCCAGGTGGCGCGCTCCTTAGCTTGTTGCTCGTAAAAAAAGGCTTTTCTGTACAATTAGTGGAACGTACGAACTCTTTAGCAAAGGCATTCCGAGGCGAGCATTTAAATGAAACGGGCGAAGCTATCTTGAAAAAACACGGCCTCTTTGAACGAGTGGAAAAGCTTGGTCTGTTGCGCATGGAAACGCTCGAATATTGCCATAACGGTCAAACAGTTAAAATGATTCAAGCTGACCCAGCTGTTGGTCATCTAGGGATTCATGTGCCACAAGCCCATTTGCTACAAGTTATTATAGAGGAAGCGGAACAATACCCGAATTTTCACTTACTCCTCAATACGACGGTCAAAAGTTTAGTACAAGACGAAAATGGTCACTACACGCAAGTTACAGCATTTCATGACGGGGAAGAGCTCACGATTGACGCAGCACTTATTGTTGGCGCAGATGGACGTCACTCAACAATCCGCAAAAAAGCAGGGCTTGATACGCAAATATATAGTCATGGCTATGATTTACTATGGGCACGTATCCCCACACCTGCTAATTGGGCGCCAGCAATAAAAATGGCCCTTGTTGATGACATGCAAATTTCATTGTTCACGCAAGCTAAAGGCTATGTCCAAATAGGATGGAATATTGAAAAAGGTAGTTATCCACAGTTAAGAAAGCAGCCATTTGATCCATTTATTGACAAGCTCGTCCAAGCGTTCCCGCCACTAACAGAAAGTGTAAGCACCCATATACAATCTTGGCAGGATTTTGTATTGCTCGATGTATTTAGCTCGACTAGTGAAAACTGGGGAACAGATGGTGTCATATTAATCGGTGATGCAGTGCATACAATGACACCAACTGGGGCATTTGGTCTGAATGCTGCGATGGAGGATGCAGACGTGTTCGCGAGTTTACTTGATCCGAACACCATTTTGCAGCCCAACTTTAAAGAATGTGCAACAATGAGAAAACATCAAACGGCGAAATTACGCGAAGTGCAAGTTGAAAAGGAACAGAGCTTCGCGCAAAATTTCATCGTAATGGATTAGGTGGAAAATATGAGATTTGGTTTTGATATAGATGATACATTAATTCATTTGCGCGGCTATGCATTTGAATTATACAACAAGGAATTTGGTCAGAATTTTGGAATGGATGTCTTTCAAGGCATTCCTACAGTAGAAATTCATGCCCCCTTTGGATTAACAAATGAAGAAGGGCGCGCGATGTGGCAGCGTTCAATGGAAACGATTTATTTCACAAGCTGCCCGGTGTATGAAGGTGCACTTGAAACTTTGCAAGCACTCGTTGCAGAAGGTCATGAAGTGTACTACATTACGTCACGTCCGAAGCAATTTTGCGGACGGACAAAAGATTGGATGATTGCGCAAGGCTTTCCAGTTGCTGAAGGGCATTTCTTCTGTGGCATGGAGGATGACGAAAAAATCGCTACCATTGAGGCACTTGAACTTGATTACTACGTGGACGATAAACCGGCTGTACTGGACACACTTTCCGCCATTTCAACAAAGATTATCGTAAAGAATCAGCCATACAATCAGCATGTCACATATCCACGATTAATGGACTGGAAAGACTTTGAAAAAATTTGGTGATGGCTGTGCATTGTGTTGGTAGACAATAAAGTTGTTTAACATATAATAAAACACTAAAAATTTAGAGCTTATGAAACTATCGGAATGGTAAGTTGAATAAAGTTATAAATACTCCCATATTGGTATAACTAAATGGTATAATAAGTAAGTGATTTTGCGAAAGTCTACACATACGAGTGAGAAATCCAACGCTATTCTAGAAGATACTTTACTTTAGTTAAAACCAAAGGGAGATTGAAAATGGATAAAAATGAATTAATTTCACGATTCCATAAAGAACTTCGACATGAAGCTCAAACACAAGGTTACATTAGAGAAGAAACAGAGTATGTTGTGCGTCACATTTCAAAGTATGATGAAAATGGGTTTATTATTTCTTCAAATGTAAACGAAGGTAATGCAAGAGCAATTATTAGACATGAGTTAAACTATTTTAGTAACCGTAAGCAGGATTTTGAGTGGAAGGTTTATAGCTACGATAAGCCTGATAATTTGAAAGATATTCTTGATCAAGAAGGATTTAAAATTGGTAGTCCTGAAGCTCTCATGGTCATGGAATTAGATGATCAACACCCTTTACTTACTAATAGCCAGCTCCTCGGCTTAAAGGAAATAACAGATGAACAGGGCATTCAAGATATTGTTGTTCTAGAAGATACCATCTGGAACGAATCTCATGCGGAGCTAGGAGTGAAACTTTGGAGAGACAAACAGAATAATCCTGACTCATTATTCCTTTATGGAATTTATGAAGATGGGCAGCTAGTATGTGCTGCTTGGATGTACTTAGAACCAAACTCGTCTTTTGCTAGTCTTTGGGGAGGTTCTACGCTTCCATTATTTCGAGGAAAGGGTTATTACACAAAACTATTAACTGCTCGTGCACAAATGGCATATGAAAAGGGGCATCCTTTCCTTACTGTTGACGCCAGTCCGATGAGTAGACCAATCCTAGAAAAGTGTGGTTTTTGTTGTCTTGCATACTCATATGAATGCCAGTCACCCACTGAATAATGGAAGAATTAACATTTTAAAATATATAGGAATGTTAGCCTAATAGGAATTAAACAACTTTTTTAGTCCTTACACATAGCTTTAGAAGTGATTACATTTGGAACAGTAATGAATCACACCATATAGAGCCCATTCGCACACTGAATTATAGTGTGTGAATGGGCTCTATTTATTCATTTTCGTACTTCATAATGGAGTTCCACAAATTGATTGAATTGCTGAACCCCTTTTAGAGAAAGCTCCAAATTGAAATCATGTTCTTTAAATAATGGGATGCCGTTACCAATTATAACAGGCGCAGTGGTGATGATGAATTCATCAACTAGTTTTTCCTTGATAAAGGAATGCAATAAATCACCACCACCGACAAGCCAAATGTTTTTGCCGTCTTGTTTTTTTAATTCATTCGTAAAATTCACGATGTCATCCTGAACAAACGTGACTTCTTCATTTTCACCGTGAGCCGATCTTGAAAATACATAGCATTTTTTATCTAAATATGGGAAGACACCCTCCATATTTCCCTTAATCCAATCATATGTTCTTTTTCCCATCACAACGGTATCCACGGTATCATAAAACGCAGAATACCCATTGTCACCTTCACCTTCTACTTTAAACAACCATTCTAGCGTATCATTTTTTGTTGCAATATAACCATCTAAGCTCGTAGCAATAAACAGCATTAATTTTCTTTGATTTTTCATAATTTCTCCTCCTATAAAACAGAATATATGTTCTAATTATTGTAGTTTAAAATTCCGAAAATGACAACCGATACATCATTTTGTACGTGAAATCATATCTATTTTACTGTAAAATAAAGGGAGGTCTAGATGGAGGTGCTTATGAAAAAAAGAATTCGTCTTTTTCTTATCTGTTCGGTAGTATCGCTTGTTTTCTTCTTCATCTATAACAAATCTACAGTAACGAATCAAGAAGCATTACCTGAATTAAATGACTACACAATTCAACGTGCTTCTGTGCTGAATCCAAGGACAACAATTGTTCAGCTAAATAATGAAGAAATAAAACATTTACTAGAAATACTTGAAAATGAGACATATAAAAAGAAATGGATTCCAAATATACAAAAATTTAATCGTGACATAGCCATCGCATTTGATTTTTCAAATACCGATATAAAAATATCAATCTCACTTGATTTTGCACGAAATATTATTGGTATTCAACAAGATAGAGGTAAAATGAAGCAATTCATATTAAAAAAGGACTCCGAACTTTTCTCATATATGACGAATTATTTATAATGCAAAAAAGCATTCGAATGTCGATTCGGATGCCTTTTTGTTTGAAAAATGGCAATCAAAAATTTACATCTATTTTATTTGTCAGCTCATACTATAAATAATTTTAACTTAAGCTTCAAAAAAATTTGAACTCATGAAAACTAAATTTGAACTCACACTAAGAAAGAAGGAAAGGAGGTTTACTTATTGTTCGTTCGTCGCATGGCCATTTTTTCGATTTTGATGCTATGGAGTACTGTTTTTGCGAATGAGGCATTTGCACAAGAGTCATCACCTTCAAAAGAAGATATTTATGAACAACGCATGGCCTTTTATAAGCAATTTGAGCAAGCAACCGTTCCTTGGTACCAACTTGCTGCGGTGGACCATTATGAACGAAACATTCAGTCGGTCCGTTCAGATATTCCGAAGCGAGAAGGGATTACTGCTATCCAATTTTCAAAAGAATATTGGGCGGGTGACATCAATCCATATCCGGATGATACTTCACCAGGGACTATCGGTTATTTCGGTGGTTTCGGCTTGGATGGTAACGGCGATGGTATGGCAAATCCGAATCATGATGAAGATGTGATCAAATCCCTGACAAGCTATTTAAGCGGTTTCGGCACTACCGAAAAAGATTTCGAATTGGCTTTAATGACTTATTACAAAAAGGAAGAAGCCGTCAAACAAATCATGACCAATATGCAACTTTTTGCACACTTTAAAACAATTGCTCTTGCAAAACATCATTTTCCACTACCCGTAAAGTATGATTACAGCTACCGCGGGACATGGGGAGCGAAACGTGGCTGGGGAGGGCGCAGGATGCATGAAGGGACAGACCTGTTTGCAGGGTATGGTACACAAGTTTATGCCACTACTTATGGCATCATTGAGATCATTGGTTGGAATGATTTTGGTGGCTGGCGTATTGGCATTCGCGATCACAACAATACGTATCACTATTTTGCCCATTTAAAAAGTTTTGAAAAAGGTATAGCGCTAGGAGACATTGTCGAACCAGGGACGCTCATTGGCTATGTTGGAAGTAGCGGTTACGGGAAAGAGGGAACATCTGGTAAGTTCGCTCCACATTTGCATTACGGTATGTATAAATTTAACGGTCGAACAGAGTGGGCATTTGACCCTTATCCATCACTCCTGTTATGGGAGCGGCAAACGAAAGGCGGTGTGTAATTGAAACGCAAAGTGACGAAAATTGTTATTGTATTGGCTATTTTAGTCGTCCTTGTTTCCATATTTTACGTTGTGGTCACGATGGCAGCAGATCGGGGAAGACCGTATTACGAAAACGCTGGAAAAATTGTATGGGATATTAAAACAGAAGAAAAGATTATTGCGCTGACATTTGATGATGGACCACACAAAAAATATACGAATGAAGTGCTGGATTTATTGAACAAATATGACGCAAAGGGTACGTTTTTTGTAGTCGGGGAACAAGTTGAAAAAAATCCGGAAGTAATTTTACGCATGTATGAAGAAGGGCACGAATTAGCCAATCATACTTATTCTCATCCATTCAAATCCACTGTACCGCAACTCATGGAGGAAATTGAACAAACAAATGACGCCATTTTTAGTATAACCGGATACGCCCCTAAGTTATTTCGACCAGTGGAAGGGCTATATACAGATGCGTTAATTGAAGAGGTTGTAAAGGATGGTTATAAAGTGGTGATGTGGTCTTGGCATCTAGATACGGAAGATTGGAAAGATCCCGGTGTGAAAAGAATCGTTGATACCGTTCTGAAAGGTTCAAGGAAAGGAAATGTCGTGCTTTTCCATGACGGTGGAGGGAATAGGAAGCAGACGGTAGAAGCACTATCACAAATTTTACCAGCACTGCAAAAAGAAGGCTATAAATTTGTGACCATTTCAGACTTGCTTCAGGTACAACAAAAAAGTAAGGTGCAACAAGAGAATGCGAGTAAATCATAGCGAGTAAAGGAGAAGCCCTTGTATACGCAAGATTAGCGTGTACAAGGGCTTTATTTAATGTTTAGTTAAGTCAAGTCAAGTTCGATGATATATTAGTGAAGCAACAATCGAAAATAAAAAGAAGTTTAACTCCTAAACCGATTTGTCTTTTATAGTATAATCACTTACTATTTAGTGGCAACGTGAATACATCCATTATGGATATAGGAAGGACTAATACAGTTACATGAACAAACTAAAAAATATATTCGGCATTCTCTTCGCACTACTCGTTTTCATAGAGATTATCGGCGTTGTCATTGCCGCGGAAGTTTTTGCGTTAATTTTATTAGGATTTACATATGATCGCTGGCAATCATTTGCGCTTTTTATTATTGTGTTTGGCATTGTGGAGTTTATTTTATCGAGTGCCATGCAAGGATTTGTTCAAGCAAAAATACAGTCAAATCACGCTTTTCACAAGTTTTGGGGGCATTTGCTCATTTCGATAACTTTGATGCTCATTGCAGTGAATGTGATGGAATCAATCGCTATTCCGGTAATGGGGGCGGTTATTTATGCGATTATCACAGCTCTTTTGTATTTTGTCATTGATGCTTTTGAGAAAAAAGGACGTCGTACATAATCGTGTTTTTTTATTATTTTGGACGTTTAGCAGCGAAAACCTTTGTCGAATCTGATACTATAGGTGAGTAAAGAAATTACATAGAGGAGTTGGAACGGAATGTTTAGTCGAAAAAGAGGTATGCTTGTACTTAGTTTAATGGCAGTGTTATTCATTTTATCTGCTTGTGGCGATAAAAAAGAAAAAGAGGAAGTAGAAGACACGGCAAAAGAGCCAACTGAGCAAAAGGATTACGCAGCCGATGTAACGGAAAATCCGATTGTGACAATTACGATGGCGAATGATGAGAAAATCGTTGTGGAATTAGAGCCTAAGATTGCACCGAATACAGTAGCAAATTTCATTTCTTTAGTGGAAGACGGTTTTTATGATGGACTTATTTTCCATCGCGTGATTCCTGGCTTTATGGTTCAAGGTGGAGACCCACTAGGCAATGGTACTGGCGGTCCAGATTATAGCATTGCCGGTGAATTTACAAACAATGATTTTGAAAATAATTTAAGTCACGAGCGCGGTGTTCTTTCAATGGCACGTTCGGGGGATCCAGATTCTGCTGGCTCACAATTTTTCATCATGACGGAAAAATCACCTCATTTAGATGGGGAATACGCTGCTTTTGGTAAAGTAATCGAAGGCCTTGAAACGGTGGATAGCATTGTAAACGCCGAGCGAGATGCAGCGGATAAACCATTACAAGATCAGCAAATGAAAAAGGTGGAAGTCGATACAAAAGGCTTTGACTATCCTGCACCTGTTGTAAAATAAAGATAACCCATTTCAGATAAGTGAATAGTAAATGTCGAATCCCCCGTATAGGTTATCTATCCAATTAACATTTACGGGGGTTATTTTTGTCATAAATTTCCGCAAATATGTCGGATTTTATACTGTTATTGAAAATATTATTAATTAAATGTTAAGAGATTGTAAATGCGGTTTACATTTGTACCGAAGCAATTGATAATAAGGCACATAACGTTGAAAGGTAGTTGAATATGGATATTAATTTTCAAGAGATGATATTTCAATTTTTAGGCGGTTTAGGACTCTTCTTGTTCGCCATTAAGTATATGGGAGATGGCTTACAAAAGGCGGCCGGTGATCGACTTAGAGATATATTAGATAAGTTCACAACAAATCCATTTATGGGTGTACTTGTCGGGTTGATGGTAACGGTTTTAATTCAATCAAGCTCAGGGACGACGGTTATTACAGTTGGTCTTGTAAGTGCTGGCTTTATGACATTAAGACAAGCCATCGGTGTCATTATGGGTGCCAATATCGGAACGACGGTAACCGCATTTATTATCGGGATTGATGTTGGGGAATATGCTTACCCAATTATGGCGTTAGGTGCTATCTTCTTATTCTTCTTTAAGAAAAGTACAATCCAAAATATTGGACAAATATTATTCGGTTTCGCGGGACTATTCATCGGTTTAGAAATGATGAGTAGCGGCATGAAGCCATTACGTGACTGGCAACCATTTTTAGAATTAACTGTACAAATGAGTGATATTCCAGTATTAGGTCTTGTTGTCGGGACAATCTTTACACTAATTGTACAATCATCATCTGCGACAGTCGGAATTTTACAAGGGCTTTATGCAGAAGGGTTAATTCCTTTACAAGGGGCGCTACCTGTTTTATTCGGTGATAATATCGGAACAACGATTACTGCGATTTTAGCTTCATTAGGTGCTTCGGTTGCCGCTCGCCGTGCCGCAGCAACGCATGTGTTATTTAACATAATTGGTTCGATAATTTTCATGCTTTTATTAGTGCCGTTCACTGCCTATGTGGAATGGATTACTGGCGTTTTAAATTTAGAAAACAAAATGCAAATTGCGTTTGCGCACGGTACATTTAATGTGGCGAACACATTAATCCAATTACCATTTATCGGTGCACTTGCATGGATTGTGACGAAACTCATCCCAGGTGAGGATAATGTCATCGCACATAAGCCAAAATATTTAGATGAAAGTTTAATTGCGCAATCACCATCTGTCGCTTTAGGTCAAGCGAAAATGGAAGTATTGCATATGGGTGCATATAGTGTACAAGGCATGGAAGAAGCTTTAAATTATTTACAAACAGGTGATACAAAAGCGATTGGCAATGTTGAGCAGTTAGAAGAAGCGATCAACAATTTAGATCGTAAATCAACGGACTATTTAGTTAAGCTTTCGAAACAAGCTTTATCAAAAACCGAATCGACGTTACATCATAATTTATTTGATAACATTCGTGATATCGAGCGAATCGGTGACCATGTAGAAAATATTGTAGAGTTTTTACAATACCGCGATGCAAATAAAGCAAAACTAAGTGATGAAGCGCAGGCAGAGTTAGTCGAAATGTATGAATTTACAATGGAAACGGTGCGCCTTGCTTTACAAGCACTTGAAAAAAATGATCCATCAATTGCAAAAGAAGTGTATGCAAGAGAAAATGAAATTGATGTGATGGAACGTAAATTGCGAAAAATGCATATTTATCGTCTGAACGAAGGTATTTGCAATGGTTCAGCAGGCATTGTTTTTGCGGACATCATCAGCAATCTTGAACGAATTGGCGATCACGCGAAAAACATTGTGGATACAGTGAAATAATAAAAGGCGAAAACCCACATAGACAGGGTTTTCGCCTTTATTCGTTATATATGAAAGGAAATTGTGCAGATTAAAAAGGATGATATAGAGAGGAGTGACATACAACATGGATTGGATTGAGAAGAGTAGTGCGAGTGTTTGGGGCAGTTTTTTAATTATGGTAGGGTTAGCGTTTGTCCCAGCCATGCCCATTCCGTTAATTGTCGGCTACATTGCAACCAATCAACCGTTTTGGCTCGCACTATTAATAAGCCTTGGTGGAACAACAGTTGGCTGTATCGGCATGTTCTATTTAAGTCGTACTATTTTGGCGCGCTGGGCAAGAAAAAAGGTCGCGGCATATGCGCGGTTGGACGGCTTTTTTACGATGTTGGATCGTAATGCTTTTTTAGCCATTTTAATCGGTCGCTTAATTCCAATCATGCCTTCAGCAGGTTTGAATGCCATTGCTGGCGTCACTTCTATGCCTGTTTTGGCATTTACTTTTGCGACAGTCATTGGCAAACTCCCCACAATGGTCGCTTTTACAATGGCAGGGCAGAAATTTGAAGATAATCAATGGAGTACGATGCTTTTAGTTAGTACTTACTTGCTGATGTTAGTATTAATTGGGCGGAAGTTGAAACGGAGATTTTCTACGTAAATAAACAAACCTAGTGTAACACTTGGCACTCAAGACGAATTTCTTTGTAACGTTTGGAGAGTTCAACACGTCTATCACTCTAAAAGGAGTGAAATTTATGAAAAAACAGTTGTTTCTATTCTTAACTTTAATCATTTTTACCTTAGTTGGTTGTTCAAACGATGAGCTATCAGATGAAAAGCCACCAACCGTAACTGTCAAACTCGCTAATGAAACTCACGAAACAAAGCTAGGAACGTATTGTTGGAAAAATGGATGTGTAGATACTGCTGGACCTGTGGAACTTTTAGAAGGAACAGAGCCGATTAAGGTAAAGCCAGATTCCAAAATCACTTTTTCAATGGATTTTCAACCTAAACCTACTGAATTTCATCTGCTACAAATTAGTGAAGAAAATGAGAATGAAATCACAATTGAAAATAATAGCTTTTTAGCACCTACTAATAAAGGTGTGTATTATTATTCTTTTGGCGTTTGGTGGATGGATGCTGAGAGTGAAAATGTATCGAATGGAGACGCATTTTATTCATTTAGTTTAGAAGTAGAGTAATCGTTATGAAAATAGCGGGTGATTGATACAGGCGTTGTTTAGTAACGATTTTTAATTCAACAAGTTGTTTTTTACTCAAAAATGAAACAAGAGGGATATTTATACATGATCTTTATTTGATAAAAAAGGCCGAAACACACTAGTAATAAATCTTATAAAATTAACCAAAAAGCCATGAATGTTGTTTAATAATCAACTTTCCATGGCTTTTTGTTTGAAAACCATTCAGAAAATTTTTATGCACGATCGATTAAAGTAATTTATAGCAACAGGAAATATGTATTGTGATGTTTACTCTAATTACTTATTTTTGGTATATTATGAATACTAAAAACGATCTTTTAGCAGGGGGATTAAAATGAAAATTATTCAACAATTTGAATTTGGTTCAGCTGATGTTTTACAAGTACAGCAAATTCACGTACCAAGCTTAACAGATGGAGATGTGTTAATTGAAGGTGCTTATACGAGTATTAATTTTGCAGACATTAAAAATCGAACAGGTGCTAAGGCAAAAGGTGCATTTCCAATAACGCTAGGTCTTGATTTAGCCGGTACAGTAATTGAAAGTTGCTCAAGTCAATTTGAAGTTGGCGATAGAGTGATTGCATTCCCTAAAAACGGTAGTTATTCGGAAATGGCTGTCGCACATGAAAGCTTGGTCTATAAAATTCCTGCTACTCTTTCATTTGAACAAGCTGCTACTATGCCTACTGTTAGCTTTTTAGCTGAAATCTTAGTAAACGCAATTGGAAATGTCAGTAATGAGGATACGGTAATTATTCATAGTGCGTCAGGTGGTGTAGGTTCGATGCTTGTCCAACTTTGCAAACAGCTACAATGTCAAAAAATAATCGCTACAGTAGGTTCACGTAACAAAATAAATTATGTGAAAACATTAGGAGCAGATGTTGTATGTACATATGAGGATTTTGTAGAAGTAACACTAGAGGCTACAAACTCATTTGGCGCAACAGTTATTTTTGACTCGGTTGCTGGCAATATTACTGCGGATAGTTTACGGTGTTTAGCACCTTTTGGCACGCTCGTCCAGTTTGGCAATAGCAGTGGGGAAAAAGGAAACTTTACTACGAATGATGTGCATAGTAGTTGTCGGTCGATTAAAGGGTTTAGCTTAGGAACGACACGCAAACTGAAGCCTGAATTTATCCGTCCATTTGCCGAAAATATGATTGATCAATTTTCCAATCAAACACTACAACTTCATATAGATCGAATATTTAATTTAGAAAACATAATAGAAGCGCATAAGTATTTCGAAAAACGTCAACATCATGGGAAAATTTTATTGAAATTAAATTGATTACTGCTGATTTCTAAATAGGTGATTCGGATATGTGATAATACGTATATCTACCACGTAGCATGGAACATAATAAAAATCGTACGGTAGTTAAGCACGGGAATGACTAGTTGAAAGGGGGGCCGCAATATGAAGACAAAAATGATTGAATTACGAAAGATAACCGGGGAAAACATTGAAGAAGTAATAGCACTTGATGTAGGGGGAAATCAGAAAGACTTCATAGAAACTACTAACCTCCGAAGCTTTGCAGACGCTCATATGTTGAACGTAGACGGGATACCAGCGACTCCCATTGCTATTTATGCCGATGAAGTTGTGGTTGGATTTTTGATGTATATTTACGATACGCTGGACCATGAATCATTTGAAAATGAAGTTTTTTATGGAGAAAAGTGCTATTTTGTTTGGCACATTATGATTGGGGAAAGTTATCAGGGTAAAGGATATGGCAAACTTGCTTTTGAAAAAATGTTGATGGATATTGAAACTCGGCCACATGGGGAAGCAAAATATGTAGCCCTCTTTTATCATACAAGTAATGTCGTAGCTAAAGCCTTATACGCTTCATTTGGTTTTGTAGAGACAGGAATCATTCAGGATCATTCGATGTTCGCGATTAAAAATCTAGACTTCAATGTCTAAGCAATTATCCGCTGGTAAGCATTACATCTATCATTGCGGAATATGAAAATCAAAACTATTTTAATTTGAGCAGAAAGCGATAAAATTAATCCTTTTTTTACTCGAAATATATAAATTTTACACAAGGGGAATACGTTGATGGAAATGAAATATCCGATTGGTACTTTTCAATTTGATGATGAAATTACGAGTAGTGTTATAAGTGTTTGGATCAATGAGATTGAGGTTTTACCGAGTTTATTACGAGATGCTGTGGAAAATTTAGACAATGAACAGCTTGATACGGCTTATCGTTCTGGAGGATGGACTGTACGACAAGTAATACACCATCTTGCAGATAGTCATATGAATGCCTACGTTCGTTTTAAATTGGCTCTAACTGAAAAAAAACCAGTAATCAAACCATATGACGAAACGAAATGGGCGGAACTATCTGATTATAAATTACCAATTGATGATTCACTTTTACTTCTCGAAACATTACACAAACGCTGGACCTACCTTTTACGCAGTCTAACTCCTGCTGATATGAAAAAGATATTTATTCATCCAGATTCAGGTGAAGTTTCAGTAGGTAAGAATATAGGAATCTATGCTTGGCATGGTAAGCATCATCTTGCTCATATTACTTCTTTGTGTGATCGTCAAGGGTGGTAAAGGGCTTTGAGATTTACACAGTTTTTCTAGTGTAGCAATGATTTATGAAACATACAAAAATTAACCTAATAACATTCCTGAATGAAACTTTTGGGATATATCATTAAGTCACGAATGTTGTTAAATCAACGTTCCGTGGCTTTTTGTATGAACATTATCTATGCGTATTTGTATGCATGAATTGTATGCCTCTTACAACACTTTGAGTAGCTTTTTAATTTTAGCTAACCAAGATAAATAGTCGAGTAAGGTATTGTGATATTATGGTAAAATTAGGTTGCAGATAGGTAATGTGTTGAAGTGTGTTAGTATTTTTTTCTTAACTTTAATGATTAGTGTAATTCTCTTTTTCTACTTGCTAATGTATTTGATGGCGGCCGTCATTATGCAGAAACAGCGACTTATACATTCGGTACAATAATTATTATACTTCTATCATTTTTGATTTCACTTATGTTCTACTTGATAAGATTAATAAAAAGGAAATATTAACTCTACTTTTACTAGAGATTGCTTTAGAAGTGCAATGTCTACAAACTTTGAATTTTGATGTTGATATTTGTATAAGTTAATACAAGCTTAGAGGAGATGCTATGAAAAAAATTGTATTCGTAATCCTATTTGTCCTGTTACTCCTAGGCTGCTCACAAAAGGAGCAAATATTAGACGATAAACTTCAATTTGAGATTCAAACGGTCAGCGAGGAAGAACTTAGGCATTTAATCAATCAATCTAGACTTTTTACAAAACAAGAAATTGAAGGCAATTATGCGGTTGTTGTGTTTGATTATAAAGTGAGAAATGGGAAAAAGTTTCATCATCTAACCGTAGAGCACGATTTTGATTGGAGTGCATTTATGGATCAAATAAAATTAGACGCCGGACCTAAATATACGAACGGGAATGGTAGATCAAGCGATTTTAATAATGGAAGCTTTAAGGAAGATTCGATGCGCTCTATTTTTTATGCGAAAAATTTTTCAGATGAGCAGTTACAAAAGATTTTTGAAGCATATAAGCTAGATATTTCATGGCAAAATACTGATGGCGAAATTGTTGAAAAGACGATTCCTATTGGGGATTCTCTTCAGATTAAACGTTGATTTTTTTAGTACAGCACTTAAACTAAATAAAGGTGGGTTAATAATGAAGCTGTCAAATGAAAGGTTAGTATTAAGGGAGTTTATTGAAAATGATTGGATAGATCTACATAAATACGCATCACAAGAATTGGTTTGCCAATATCAGCCTTGGGGACCCAATACAGAGGAAGAATCACAAAACTTTGTAACTCAAGTGCTAAAAGATTCAAAGCAAGAACCAAGAGAAAGGTTTGTGTTTGCAATAATCTACATGGAAAAAATGATTGGTGCTGGGGAGTTTAATATAAGAGATTACGCTAATCTTGCTGGTGAAATCGCGTATATTGTTAATCCAGATTATTGGGGAAAAGGAATAGCAACAGAAGTCGCTACATTATTAATTGATTTTGGATTCAAGAATCTTAACCTTCATCGTATTTATGCAACTTGCGATCCAAGAAATATAGCATCATCAAAAGTTTTAGAAAAAGTGGGAATGATAAATGAAGGTAAAATTCGCGAAGACTTGTTAATTAAAAATGGCTGGCGAGACTCGTTATTATATGGGGTTTTAGATTATGAATGGGGAAAGTAGTGTAACAAACTTATATATTTGATATTGAACATTTATACATCATAAATAAGAATTCGAATCACGCCGTTTATAGTACAGTTTTATTTACTAACGAGGGCATTAGTACAATATGTATTTCAATAATTTGGTTAATTGTCGTAAAATTATATTAGGGATGGGAGGGATGATAATGGACCAATTAAAAGGGAAAATTGCGATTATCACTGGTGTAAGCCGTCTAAGAGGGATTGGAGCTGCTATTTGTATGGAGTTAGCTGAATCGGGTTATCATATATTTTTTACTTATTGGACGGAATATGATAAAAAAATGCCTTGGAGCATTGAATTAGATGAACCCCTGAAATTAAAAGAAGAATTAACAAAAAAAGGGATTAAGGTATCATGTATGGAGTTGGATTTAACTCAACATGATGCGCCTGAACAACTTATCAATAAAGTTTCTGAACAACTTGGTAATCCTGATATTTTAATTAATAATGCAGCATACTCAACTAACAACGATTTTTCTAATTTAACTGCCGAAGAATTAGATAAACATTACATGGTAAATGTGCGTGCAACTACATTATTAAGTAGTAGATTTGCTCAAAAGTTTGATAAGAAATCAGGTGGAAGAATAGTCAATATTACTTCAGGTCAGTTTCAAGGACCAATGCCTGGCGAATTAGCATATGCAACAACAAAAGGAGCAGTTGATGCTTTAACTATTACGTTGTCGGCTGAACTAGCCCCTTTAGGTATAACGGTAAATGCATTAAATCCAGGTCCAACTGATACAGGTTGGATGACAGAAGAAATAAAAAATAAATTAGAACCGATGTTTCCTTTCGGTAGAATAGGAAAACCGAAAGATGTTGCAAAAACTATTAAATTTCTAGTGAGCGATGAAGCAGATTGGATTACAGGTCAGATTATTCATTCAGAAGGTGGATTTAAAAGGTGAATTAAATTAAAAAACTTTGGTTCTAGAGCCTTTTTATTGTATTAAATTCTAAGGATAGATATCAATTTATGAAATATAATACTTAAACTATTAGATGCTTTAGTGCAACATAGATTTATAAAGTATACAAAATAAAGGTGAATAACGTCACCAAATACAAGCTTGGAAATATTTTAAACAGTAACAAACACTGGTTTAACAGTATTTATCGCTGTTTTTTATAGAAAAAGACACCCGAAGACGCTGCAAAAAATAATTTTAAAGAAGGACTTCAATCCACTTGTTCTGAATGGTGATAACATATAAATAGAATCTCAATGAAATGTTACCAAACGACGGTTTGGGAAGGTTATACTTCAACTAACAGTGCAGGATAGTTGAATAAAATTAGTAAAACAATACTTTAGGAGAAGTAAAACAAGAATATAATCAAGATTGGATTATAGGGGAGTTGGAATTGTGTGAACCTTTTTAAGTTTTTTGTTTATCAAGTCGTTTTTTCTATGATTGCTTTAGCAAATAATTCTTTTTTTAGGGACTTTATTTATGAACAATTCCATATCAATAATAAATTTACTGTTTCACTGATTAAGACACCTATTGATTTGATAATAATTTATTTTACCTTTAGGTTATATTTCTTGTTAAAAATTAAGTTGAGATATAAGATTTTAATTCACATAGGTGCTTTTATTGTTGGGTTTGTAATTTTAGGATTAATAACTAATCAAATAGTTATGTAAAAATCTAAGGTTCAACGAATGATTTCTTATTAAACTAAAGGGTGCTTTAGTTCAACAAACATTTCAAAATGTGCCCAAACACCGCTTTGGGAATATTCGTAAAGGAACTATACCAACATTTATTGAAATAGTTCCTTTAGCTTTTATATTTAAGGGGTGGTTAACTTTGTTAAAGATTTTGCAAATTTTATTTTCAATTATTGCTGTAGCTTTTGCCGGTTGTTTTCTATTCACAAAAAAATTTTATTTCATTGCATATATGTTTATATTTTCAGGGTTAACAATGCTTGTGTTCGGGCTAATAGAATTCAAAAAAAATAAAAAAATAGTGGGTTGGTTTCTGGTAGTTGTATTTATATTATCAATATTCGTAGCTATCCAATATTTTATAAACATAAAAACGTTCCCGAATGTAAGTTAGGGAATCAACACCCCCCATTCAATTGAATGAGGGTACTGAAAAAGTCCATATAGTTTAACTTTGCGAGGTATTCGACGATTGAATCGTCGAATACCTCGCTCTTTTCATATATAATAAAAGAAC
>NZ_JBNNMF010000019.1:7056-98050 GCF_050272495.1 Solibacillus cecembensis | reverse complement strand
AACTGTCAATGACTATATAAAGTATTATAACTATATCCGAATACAAGCGAAATTAAACAACCAGTCGCCGGTTCAATACCGACAACTGGTTGGATTAATGCTTTTTTGACCTCTGTCTTATATACGGGGGTCAGTCCCAACCTTGCTTCAGGCTTTTTTTGTTGTTCGTAAAATTACGTACAAAATTTTCCGTCAAAGGTCTGATTTTTAGGGTCAATATGACATTTGCAATAGTACACGTAGCCACTTCATGTTAAACTAATGAAGGAAAATAACTCTATTTAGCCGCTTTATATATGGCTATTTTCATTACACTAAAAAGCAATCTTAAGGAGATGTTTATATGTTACATCAGCTTTCATGGAAAGTCGGTGGGCAACAAGGTGAGGGAATCGAGAGTACTGGTGAAATTTTCTCGATGGCAATGAATCGTTTAGGTTATTATCTATACGGATATCGTCATTTCTCTTCTCGCATTAAAGGTGGCCATACGAATAATAAAATTACGGTTCGTCCAACAGAAGTACGCTCGATTGCGGACGATTTAAATATTTTAGTTGCATTTGATCAAGAAACAATTGACGTAAACTATAAAGAATTAACACCAGCAAGTATTATTTTAGCGGATGCAAAGTTCAATCCGAAAAATCCAGAAGACTGTGTGGCACCATTATTTGCTGTACCATTTACAGAAATCGCAGCAGAGCTTGGTACGTCATTAATGAAAAACATGGTCGCAATTGGTTCAACAGCAGCCTTATTAAATTTAGAAGAATCTGTGTTCCAAAGTGTTGTAAATGAGATTTTTGGCCGTAAAGGTGAAGAAGTTGTAGCGAAAAATATTGAAGCGATTCAGCGCGGTAGAGAAGCGATTGCAAGTCAAATTGGTGAGCGTGTAGGTGAATGGCAATTGGTACCAGCGGACGGTAAGCGTCGTATGTTCATGATTGGGAATGACGCAGCAGCGCTTGGTGCATTAGCAGCAGGCTCTCGCTTTATGGCAGCTTACCCGATTACACCAGCTTCTGAAATTATGGAATATATGATTAAGAAGTTACCGCTTGTAGGTGGTGCTGTTATTCAAACAGAGGACGAAATCGCCGCGGCAACAATGGCAATCGGTGCCAACTATGGTGGAGTACGTGCATTCACAGCTTCAGCAGGTCCTGGTCTGTCACTTATGATGGAAGCAATCGGTCTTTCAGGTATGACGGAGCAACCACTCGTTATTTTCGATACACAGCGTGGTGGTCCATCAACAGGTCTACCTACGAAGCAAGAGCAATCAGATTTAATGGCGATGTTGTACGGTACGCATGGTGAAATTCCGAAAGTCGTTATTGCGCCTTCAACGATTGAAGAAGCGTTTTATGATACGATCCAAGCATTTAATATTGCAGAAGAATTACAGCTGCCAGTAATCGTCATGACAGATTTACAGCTATCATTAGGTAAGCAATCAGTTGATCCATTCGATTACAGCAAAATTGAGATTCGTCGCGGTAAAATTGTGACAGAAGTGGAAGATCCTGAAACGAAGGATTATTTCAAGCGTTACGAAAATGCAGAAGATGGCGTGTCACCACGTATATTACCTGGTACAAAAGGTGGGATTCACCATGTAACGGGTGTCGAGCATGATGAAACAGGAAAGCCTTCTGAAGCAACGGGCAACCGCCGTACACAGATGGATAAACGTATGCGTAAGCTTGATGCGGTAAAATTCGATAATCCAGTTTATGTAAATGCACCTCATGAAGATGCAGATGTATTATTAGTTGGATTTAACTCAACACGCGGTGCACTGGAAGAAGTACAGGAAGTATTAAATGCAGAAGGAATTAAAGCGAATCATGCACATGTGAAGCTGATTCACCCATTCCCATCAGAAGAAATGGCTGTACTCTTTGATAAAGCTAAAAAAGTCATTGTTGTTGAAAATAACGCAACAGGTCAATTAGCGAATATTATGAAGATGAATATCGGTGGTCATGCGAAGATGAGAAACGTCTTAAAATATGATGGTACACCGTTCTTACCACGTGAATTAACTAACTTAGTGAAGGAGGAAATTTAATTATGGCAACATTTAAAGATTTCCGGAATTCAGTAAAACCAAACTGGTGCCCAGGCTGTGGTGACTTTTCTGTACAAGCAGCAATTCAGCGTGCAGCGGCAAATGTTGGCTGTGAACCGAATGAACTAGCTGTTATTTCTGGTATCGGCTGTTCAGGACGTATTTCAGGCTATATTAACTCATATGGTTTCCACGGAATTCATGGCCGTGCTTTACCAATTGCACAAGGCTTAAAAATGGCCAATAAAGATTTAAAAGTCATTGCATCTGGTGGTGACGGTGATGGTTTTGCGATCGGTATGGGGCACACAATTCATGCAATTCGCCGTAATATTGATATTACGTACGTTGTAATGGACAACCAAATTTACGGTTTAACAAAAGGGCAAACATCTCCACGTTCTGCGGCTGGTTTCATTACGAAATCAACACCGGGTGGGGCAATTGAGCCATCTTTAAAACCGTTAGAAGTCGCTTTAACGAGCGGTGCGACATTTGTTGCGCAAAGCTTCTCAACAGATATTAAAGAATTAACGGCAATCATCGAGGCTGGCTTAAATCATAAAGGTTTCTCGTTCATCAATGTCTTTTCACCATGTGTAACATACAACAAGGTGAACACGTATGAATGGTTCAAAGAAAACTTAACGAAGCTTTCTGATGTGGAAGACTATGACTATACGAATCGTGAAATGGCCATGCAAACCGTTATGAAAAATGAAGGCTTAGTAACGGGAATTATTTATCATGATCAAGAAACGACTTCTTATCAAGATAAAATTAAAGGCTACTCAGAGCTGCCATTAACGGATATTGACATTCGTTTAACAGAAGAGCAATTTGCCCAATTTACAAAAGAATTTATGTAATGAATTATTAAAAAACCACCATTTATTTTTATTAAAAGTCAACTAGATAATAAAAAAATATGATATTTATGGTTATATAAGATGTTTAACATTTTAATATCTAACCAAAAGGAGTCGACTATAATTTATAGTCGACTCCTTTTTAAATGTAAATAAATCATGGCTAGATAAGAGGGTTTTTACTTTAATTCGGTAAATTACATAAAGAGATAGTTTTGAACTATTCTTTAAGCTATTAATAACTTTAGTAGAAAAGGAGCTATGATAATGGATGATAAAGAATTAGAAGTCTTTGATAATATGTGATTACTGCCAACCCCAACTAAATGTACCACCCTTGCCGTCTTTTGTACCAGTAGTTGCTAAGAAATGTACCAGTGTGTGCCAATAAGTTTACCATTACTCGTTCGGAGCCAGGCTTTATACCGAGCGGCGGGCATGATAGCCTCGTTTGGCAGAGCCAGCACGTACATACCTGGTTCTCTGGCGCAAGTGTCAAGCCACATGAGTTCCACTTGAATTAGCAAGGATAAATAGCCATTTTAGCGTGTTGGTACATACATTGGCACTGTGTGGTAAATACCTTGGCATTCAGTGGTAAAAAAGATGTCACACGTGGTAAAAAGTTGTGGCAGTAATCATGCGATTTGGGTAGGTGTAGGAGCTGAATGTAAAGAAAATAAAATGCACATCACTAAAATTTGCATTTAGCAATGTGCATTTTCATTTAATGTGTAACATTTTATTAGAAACACTATTGAATAAGATATTATGGACGATTACCCTTACTTGTACTTAATCTTACAAGGTAGGTGTTTTTTTACTTTAGTGAAAGCCATTTGGTTCATCACCAAATTATGGGGTTGATTTTCCTAATCGACTTCTGTATTACTTTGGTGGGCTGACCGCATGTCCACACTAAAAACTCTCTACCAAAATAGAGTGCTGCGGAGCGAAGGGGGGCGACTCCTTGGGGATCCAGCGTGCGCGGAAAATCCACTGTTCTGTGCCGCCGTCAGAGGCACAGAACAGTTAGTTGTAGCCACGCCCCCGGAAATAGTGGAACAAATGCTAAAAGCGCCACATCGTGTGGCAACGCATTCGTGACCAACATCGTGTTGGTCTCCCGTAGCGTAGCAAAACGGTCCCGATAAAATAAATTAAATTTTGTCATCCCCACGTAATGGTAATAAACCAAAATAAAACATATATGGTTTAATTATAAAGATAATTGTACAATATAGACAGACTAATTAAATGCTTTTTGAATAAGGTTATCTGAAAAGCAACTTAACTTATCGCTTATCAGATACATTCAGTACTTAGACTTTTCGTTTCATAGGGGATATTTCCCATTTTATAAACAATCACTTACTTTGTTTCTAATTTAGTAGCTACATCAGAACGCTACCGAATTAAGATAAAGCCTTTGTTACTAATACATAATTTATGTGAAGTTCTAAGGCACAATTGATTTTAGGAGGATATATTAATATGAAAAAGAAATTTTACACAGTAGCAGTTGCTTCATTAGCAGCGACTGCAGTAGCAGTTGCTCCAGCTTCAGCTGCGGGATCTTTCACGGATGTCACTAAAGACAATACGCATTACAAAGCGATTACAGAATTGCACGCAGCTGGGATTATCAATGGTTTTCCAGACGGTACTTTTAAACCAGCGCAAGACGTGACACGTGGTCAGGCAGCGAAAATGCTTGCTGGTGCACTTGGTCTTGATACGAAAAATGTAGTGGATCCAAAGTTTACAGATATTCCAGCATCTCACCAATACTACGGTCCTATCGCAGCATTGGCATCGCTTGAAGCAATTGAAATCTATGAGGATAACACAATTGAGCCAAACGAAACGATTATGCGCGGCGAATTTGCTTACATGCTTGCACAAGCATTAGACTTAGAGGCTAAAGGTAAAAGTCCATTCAACGATGTACTTGAGGACAATGAGTACGCGTATTACGTAACTGCTTTATATGAAAACGATATCGCAAATGGCGTGAGTGATACGGAATTTGGTGTAGAGGACTCTGTAACACGTGGTCAGCTAGCAACCTATATCTTTAATGTCATGAACGAATTTAAAGAAGATGTAGAAGTTGTTGAACCAACTGACCCAAAAGAAGAGCAGCCTTCTAAAACTTCGGAAGACACTGCGCTATTAGAAACTGTTTTTACAAAGGTTGTAGAAAAACAGAAGGCGACATCTAGCTTAAAAGCAACAATGACAATGACACAATCGATGGATATCCAAGAAGGTGAAGAACGAATTAAAATCGATGCTACTGGAAAATTAGATATGTCAATTGTTAACAGTCCAATGCAGTTCTTTATTGAAGGTACGATGTCTACGACTGACCCTACAACAGGTGAATCAATTGATTTGCCATTAAAAATGTATATGACTGAAAAAGATGGCATGTTTATGTATGAGGGAGCGACAAAAACATGGATTAAATTCCCTTCAGAAATGTATACAGAGTTATTAGCTCAGTCGGGTGCGCAACCTAATGCTGGCCAGCAATTAGAAATGCTAAAACAATTTGCATCTGATTTCACAATTAAAGAAGCTGATGGTTACTACACGCTAACATTAACAGGTACTGGTGATAAATTTACTGAGCTCATTCAAGAGCAAATGGCTTCTATGAACTTAGGTCTAGACGAGGAAGTTCTTGCTGAAATGAAAAATATAAAGTTCGACAATTTCACTTATGAATTTAAAGTTAATAAGGAAACTTTTGATATTGAGGAAATCGTTATGGACTTCGGGATAGGCATGAATATGGAAGGCGTTGAAATGGGTATTAAAAATAAATCAACAACGAAGTATTCCGACTTTAATGCCGTGCCAACAATTACAATCCCTACTGAAGCACTAGAAAATGCAAAATCAATTGAAGAATTATCTGCTTTAGAAGCAAATCAATAACCCCTTAAGCTTTCATAATGAGCTTGAGAAAATACACTCTCTAAAATGAAAAGCAGTTCAAATTTTACGTTAATAAAATTTGAACTGCTTTATTTTTGTCTCCTTTACCTCTGCTATTCTCCGCTACAACGTATGCCAACACCCCAACGCATCTTGGATAGTCCTGTAAGATATTCCAAACCATTTACAGTAATTTAACAAATACAACCAATCACGTTAACAGTATTTACCTATACTAATAATAAAGATTACATATAAATGGGGTATTATAAAATGCGCTTTCGAAAGTTTATAAAAATTAAAGATCGTTTGGCCTTGTTAATGATTGTTTGTATCGTATCGAATGTAATATTGACGGTATTTAGCATGGATTATTTAAGAAAAATGGAACAAGAAACAAAGTCCATGTATGAACAAAAGTTATTGCTCATTGATTTGACCTATCACATGAAGGAGCAACTTGAAAAAACAAATAGCATACCGAATGAGCAACTGCAGCAATTCAAGACAAACGCTTTTGATTCTAAAATGGAGTATTATGTGAATCAATTAACTTCGAATGCATCCAATTCGTTATTAGTGGAAATTAATGAATACATCCTATCACGTGCTTCTGCGCAGCTCATTGCACATGAAAAGGATATTGCATTTGGTTATAAATTAATCATGATTATCGGCTTTGTACTGACTGTGCTTATTCTTATTGTTAGCATTCAGGCAACACGTGCAATTAATAGACCGACTCGTGAGTTAAGGGAGTTGTTTCGCTTGGCGCAGCAAGGGGACTTTACGAAATATGCTGCATACCGTGCGAATGACGAACTGGGAGAAACGACGAAATATTTTAATTTAATGGTGGACGATATTAAGGAATTATTAAAAACGGTCCGAAAAAATGCGAATTCTGCCACAAAAGCGAATGAGGAACTTGAAAATAACTCGGAGCAAATTACGAAAGTCGCCGTTCATGTTGCAATGAATGCTGAATCAATGGCTAGCTCCATGCAGTATTCCACAGCACAACTTATAGAAAATGCAGCATCTGTTCAGCAAGTGGCTTCGGGTATTGATGAAATGTCGAATCGCATGCAGCATATTGATCATTATGTTCGCGAGACAATTGAAACTGCGGTTGAAGGAGAGGAAATGGTACATAAAAATTTAATGCAAATGCAAGAAGTGGAACAGTCGATGAAAAAGGCGAGCGCTACCATTTATACGGTAAATGAGCAATCCCTACATATTACAAAAGCGGTAGAAATGATACATGCGATTGCCGATCAAACGAACTTATTAGCGTTAAATGCATCGATTGAAGCGGCGCGTGCGGGTGAGCATGGTCGAGGTTTTGCTGTTGTCGCACATGAGGTCAAAAAATTAGCAAATCAATCAAAAGAATTTACAAAATCAATTGCATCGATTGTTACTGCCATTCAGCAGGAAGCGTATGAGGCGACACGTAGTATGGATGAGGCAATGAAAACGGTCGATTACGGCGTTGTGACAACCGAAAATAGCGCCACTAAATTCCGTGAAATAACCGAACAAGTGCAACAAATTGGCCCTCAAATGGAGCAAGTTTCACAAATAATGAATGATATTGCAAAGCATACTCAAGCTGTCGCACGAAATTCGGTGGAGTTAAGTGATCGTTCTGAAGAAAATTTAGCTTCTATGCAACATGTGAAACAACAAATTGCCACGCAAAAGCTAGCAACGAATGATATTCATGATGAAATTCTTCACATCGCCAAATATATGCGCACGTTAACACACGCAATCGGTCGGTTTAGAATTTAAATTGTTATAGGAGATGACTTTGCACTGAAAAGATTAAACCTATATTTAACAATAAAATATAAGAAATCCCATTAATGTAATATACCTATTGTTTTAAAACTAAATAATAATAATTTTTTTAATTTTTGCACTTTTAATAAAATATTGATTGTAGTAAACTAGTGATATTGAAAAAATCATGTGTCATATTGGACTGTAGATAACCCTGTTTGTCATGCCGTTAATTGTGTATGTATTTTTTCGTTACTAGATAGAGAGAGATGACTAGTAAAATTAAAGTTTACAGCTGAATGTAAGCAGTTGCAGCGTTTGACCGTGTACTACAACAAAACTTCAGTGAGGGGATGGATTTTATGAACAGTCAATTTCAACTTAATGTACCTGAGTGGTTTGTCCTTGATGAACTGCATATTCTCGAAACGATAATTAGTCCAGTATCAAATGATATGGGGGTCATTGTCGCATCAGAAAATTTCGATGCAACGAAGCGATGCTACCCAACTGTTCGTCTTTATTTGATTCACTTAGTAGGCGATCAATTTGAATTAACGAAAGAACTGGATGCATTTCAATTTCAATCGGTTGCAGAAGCAAAACAGTTTGCAGCGCAATTACCAAACTTAAATGCGATGGACTTTATTATGTTGATTAATAAAGAAGAACTCGCCTTTTCTATATAAATATAAATTCGTACTCTTCATTGGGTACGAATTTTTTTGTCTTCATATAAACGAGACGTCCTTTAAAATTGTATTTTATGAAAGAAACGCTACAATAAAGTATGAAAATGAATTTACTAAAGGAAGTGATTGAATGGCTAGAGGTGTATATATTCACATTCCTTTTTGTCATCAAATTTGCAATTATTGTGACTTTAACAAAGTATTTTTTAAAAACCAACCAGTGGATGAATATATAGAAGCACTTGGACAAGAGATGGAAATGACCGTGGCAGCCTATCCAGACGCTTTTTCAAATGTGGAAACAATCTTTTTAGGTGGTGGTACGCCAACTGCGCTGTCTGCTACTCAAATTCGTCGTTTAACACAATTAATTGTGAAACATATTCCAATGTCAAACGTAAAAGAGTTTAGTAGTGAAGCAAACCCAGATGAACTTACTGTGGATAAATTACAGGCACTCTATGATGGAGGGGTTAATCGTTTAAGCATGGGTGTTCAGTCATTTGATCAATCATTGCTAGAAAAAATCGGCCGTACCCATACGAATGATCATGTGTATGAAACCGTTGAAAAGGCAAAACAAGTTGGATTTGAAAATATTAGTATTGATTTAATGTATGGTTTACCAGGTCAAACGATGGAACAATGGCAACATACATTAGAACAGGCACTCGCATTAAAACTCCCTCATTATTCTGCGTATTCGTTAATTGTAGAGCCGAAAACGATTTTTTATATTCAATATGCAAAAGGCAAGTTAAATCTACCTGCTGAAGATTTAGAGGCAGACATGTACGGTGTATTAATGGATACGATGCAAGCGCATGGACTTCAACAATATGAAATAAGTAATTTTGCGCAGGATGGCTTTTTGTCTACGCATAATAAAATTTATTGGGATAATGATGAGTATGCAGGTTTTGGTGCAGGCGCACATGGTTATTTACAAGGTATTCGTTATTCGAATGTTGCACCGATTAAAAAGTATATCGAAACAGTTCAAACCGGGAAGCGACCATTGCTTCATGAACATGTTGTGACATTTGAAGAAAAGCTGGAAGAGCAAATGTTTTTAGGACTAAGAAAAACAAATGGTGTAAAACATGAAGAATTTGAAAATAAATTTCCGAAACCGATGTCTGCCTATTACGAGAACATTATATCGGGGCTTGTAGAACAGCAATTAGTGCAAGCAGATGACTTAGGAGTTCGCTTGACGAGAAAAGGTCGATTTTTAGGCAATGAAGTTTTCCAACGCTTTTTACTAGGGGAATAAATTTGTAGAACGATTTCGTTGACAATATTCCAGAGATTTGCTAATTTATATAATATATTAGCACTCTTCTTATGCGAGTGCTAACAGAGGTGATAAAGATGTTAACAAATCGGCAGTTACAAATATTACAAGTAATCGTGGATGATTTTGTGATGTCTGCTCAGCCTGTTGGTTCGCGTCAGATAGCTAAAAAAGAAGGAATTACTTTTAGTGCAGCTACGATTCGAAATGAAATGGCGGACCTGGAGGAATTAGGGTTTTTAGAAAAAACGCATACATCGTCCGGGAGAGTCCCATCCGAACAAGGTTATCGATTTTATGTAGATCATTTACTGAAACCACAAGTTATTTCAGGAAATGATGTCAATCAAATTCATTCGCTATTTGAAAAGCAAATGTTCGAAGCAGAAAAAGTCATTCGAGAGTCCGCCAATATTTTGTCGGAACTAACTACGTATACAACAATTTTGCTCGGACCAGATGTCAAAAAACATCGCGTAAAAAAAGTCCAAATCGTTCCATTAACGGAACAAACAGCAGTTGCCATTATCGTAACGGACAATGGCCATGTTGAAAATAGAGTATTACCGTTACCATCAGGATTCAGTCCTTCAGAAATAGAAAAGATGGTGAACATTTTAAATGATCGCCTTGTTGGTGTGCCACTTCACGATTTTCAGATGAAACTGGAAACAGAAGCATTATCAATATTAAAACAGCATGTCAATGCAGCAGAATCAATCATTCAATCTTTAGTATCCATTTCTGCTAACCAGTCTGAAGGAAATGTGTATTATGGTGGTAAGTCCAATATGTTAAATCAACCTGAGTTCCACGATTTAAATAAAGTCCGGATGCTGATGGATTTAATCGATAAGAAAAGCCAAGTGCATACCTTATTTAACCAACAGCAATCGGGTATTCAAATTCGGATTGGCTCAGAAAATAATCATTTGGCGATGGAAAACTGTAGTGTCATTACCGCTTCCTTTTTATTGGATGAAGAACAGCAAGGGGCCATTGCGATTATTGGTCCGACGCGTATGGATTATAAGCGTGTCGTTACTTTGCTTGAAGTGATGCGCAACGGTTTATCGCAAGCCTTTATGAAAGGTACAAATGATAAGCTTTAAGGAGGATTACAAGTGACGGAAACAACAAAGACAAACGAAGAGCTTGAACAAACAACAATTGAGGAAACAGCACCAGAGGCAGTAGAAACTGAAGAGGTAGTTGTTGATGAACAAGAGGCAAAAATTCAAGAATTAACGGCAAAGTTAGCAGATGAGGAAGCACGTTACGTTCGCTTACGTGCAGACTATGATAACTTACTTCGTCGCGGTCGATTAGATCGTGAAGCAGCTGAAAAATATCGCGCACAGTCGATTTTAACTGAACTTTTACCTGTATTAGATAATTTAGATCGTGCGCTTCAAGTGGAAGTAACTACGGATGAAGCGGCGGCTCTTTATAAAGGTGTCGATATGGTATATCAGCAACTGGTATCTGCAACACAAAATGAAGGTTTACAAGTAATTGCAGCTGAAGGTGAACAATTCGATCCGAACTTACACCAAGCAGTTATGCAAGAGCAAGATAGCGAAAAAGAAGCAGGCATTATTTTACGTGAGTTGCAAAAAGGATATAGCTTAAAAGATCGCGTATTACGCCCATCAATGGTATCTGTAAACGAATAAACAAATAAATAAATAAGAACCTTGCCATGCTTCGTCTAAAGTATGGCATTCTAGCAAATTCATTATTATGATTAAACACAATTTTAATGTGTTTCAATATTAGGAGGAAGAACGAAATATGAGCAAAATTATCGGTATTGACTTAGGAACAACAAACTCATGTGTATCAGTTTTAGAAGGCGGAGAACCAAAAGTAATTCCAAATCCAGAAGGTAACCGTACTTCTCCATCAGTTGTTGCATTCAAAAATGGTGAAAAACTGGTTGGTGAAGTAGCGAAGCGTCAAGCAGTAACAAACCCAAACACAATCATGTCAATTAAATCAAAAATGGGTACGGCTGAAAACGTAACAGTTGAAGATAAAGAATATACACCTCAAGAAGTTTCAGCAATGATCTTACAATACTTAAAAGGTTATGCAGAAGATTATCTTGGTGAAAAAGTAACGAAAGCTGTTATTACAGTGCCAGCTTACTTCAATGATGCACAACGTCAAGCGACAAAAGACGCTGGTAAAATTGCAGGTCTTGAAGTAGAACGTATTATTAACGAACCAACTGCAGCAGCACTTGCTTACGGGTTAGATCAACAAGATATCGACCAAAAAATCTTAGTATTTGACTTAGGTGGCGGTACATTTGACGTATCAATCCTTGAGTTAGCTGACGGTGTTTTCGAAGTATTAGCAACAGCAGGTGACAACAAACTTGGTGGTGACGACTTCGACCAAAAAGTGATGGACTTCTTAGTACAAGAATTCAAAAAAGAAAACGGCATTGATTTAGCAAAAGATAAAATGGCAATGCAACGTTTAAAAGATGCAGCTGAAAAAGCGAAAAAAGACTTATCAGGTGTTACTTCATCTCAAGTATCATTACCATTCATCACTGCAGGTGCAGATGGTCCACTTCACTTAGAAGTAACATTAACACGTGCAAAATTTGATGAATTAACACAAGACTTAGTGGAACGTACAATTATTCCAACTCGTCAAGCATTATCAGATGCGGGTCTATCAGCTTCTGAATTAGATAAAGTGATTTTAGTTGGTGGTTCTACTCGTATTCCAGCAGTAGTAGAAGCAATCAAAAAAGCAACTGGTCACGAGCCACATAAAGGTGTAAACCCGGATGAAGTTGTAGCAATGGGTGCAGCTGTACAAGGTGGCGTACTTGCAGGTGATGTGCAAGGCGTATTATTACTAGATGTAACACCATTATCACTTGGTATCGAAACAATGGGCGGCGTTATGACGAAATTAATCGATCGTAACACAACAATCCCAACGTCTAAATCACAAGTATTCTCAACTGCAGCGGATAACCAACCAGCAGTAGACATTCACGTATTACAAGGTGAGCGTTCAATGTCAGCGGATAACAAAACATTAGGCCGCTTCCAATTATCAGATATTCCTGCAGCACCACGTGGCATTCCACAAATCGAAGTAACATTCGATATTGATGCAAACGGTATCGTATCTGTAAAAGCAAAAGACCTTGGTACACAAAAAGAGCAAACAATCGTAATTCAATCTGATTCTGGTTTAACAGATGAAGATATCGAACGTATGGTTAAAGATGCTGAAGCAAATGCAGAGGCAGATGCTAAACGTAAAGAAGAAGCAGATCTTCGCAACGAAGCAGACCAATTAGTGTTCCAAGTGGACAAAACAATTACAGACTTAGGTGAGCAAATTACAGAAGACGAAAAGAAATCTGTAGAAGATGCTCGTGATGAACTAAAAGCAGCACTTGAAGCAGGTGAGCTTGAAGGTATTAAAACATCTAAAGAAAAATTAGATGGCGTATTACAACCATTAGTAATGAAAGTCTATGAGCAAGCGGCAGCAGCACAAGCGGCTCAAGGCGGTGCAGAAGGTGCTGACTTTGGCGGCGCGGATGCAGGCAAAAAAGACGATGGTATCGTAGATGCTGACTTTGAAGAAGTAAAAGACGATAAATAATTCATTCTTTTTGAAGGCCAAAGACCGCTTGCGGCTTTGGCTTTTTCTAAGTGATAGGTAAAAGTGAATGCATGGAAGAAAATATATATAAGCGTCCTTAAAAAACAATGAATGGTGTAGCAAATTGTATACATCATTTTTTTAACATGTTAAAATAGACGTTATGTAAAAAGAGCGGAGAGTGAATCATGAGTAAGCGCGATTACTATGAAGTGCTTGGCCTAGCAAAAGGTGCAAGCAAAGATGAAATAAAAAAAGCTTATCGTAAACTATCAAAACAATTTCACCCAGACATTAATAAAGAACCAGGTGCGGATGAAAAATTTAAAGAAGTAGCAGAAGCATATGAAGTTCTTTTTGATGAACAAAAACGTGCACGCTATGATCAATTTGGGCATGAAGATCCAAATGCTGGATTTGGTGGTGGAGGAGCTGGAGGTTTTGGCGGCTTCGAAGATATTTTCAGTTCATTCTTTGGAGGTGGCGGACGTCGTCAAGATCCAAACGCGCCTCGCAAAGGTGACGATTTACAATACCGTATGAACATTACGTTTGAAGAGGCTGTATTCGGAAAAGAAACTGAAATTGAAATTCCGACAGAAGAATCATGTGGCACTTGTCATGGTTCAGGTGCAAAACCTGGAACGACGCCACAATCATGTTCACAATGTAACGGCGCTGGTCAAATTAACCAAGCAGTGGATACGCCATTTGGCCGCATGATGAATAAACGCTCATGCCCAAGCTGTCGTGGTCAAGGTAAAATCATCGTGGATAAATGTTCAACATGTCGTGGCGCTGGCCAAGTAACGAAAAAGAAAAAAATCAAAATTACTATTCCATCAGGTGTGGATGACGGCCAACAACTACGCGTATCGGGCCAGGGTGAAGCGGGCTTTAATGGCGGGCCTTCTGGTGATTTATATATCGTATTCTCAGTTCGTAAGCATGAGTTTTACGAGCGTGACGGCGACGATATTATGTTCGAGTTAAAACTTACATTCCCACAAGCGGCATTAGGTGACGAAATTGAAGTACCGACAATTCATGGAAAAGTAAAATTAAAAATTCCAGTAGGTACACAATCAGGCGCGCAATTCCGATTGAAAGATAAAGGTGTTAAAAACGTACATGGTTATGGTATGGGGCATCAATATGTCATCGTCAATGTTGTCACACCAACGAAATTAACAGAAAAACAGAAACAATTATTACGTGAGTTTGCCGAAATTAGTGGCGATATTCCAGAAGAACAAGGAAGCTCACTATTCGATAAAATTAAAAAGAAGATTAAGGGCGACTAACGAGGGAGTGAATTGTAAGTGAAGTGGACAGAGCTTTCGATATTAACGACACATGATGCAGTTGATGCAGTAACGAACATTCTACACGAAGCAGGCGCAAACGGCGTAGTGATAGAAGATTCAAAAGAATTAGATAAAGAAAGAATTGACAAATTTGGCGAAATTTACGCCTTGAATCCAGAAGACTTTCCAAAGACTGGTGTCATTTTAAAAGCATACTTATCTGCATCAAGTTTCCTATCTGAAACAGTAGAAGAAATCAAACTGGCAATTGCCAACCTTGTTAATTTTGATATTAATATTGGTGAAAATGTTTTGACGCTATGCGAGATTGATGAGGAAGATTGGGCAACAGCATGGAAGCAATATTATCATCCAGTAAAAATTTCAGAGCGATTTACAATTGTGCCAACTTGGGAAGAATACACGCCAGTAAGTACCGATGAATTAATTATCGAGTTAGATCCTGGTATGGCATTCGGAACAGGTACACACCCGACAACGGTTATGTGTTTACAAGCACTTGAAGAAGTTGTACAAAAGGGCGATACGGTTGTTGATGTTGGAACGGGGTCAGGCGTACTTTCAATCGGAGCGGCAATGCTTGGTGCAAAAAGTGTGCATGCTTTAGATTTAGATGAAGTGGCAGTTACAGCTGCTCGTGAAAATATTGTTTTAAATAAAGTGGATTCAATCGCTGAAGTATTCCACGGTAATTTACTAGATACGGTAAAAGAACCAGCAGATGTCGTAGTAGCGAATATTTTAGCTGATATTATTATTTCGTTTACAGATGATGCTTATTCAATCGTAAAACCAGGTGGGCTTTATGTGACATCGGGTATTATTGGTGCGAAAAAAGATGATGTAAAAGAAGCACTTGAAAAATCAGGCTTCATCATTGAAGAAGTGTTGATGATGGAAGACTGGGTAGCGATTATTTCACGCCGTCCATAGATCAATTACGCCTCGGCGTAATTGTGTCCAGATTTTTTCGAGCTTGCTCGAAAAACTTCCTTAAAAAAATCTGTGATATCCGCCGGAGCTTAACTTGATTTAGCTGGGGTTTGAACCCCAGCTAAATCAAGTTAAATAAAACAACAGCTGCATATTGCGCGGCTGTTGTTTTTGTCTAAATAAAGATTGATTGAAAAGCGAGGGAAATTAAATGCAACGTTATTTTGTAGAACAGCCAGCAAGTGATCAACAGGAATTTACGATTAGTGGCGAAAATGCGCGTCATATAAGTAAAGTAATGCGCATGTCTATTGGCAATCAAATCATCATTGTTCAAAATGATGTTGCCCATATTTGCGAAATTATTTCACTAGAGTTGGATGTCATTGTTCGTCAAACAGGTCAAACGATTCCATCACCTGAAATGCCGATTCAAGTCGACATTGCGTGTGGTTTACCAAAAGGGGATAAATTAGAGCTCATTACGCAAAAAGGAACCGAACTAGGGATGCATGCACTTCTTCCGTTTGCAGCAGAACGCTCAATTGTGAAATGGGATGAAAAAAAGGGTAAGAAAAACCAAGAACGTTTACAAAAAATTGCCCAGGAAGCAGCAGAGCAATCGCATCGTACACATGTACCGGTAATCGAATACCCTATTAGTTTTAAGCAACTTTTACAAAAAATAAATGAATACGATGCGATATTTATTGCCGATGAAGAAGATGCAAAATTAGCAGAACGTACAAAGTTTTCGGATAAGCTCAAAAAACTATCTGCTAATAACTCAATAAAAATACTATGCATATTTGGTCCAGAAGGCGGTATTTCACGTCAAGAAAGTACAGCATTGATCGAGGCTGGTGCACAAACGATGTCACTCGGTCCCCGTATTTTACGAGCAGAAACAGCGCCATTATATGCATTAGCTGCGATTTCTTACGAGTTTGAATGATTGCCGTGAACAAAAGCGCTACCTAAAACAGGAAGGCGCTTTTGTTATGTGTACAAAGAAACTTAAAAAGTACTGATTTCAAAAGGATTATGTTATGATAAATGATATATATAAAAATAAATTCACTAAGTTTATATCAAATAATAAGAAACAAAGTGCAATATTGAAAGGTTGAATTTTATGCAAAAAGAAAGCGTCCGTACCGTGAGTCTATATACTTTAGGTTGTAAAGTGAATCACTACGAAACTGAAGCGATTTGGCAATTATTTAAAGAGCAAGGTTATGATCGCGTTGAGTTTAATCATCAATCAGATGTATATATTATTAATACTTGTACGGTAACAAATACAGGTGATAAAAAATCTCGTCAAGTAATCCGTCGCGCCATCCGTCAAAATCCGGATGCGGTTATTTGTGTTACAGGTTGTTATGCGCAAACTTCTCCAGCAGAAATTATGGCGATTCCAGGTGTTGATATTGTTGTTGGTACACAAGATCGTGAAAAGTTGCTTGGTTATATTGAGCAATACTGTGAAGAACGTCAGCCGATTAATGCGGTGCGCAATATCATGAAAAATCGTGTGTATGAGGAATTAGACGTACCAGCATTTACAGACCGAACACGTGCCTCGCTTAAAATTCAAGAAGGCTGTAATAACTTCTGTACGTTCTGTATTATCCCTTGGGCGCGTGGTTTAATGCGTTCTCGTGATCCAGAAGAAGTGATTCGCCAAGCACAACAATTAGTCGATGCAGGCTATTTAGAAATCGTCTTAACGGGTATTCATACAGGTGGATACGGGCAAGATTTCAAAGATTATAATTTAGCGCAATTATTACGCGATTTAGAATCACAAGTTAAAGGCTTAAAACGTTTACGTATTTCTTCTATTGAAGCGTCTCAATTAACAGATGAGGTCATTGAAGTATTACAAAACTCTGAAATTGTTGTGAATCATTTACACATTCCGATTCAATCAGGCTCAGACACGGTGCTAAAACGTATGCGTCGTAAATATACGATGGAGTTTTTCGCAGAGCGCTTAGAAAAGTTAAAAGTAGCATTACCTGATTTAGCGATTACGTCAGATGTTATTGTTGGATTCCCAGGTGAAACGGAAGAAGAATTTATGGAAACGTATAACTTTATTCGTGATCATAAATTTGCTGAATTACATGTATTCCCTTATTCACAACGTACAGGAACACCAGCTGCCCGCATGGAAGACCAAGTAGATGAAGAAGTGAAAAATGAACGTGTACATCGTTTAATTACGTTAAATGATCAATTGGCAAAAGAATATGCCGCGCGCTTTGAGGATGAAGTGTTAGAGGTCATTCCGGAAGAACGCTTTAAAGATGGGGCCAATGAAAATTTATATGTAGGGTATACAACGAACTACTTGAAAATTATTTTCGAAGGCACAGAACAGATGGTTGGTCAGCTGACAAAAGTAAAGATTACAAAAGCAGGTTATCCATATAACGAAGGACAATTTGTTCGTATTTTGGAAGAGCAAGCACAATAATTAAAATGAAAGCAATGTAAACTAGAATGCATTTTAGTTTTACATTGTTTTTATTTTCATCACGAATTGACTGTTTTCGGAATGAATATGAACATGGTAATACGGATAAAATAATTGAACTTAGCTTTGCTGAAGATGAATGGGGAAAAAATTGTCTGACATTTTTCGTATAGGAAATTACATGCTATGATGGAAGAGGTACGGACAACTTATTAAACGTAAAGGGAGCAATTTATCATGACTCAAAATTATGCAAAAATGATTGATCATACGTTACTTAAAGCAGAAGCAACTGTGGAGCAAGTTCAGAAAATTTGTGATGAGGCAAAACAATACGTTTTTGCATCGGTGTGTGTAAATCCTACTTGGGTAAAATTTTGTGCAGAGCAATTAGCCGGCACGGAAGTAAAAGTATGCACAGTGATTGGTTTTCCACTAGGAGCATCAACTTCAGCTGTTAAAGCGTATGAAACGAAGGATGCCATTGCAAACGGAGCAGGCGAAATCGATATGGTGATTAATATCGGTGCGTTAAAAGATAGCCAATTTAACGTTGTTTTGGAAGATATTAAAGCGGTAGTGAATGCGGCAAATGGCACTTTAGTTAAAGTCATTATTGAAACATGTTTATTAACGGACGCAGAAAAAGTAAAAGCATGTGAATTAGCGGTCGAAGCAGGTGCTGACTTTGTAAAAACTTCTACAGGTTTTTCAACGGGCGGGGCTACGGCAGAAGATATCGCGCTAATGCGTAAAACGGTAGGTCCAACAATCGGCGTCAAAGCTTCTGGGGGCGTACGTAGTCTGGAAGATATGAAGGCAATGATTGACAATGGTGCGACGCGTATCGGTGCTTCATCGGGTGTTGCAATTATGAATGGTCTAACTTCAAAATCGAATTATTAAAATCTATTTTTTTTATTGACTCTTATATAATGTTACGATATACTACTTTAGTACACATTAACTAATAGCTAATGTTTGTATTGACGTGTGTTCGGAGGGAGGGAAAGAGAGATGTCAAAAACTGTCGTTCGCAAAAACGAATCGCTTGAAGATGCTCTTCGTCGCTTCAAACGTACTGTATCAAAATCAGGTACAATTCAAGAAGTTAGAAAGCGCGAATTCTACGAAAAACCTAGTGTTAAACGTAAGAAGAAATCAGAAGCTGCACGTAAACGTAAGTGGTAATTTCCCTGTAAATCCCTACGTTCATAACACGCAATTTTCAGATTGAACTGAGCAGACAAATGATATAACCCACAAATTTCGATTTGTGGGTTATTTGCGTTTTTTTGAGAAATTTACTGATGTATTTTTTGGATTAAACGGCATCTTAAACATAAAAGAGAATATAATTAATATTTGATAAGAATTAGCGTATAATGAAAAATGTGAAGAAATTACCAATAAACTGCTTGAAAAGTAATTCATAAAATTTGAAACCTTTTACAATGTCATCCGTATAACAACTATACATACTTTTTAGAAATGGGGTGATATAATGCAACGTACAAAGGGGTTCAGTTGGATTTTTCTAATTGTCCTTTCATTTCTTCTAATCGTACCTTCTATGACCGCGTTTGCGAACGGTAAAGTGTATGAAATCACGATTGAGGATGAAGTGGAAAAAGGTCTTTACCAATATTTGAAGCGTGGATTTGCGGAAGCGGAGCAAAATAACGCGAAGGCAATCCTATTAGAAATACATACACCTGGCGGATTTGTTGATGCTGCAACGGATATAGGAAAGTTAATGGATGAAACACAACTTCCAATTATCGCCTTTATCAATTCGAAAGCGCATTCAGCAGGAGCTTTTATCGCACTTCATGCAGATCAGATTTATATGTCACCTAATGCGACAATGGGTGCGGCGGCAGTCATTGATTCAGCTGGAAATGCTGCCGATGAAAAGGCAAATAGCGCGTGGTTAGCACAGATGACTTCCGCTGCCGAAAGTTCAGGGAGAGATCCGAAATATGCCCTTGCGATGGCGGATAAAAACGTTGATTTAGAAGAGTATAGAGCCCCTATAGGACAACTTTTGACGCTAACGGCTGATGATGCAATAGAGGTGAAGTATTCAAAGGGAACGGCAAGTACGGTTCAAGAAGTATTGAAGATGGCCGATTTAGGGGATAGTGAAATCGTGAAGGTTGATCCAACTTTCTCAGAAAAGCTTGCTAGACTCATTACGAATCCGGTTGTTGTGCCAATTTTATTATCCATTGCGAGCATCGGGTTAGTTGTCGAATTGTACTCTCCTGGCTTTGGGGTTCCGGGGATTATGGGCTTGTCTTCACTAGGCTTGTTTTTCTTTGGACACACAGTGGCTGGATTTGCAGGTTATGAAACGATTATTGTTTTTGTTGTAGGGCTAATTCTACTGTTGGCTGAGTTTATCGTTCCAGGTGGTATCGTTGGTATTATTGGAGGAATCCTCATCATAGGTAGTTTACTTTTCGCAGGAGCAAGCTTTGTTCATATGGCGTACTCAATTTTAATCGCAATGATTATTGCGGTAATAGGAATGGTGATTCTTATGAAATTCTTTGGCAAAAAGTTACATGTATTTAATCGACTGATTTTAAATGATGCAACGAAAACAGAGGATGGTTATGTGTCGAATATGAATCGAATTGAACTTATCGGAAAGACGGGGGAAGCTTTAACTCCTTTACGTCCAGCTGGTTCGATTATGCTAGACCAAGAACGGATCGATGTCGTGACAGAAGGCGGTTACATTGATGCGGGGAAAAATGTTGAAATTATTAAGGTAGAAGGCTCACGTGTTGTTGTGAGAGAAAAAAATGAAAAAGGTGGAGAAGTTAAATGATGATTGATGCAGCAGCAATTTCATTAATAATTGCGATCGTTGTTATTTTTGTAATTTTAGCAGTATTCTTCACATTTGTTCCAGTTGCACTATGGATTAGCGCACTGGCAGCAGGTGTAAAGGTAAGTATTTTCACACTAATTGGGATGCGCTTACGTCGCGTAATTCCGTCACGAATTGTAAACCCGTTAATTAAAGCACATAAAGCGGGTATTGAAGTAACAATTAACCAATTAGAGTCACATTATTTAGCTGGTGGTAATGTAGACCGCGTCGTAAACGCATTAATTGCAGCACACCGCGCAAATATCGAGTTAACTTTTGAACGTGCAGCAGCGATTGATTTAGCTGGTCGTGACGTATTAGAAGCTGTACAAATGTCAGTAAATCCAAAAGTAATCGAAACACCGTTTATTGCGGGTGTTGCGATGAACGGTATCGAAGTAAAAGCAAAAGCGCGTATTACCGTACGTGCCAACTTAGACCGCTTAGTCGGTGGTGCGGGTGAAGAAACAATTGTAGCCCGTGTTGGTGAAGGGATTGTATCGACACTTGGTTCAAGTGTATCGCATTCAAAAGTATTAGAAAATCCAGATTTAATTTCTCAGACAGTTCTTTCAAAAGGTTTAGACTCTGGTACAGCGTTTGAAATCTTATCAATTGATATCGCGGACGTTGATATCGGTAAAAACATTGGTGCTGAGCTTCAAATTGAGCAAGCGCAAGCAGATAAAAACATTGCACAAGCAAAAGCTGAGGAACGTCGTGCAATGGCCGTAGCGAGTGAGCAAGAAATGGTTGCGAAAGTGCAAGAAATGAAAGCGAAAGTAGTTGAAGCGGAAGCAGAAGTTCCGATGGCGATTGCAGAAGCGTTACGTTCTGGTAACTTTGGTATTATGGATTATATGAATTACAAAAATATTCAAGCGGATACTTCAATGCGTGAATCGATTTCAAAAGCATCGAATGATAAGCCAGATTCAACAAATAAATAACCGAGGAAGGGAGTGATCACTAAATGGAAGGTATTATCATTATGATTGTCATGTTTGTGCTAAGTTCTTTATTTACAAAAGGCAAAGCGGAAGATAAAAAGAAGCAAACGAAGCCAATGCCACCATTTAGCAATCAATCGGCTCCCAGGCCGCGTGAAGAGGTTCGTCCGAGTAGGGTAGAAACGAGACAACCGAAATCGCTAGAAGACTTTGCTAATGAAATTTTCGGTCAATTAAATGACAAACGAAAACCAGAGCCAAAGCCAATTGAAATACCAGCTAAAATAGAAGTTGAGTTGCCAAAAGTGAGTCCTGCTCGGGAATTTATTGAACGAAAATCAAAGCCTCTTGAAGAGCCGAAAAAAGCTCGTGGTCTTCAAGAACGTCCTATCGTGCAAATGATTAAGCAACAAGAATCGAATCGCTTAAAAGTTGTGCCATCAAATCAAAAAGAATTGATGCAAGCGATTGTGATGACTGAAATTTTAGGACCACCAAAAGCAAAGCGATCATAAATGAAACCATCTTTCTTCACAAACACTGTGAGGAAGATGGTTTTTTTAGATGCTGAAGTGAAGTGTTTAAAATAGATGTGTATACATTAGCTAAAGTTATACAAGTGATATTTTTAACGATGATATTGCTACCACGGTTAACATTTAGCTGAATGTGAACTTTCAATACATATAAACGTCTAATTTGGTATAACAAGGAAAGGGCTGGTTTGAGTGAGCGTGTTTCTTCAGTTGAATTTTATTAGTGCGGCGTTTGGATTTTTATTTTTCATATCCGGTTTTATGTACATTAATAGAACGATTTGGAGTGACGCTATTGGAATACCACAAGAAGTTTTTAATTTCATATTGATTTTATTATGGGTAACATTTTTGATTATATTTTTCAAGGTTACTAAGAATCGACTAGTGGGAAGTTACTTGCTATTACTTTCTACAGTGCTTTGGTTTCCGTATATGCTTATATGGTCACTTACAATATCTTCTGTTATCCCAGATGGAATGTTGCAAGATAATGACGATTACGGAATGGGGCTCCTTCTTTTATTTGCGTCAGTATTTGTTTTCCCTCTATATACTGCGGGACTTGTTTATGCTGTGATTATACGAGCGCGGGGAATGCGTTTCTAACAAATCCCGAAAATCGGATAACTGTGCAGTATAGTGAATTAAGAAATGCGAAATAATTATGGTAGGTATAATAAAAAACAAACCATTCCCATGTGACATTTGTGGTGATGGATATTTGGTGCTTCCTTTTCGAAATGTTAGCGATTTTCTCAGTATGATTAAAGGGGTTTAAGCAAATCTATCTGAAAACACATGTCCTCCAGGTTGTACGCATATAGTATCGCTAAGGGGGGCATTTTAATTTGAAAAAATTATTTCCATCAGAACCTACATTAAAAATTTCCAACACCGAAAAAATACGCTATCACGGTACGTATCAAATTCGAAATATTACGACTGATCAGTATGAATGTGTGTTTGAACAATTTCATATGCATGTGACTGGAAAAGAAATTGCTGTACAGTTTTTACAGGAAGATGGCTTTTTATTGACATGTCAATCATTACAGAAAATGACGATAGAGCGCATTCAACGATGACTAAAGTGAATGGACGTTTGTTATATATTTCGTTAAAGCAAGGGAATGCATCATCTTCGTTCATACAATATTTAAAAAGCCATCAAGTCCCTTTATACAACATTCGTTTTAAGAAACAGGAAATTACCTTTTCTGTATCGCATTTTCATTTACCTACTATAAGAGAAGCCCGTAGAAACTATCATGTTAAATTGAAAATCCGTTACGCAACGCCGAATCGAATTTTGCAAAAAGATGTAGTCAGTATCGTTGGCTTGCTATTTTTACTTGTTATTCCAGTGGTTTTTTCACAATTTGTTTGGAAGATAGATGTTGAGGCAAGTACCGTGGAGCTTGAGGATGAGGTTTATCAATATTTAACGGAGGAATTAGCGATTCAAGTGCCAGTGAGAAGTGGGCAATTTATCGATGATTATTTATTGCGCCAACAACTGATGGAACGGTTTCGTGAATTTTCATGGATACATATAACGAAGCAGGGAAGTCATATTATCGTTGCACCACAATTAGCACCTAAGTTATCTACTCCTAAGAAAACAACTCAAAAGCAACATTTGATTGCCTCCAATAGTGGCGTAATTACGCACTTTAAAATTTCAAGCGGTGTCCGTAAAGTGGCCCCTAATGAAACGGTGTATAAGGGGGATACGCTTGTATCTGGAGTATTGGAACGGGATGGTACGAATTTTGTAGTGGATGCGCAAGGGGAAGTTTTTGCGGATTATTGGTTGGAGTCTACGTTTTCTATTCCGAGGCAAGTAACATTAAATGTATTGGTGGATTATGGCTGGGAGTATAAATGGAACTGGGAGCAGCTTCAAAATGCGTGGCAGGAGCAATCGATTAAGCCGCTTAAAACAATCGTCACATATGAGCCATATCGAAGTTTTGAACAAAAGACAGAACAGATAGATGAAGATGAAATTGATACGTTTGTATTACCGTTATTACATGAAAAAATGATTCGGTCTTTGCCGCTCAAATCAACTATCAAAAATGAAAAACTTTTGCACGTAACGACTGATGATGATACAGTAAAGGGGAAAGTCCTATTTTTGGTAAATGAAAATATTGCACAACCACGTCCAATTGATCAAGGAGAATGAGTATGTCAGAAAAACTTGTTGAGCTCCAAATCGACAATCCAAATGAAGCGGTAATGCTTTTAGGGATGTCCGATGCAAATATTACGCTTATAGAGGAAACATACGGTGTTCAAATTATTACGCGTGGTGAAGTGATCCAAATTGCCGGTGATAATGATGCACAAAAACAGAGAGCACATGCTGTTTTAGAGGCGCTTTTAAAGGTGATTCGTAAAAATATTAATATTGATCAACGCGATGTCTCCACAGCTATTGAAATGGCGAATAAAGGGACAATTGAATACTACGCAGAGCTTTATGATGAAGAAATTGCACGTAATACAAAGGGGAAATCTATCCGTGCCAAAACGATTGGACAACGGGAATATATTCGTGCGATTCGACATAAGGATTTAATTTTTGGGATAGGTCCAGCAGGTACAGGGAAAACGTATTTAGCTGTTGTGATGGCCACGCAGTCATTAAAAAATGGACATGTGAAACGTATTATCTTAACACGTCCAGCTGTTGAAGCAGGGGAATCTTTAGGTTTCTTACCAGGTGACTTAAAAGAGAAGGTCGATCCTTACTTGCGCCCATTGTATGACGCCCTGCATGATATTTATGGGCAAGAACAAACACAACGTTTATTAGAGCGCGGAACAATTGAAATAGCCCCGCTTGCCTACATGCGCGGTCGAACATTAGATGATGCCTTTGTTATATTAGATGAAGCGCAAAATACGACGCATCAGCAGATGAAAATGTTTTTAACACGTCTCGGTTTCGGCTCTAAAATGGTCATTACCGGCGATACAACCCAAATTGATTTACCTAGAAATACAGAATCTGGGTTGATTGTTGCTGAGCGAACATTGAAGCATGTGAAAGATATTCATTTCCAAATTCTTGAGCAGGGTGATGTGGTTCGTCATCCACTTGTTGCAAAAGTTATTCAAGCTTATTCAGAAAAAGAGTTGTAAAATAATGAATCAATTATGCCTCGGCATAATTGCGTCCAGAGGGGCACTAATTTAATTCAGCGGGGATTCAATTCCCGCTGAATTAAATTAGTCCAAAAGCTTTCATTCCTTTTATAGGGAATTGGAAGCTTTTTTTACGAATGTGAAACACTTTTTTCCTAAAAACGACAAATATTATGAAAACATATGGGGCTTTTCATAAACAGACGAACATAAATTTGGTAGAATACTTATATACATAAATGGAGGTGCATGATGGGAAAGCAAATAAAGAAAATTATCGAGCTTATTAGTTTTCGAACCTTTTTAATTATAGTCCTTCTCCTCACTGCATTATTACAGTTTACATTGATGCTGGATAATGTGAGAGGCATTACATATGATATTCAATTAACGGAACTCGCACCGGAAACGATTCGTTCCACAAAAACGGTGGAAGATACAGCAAAAACGGAGTTAGACAAAGAAACAGCAGAGCAATTAATCGATCCAGTCTATGTACTCAATGATGAAATTGCCAATCATCGCTCGACATTCGTTACAACAATTTTTGATATCGTTTTAGAAGTAAAAAAAGAAATTGAAAAAGAGAAAGAAGTACCATCGGAAGCCGAGCAAATTACTTTATTGAAAAAGAGTTTAAAAGATATAATAGAACATCAATCAAGTTTTTCCATCTCGGAAGCACAACTTGCTAACCTACTGAATGCATCAAAAGCTAATATTACGAGTACACGAGATACGCTGGCTAATTTAGTAGAGGAAAGTCTCACGAGGTCGATACGAAAAGACCAATTAATCTCGTTCCGCAATGAATTTGAAAGTAAAATTCGTCAGCAATATTCGATTCCTGAACCGCTGATGAGCTTAGCGGTCATAATTGGACGTGCCGCTATTGTAGAAACCGAAATATTAGATAAAGAAAAAACGGTAGTTGCTAAACAACAAGCACGAGAAGCGGTAGAACCTACGCGCATTTTACAAGGGCAAATCATCGTTCAAGAAGGCGAAGTTATCACGCGAGAGGTGTATCGTCAGCTTGAACTGTTAGCAATGCTTGATAATAAAACATCCGTCAAGCCGATTGTTGGATTAGCTATTTTAATTTTGCTACAAATGTCGTTCCTTTACATTTTATTTGAGCGTTCCACACAGTCCCTATCGAAAAAGCGAAATGCCTTACTCGTTACGGTCATTGTTTATTCGATTGCGATTATTATGATGAAGCTCATTAGTTTAATTTCGATAAACTTTGAATTAGTAATGGCCTTTGTTTATCCTTCTGCAATGGCGACGATGCTTGTACGCGTGCTTGCAAATGATCGAGCGGCAAGTGTTGTAACAATCACGACTGCGGCTTCAGCGGGCATCATTTTCCAAGAGGGGTATGCAGCTGTCCTTCAAATGGATGCGGCACTGTATATTTTATTTGGTGGCTTTGCATCGTTATTCTTCATGAGAAGCGTAGAAAAACGTTCTCATATTTTACAATCTGTTGCAGTTGTAACGGTTATGAACGTATTGTTTATTGCATTTTATTTATTAATGGCTCAGTCAGGATATGGCTTGAAAGAAGTTTCGTTTTATATGGCAGCAGGTATCATTTCAGGGTTGCTCTCGGGCGCCTTAACAATGGGGTTACTGCCGTATTTTGAATCGGCATTTGGTTTCTTATCCACGATGAGATTAATCGAACTATCGAACCCAAATCATCCGTTATTGCGTAAAGTGTTAACAGAAACACCAGGGACCTATCACCATAGTGTAATGGTCGCAAACTTGGCTGAAGCTGCAAGTGAGGCCATTGGTGCGGATGGTTTACTTGCGCGTGTAGGGTGCTACTATCATGATGTAGGAAAAACGAAAAGACCTTTGTTTTTCATTGAAAATCAGATGGGGACAAACCCGCATGATTCTTTGCCGCCTGAAAGCAGTGCGAAAATTATTATTGCCCATACGACGGACGGGGCCGAGTTGCTACGGAAACATAAAATGCCGCAAGAAATTATTGATATTTGTTTGCAACATCACGGGACAAGTTTGTTAAAATTCTTCTTGTTTAAAGCAAAAGAGGAAGGGAAAGAATTGGATGAAAGTGTGTTCCGCTACCCAGGGCCAAAGCCACAAACGAAGGAAGCGGCAATTATTAGTGTAGCGGATAGTGTAGAGGCAGCCGTGCGCTCGATGCAAAATCCAAATGCAGAGAAAATACAAAAATTAGTCCAATCGATTATTCAAGACCGTGTTCAAGACGATCAATTTGATGAATGTGATATTTCATTAAAAGAGCTAAAAATTATTGAAGATGTGTTATGTGAAACATTAAATGGAACGTTCCACTCACGTATTGAATATCCAAAATAACGCTAGGAGGAACAACATGTTAACAATTGATTTTTTAGATGAAACAAATGGAGTGAAGGAAGCAGATATTGAGCTAGTAGAAAAACTGCTTCAGCATGCTGCCAAAATCGAAGGGATTGAAGAGGGCTCAGAAGTTTCAGTAACGTTCGTAACAAATGAAGCAATCCATGAAATTAATCGCGAATACCGTGATAAGGATCAGCCGACAGATGTTATTTCTTTTGCTATGGAAGAATTAGGGGAAGATGAAGTTCAAATTATCGGTGAAGGGATGCCACGAGTGCTTGGCGATATTATTATTTCGACGGACCGTACACGTGAACAAGCGGAGGAGTATGGCCATTCCTTTGAGCGTGAGTTAGGGTTCCTTGCTGTTCATGGCTTCTTACATTTACTTGGTTATGATCATATGACGCCTGAAGATGAAAAAATCATGTTTGGCAAGCAAGATGAAGTGTTAGAAACTTACGGCTTAGGTCGTGATACAAATGAACGTCCGTAAATTTTTTCGTTCATTTATCTATGCGATACAAGGGATTTTAACTGCAGCGAAAGAACAAAATTTACGCTTTCATATTGTGAGTGCGTTCGTTGTAGTAATTGCGGGAATCGTTACAGGACTTAGCTTAGTGGAGTGGCTTATTTTAACGCTCATCATCGCGCTTGTTATTGGTGCTGAAATGTTCAATACGGCAATTGAACGAGTTGTGGACTTATCTTCACCAGAAATCCAACCTTTAGCGAAAGACGCAAAAGACGTTGCAGCAGGGGCTGTACTTGTATTTGCGAGCGCAAGTGTTATAATCGGACTACTCATATTTTTACCAAAATGGCTCTGAATATCATTTGGTAGATGTTAAAATAGACATTGAATGAAGGTAGAGCCTCTAGCGTAATTGAATGAAAAAAAGGGGGATATTCCCATGAACATGGAACAACTAATCGCACAATCAAAAATTGCGCGTGAAAATGCCTATGTACCGTACTCTAAATTTAAAGTAGGGGCAGCTCTGCTTACGGAAGATGGTAGCGTTTATCACGGCTGCAACATTGAAAATGCGAGCTATAGTATGACAAATTGCGCCGAGCGTACAGCGTTTTTTAAAGCTGTTTCTGAAGGTGTGACGAAATTTACAGCAATCGCAATCGTAGCAGATACACCAGGGCCTGTTTCGCCTTGTGGTGCTTGTAGACAGGTAATGGCTGAGTTTTGTTCACAAACGATGCCAGTTTATTTAACAAACTTGAATGGAGACGTTCAACAAACAACAGTGGGAGACCTTTTACCGGGTGCTTTTACATCGGAGGATATGGAAAATGCAGCAAAATAACAGCGGCTTCAAATCGGGCTTTGTATCGATTGTAGGACGCCCAAATGTAGGGAAATCAACATTTTTAAACCGCGTAATCGGACAAAAAATCGCGATTATGTCAGATAAGCCACAAACAACACGTAATAAAGTACAAGGTGTATTAACACAAGATAATTCACAAACGATTTTTATCGATACACCAGGCATTCATAAGCCAAAGCATAAGCTAGGCGAATTCATGTTAAAAACGTCTCGTAATGCATTAAGAGAAGTGGACGCAATTATGTTCATGGTAAATGCAGAACAAAAGATTGGTAAAGGCGATGAATTTATTATTGAATTGCTTGAAGGCAATAAAACGCCAGTCTTTTTAATTATTAATAAAATCGACCTTGTTCATCCGGATGAATTATTAAAAATTATTGACTCATATAAAGATAAATTCGATTTTGCAGAAATTATACCGATTTCCGCACTACAAGGCAATAATGTGGAAAACTTACTGACAACGATTGAAAAATATTTGCCAGAAGGTCCACAATATTATCCAGCAGACCAAGTAACAGATCATCCAGAGCGTTTTATTATTTCGGAAATGATTCGTGAAAAGGTATTGCATTTAACACGTGAGGAAATTCCACATTCAATTGCAGTAGTTATTGACCGTATTAAACCACATGAAGAAAAGGAAAACATGATTCATGTGCAAGCGACAATTATGGTGGAACGCGATTCACAAAAAGGGATTGTTATCGGGAAACGTGGATCACTCTTAAAAGAGGTTGGTTCATTAGCGCGTAAAGATATTGAAATGCTTTTAGGCTCAAAAGTTTATTTAGAGCTATGGGTAAAAGTTCAAAAAGATTGGCGTAATAAACAAACGCATTTACGAGACTTCGGTTTCCGAGATGACGAATACTAAGAATTTTTTCAGATGTGGCTTATGTCGCATCTGTTTTTTTTGATTTTGCTTGTGTATTATTACATATTGATTAATAAAATAGATTTGGTATTATTATAAATAGGTATAATTTTACACTTGATTCAGCAGAAGTCCCCGTAGGGGGACTTCTGCTGAATCAAGTTAGCGCCGCGGATGTCACATATTTTTTAGGGGAGTTTTTCGAGCGTGCTCGAAAAAAATCTGGACGCAATTACGTCGAGACGTAATTGATTAAAAGGTGGTACGAATAGCTTTGAGTAAGTTAAATAAAGTTCTTTTCGGATTTTGGATTGTATCGCTTGCCGCATTAGTGTTTGTTGTCGTAGCGTTTGGAATAGATCCAATTGATATGGAACGAAAAGATGTCAAAAATACAGTAGCGGTTACTGAAATGCATGAAAATGTGGCGAGTGAATCTCCAAAGATAGAAGAACCAGTAGTGGAGAAAAAGGTTGAACCAGAACCGGAGCCCGTTGTTGTAAAAGACTCCATCCGTTTTGCGATGCTTGGAGATGTTTTATTGCATTTACGTTTGGCTAAATATAAGGATTATTCTTCGTCATTTGCTGCAGTTACACCACTTATGCAAAGCTATGATTATTTAATCGCGAACCAAGAATCGCCACCTGTTGGCAATAAATATGCACTTAGCGGGTATCCCCAATTTTCAAGCCCTCCACATATTATTCGAGATATACAAAATGCAGGCGTAGATATGGTCAATCTCGCGAATAATCATACAGTTGATAAAGGAGAAGGCGGTGTACGAACGATTTTTGAAAATTTGGCAACGCATAATATGCCTTATGCAGGTGCTTACAAGTCAAAAGAAGATGCAAATAAGCCAAGGATTCTTGAATTTGGTTCAATTAAAATTGGTGTTTTAGGCTATACATATGGCACGAATGGCTTGTATTTACCGAAGGGCTCGCCGTTTATCGTGAACTATATTCATGAGGAAAAGATGACAGCGGATATTCAAGCGCTTCGGGATTTAGTCGATGTCGTTGTTGTATCGATGCATTGGGGTCCGGAGTATACCGTTTCGGAAAATGACTATCAACGTCATCATGCGAAGGTGCTAAATCAAGCGGGAGCAGATATCATTTTTGGTACGCATCCGCACGTATTGCAGCCGTATACGAAACTTAAAAATGATGCCGGACATGAAACGCATGTATTTTATTCACTAGGGAATTATTTTTCAACGATTTTAACGATACCGAACACAATGGTCGGCGGGATTGGAAGTTTTGAAATTACGAAAGAAGGCGAAACCGTCACGATTGGCAAACCTCAATTTGATGCGACGGCTACATTGCTTGATAAAGACGGCGTTTATCGTGTTTATCCATTAGCGGATGTAGAAGTACGTGCGGTTCAAAATTTAGGATGGGTAAAAAAAGTGCTCGGTGAAGGAGTAACAGTTCATTAAAGTGATTTCGACGGAGCAAGTCATGTATAATAAGAGGATGAACGAAATAAAGGATGTGCGAAGATGCTACATAAATGGGAAGGCATCGTTTTAAAAGCGCGTGCCTATGGTGAATCCAATAAAATTGTTACGTTAATGACACGTGAAGCGGGAAAAGTCGCTTGTATGGCGCGCGGTGCTAAAAAGCCAACGAGTCGTTTAGCAGGAGTGACGCAGCCCTTTATGCATGGCATCTTTCTCGTGCAGCGTACATCAGGAATGGGGACGCTGCAACAAGGGGAGCATTTGAATGCGATGCGTCATATACAAACCGATATCGTAGCGACAGCATATGCCAGCTATATTATGGAACTTGTCGATCGATTAGTGGAGGAAGGCAATGCTGAGCCGTTTGCATTTGATGTATTAACACAAGCCTTAACTGCGATTGAAGAAGGTTATGATCCAGAAGCAATTACGTTATTTGTGGATTGGAAGATGCTTGCATATGCTGGAATTCAGCCGATTTTACATGCTTGTGCGAGTTGCGGGGCAGTGGACGGGGAGTTTGCGTTTTCATTTACGCAAGGTGGTTTTTTATGCCATCGCTGTTTTCATAGAGATCCATACATCATCCGGTTATCGCCGACGCAATTGAAACTCATTCGTATGTTTTATACGGTGTCGATTGATCAAGTAGGTAAGTTGGATTTAAAGCCACAAACGAAGCAATTTATTAAAAAGATTGTGACCACGATTTATGAAGAGCAAACGGGGATTCGTTTAAAATCAAGAAGCTTTATCGAACAATTAGAACGAACACCATTATTATTGCGCGAAAAGAAAGAGTCAACGGACTAAATACCAAATTTATAAAACCAGTTAGCGGGAATTCCTAATAGCTGGTTTTTTTACGATTGTACAGGGGGAACTTAAAAATGATTCACTATCAAAACGAAATTATGACAGTCTTTCAAAGTATTTTATATAAGACAACGACGACTTTGATTGAAACGACAGATGCCGTTATTTTAATAGACCCAAATTGGTTGCCAAATGAAGTGGATGAAATAAAAAGTTATGTTGTGCGTGTTTTAAATAATCGAAAGCTGTATTTTATTTTTACGCATAGTGATTTTGATCATATTATTGCAGCAGGAGCTTTTCCAAATGCATTTGTTATTGCTTCACAAGCATTTGCAAATAATCCAAATAAAGAACAAGCCGTGCAACAAATCGAAAAATTTGATGCGCAATATTATATTTCAAGAAACTACCCGATTGATTATCCTGCTGTTGATTTGGTTATTGAAGAAGACGGGCAAAAGCTTGAATTAGCATCATTAACGTTGGTTTTTTATTTAGCGCCAGGGCATACAGAAGATGGTTTATTTACGGTTGTCGAACAGCAACGTATTCTGCTAGCCGGCGATTATTTGTCGGATGTTGAGTTTCCTTTTATTGATAGTAGCTATGATGACTATGTGGCGACTATGGAAAAGGCCGAGGTGATTTTTCACAAACATGCCATTCATACGCTTGTACCGGGGCACGGGACAGTAACAGCGAAGCCTACTGAAATTGCGGAGCGCATAAAGGAATCAAAAGTATATTTGCAAAGCCTAGCAAATCCAGATGCAGAACTTGAATTGCAGTTGCAAAATAAATACGAATTTTTTGATGAGATGAAAGATGCTCACCGCCAAAATGTAGAGATGGCGAAAATGAGGGAATACATTGAATAAGTTGATGATTGGAATTGTAATTATCGTCATTTGTTTTCCGTTTCTTATAGCCGCTGCTAGTGTTTTTCATAAAAAAACATCGGAATTTGAGCAACTTGTACTTGGGGAGTTATCACAATACCTTTCAAGTGAAGAGGTAGTTGTTCCGACTCAGGAGTTTCAAATTGAAAAGCCATCATTAATTTCCAGTTATGATGAGTGGATTATTTATCATGAAACGGCGGGAAAACGGTACCAGTATGTTGCTGGTGAAATAGTGGAAATAGCAGGAGATTAAATTTTTTAAATCGTCATTCATAAAAAATGTCAACTAAACTTGAAGTTAGTTTAGTTGACGTTAATTTATACGTTTTTTTCAGTGGCTAATCTCTCAATAACACGACGTTTTCGATACAACATCATACCCGCCTCGGCAATATCCTCAATCATAGACTTATTAATAAATGCGCCAAATACCATCCCAGCAATCGGGATCATTTGTAAAAACTTCTTCACGCCGAAATTATCGCGGTACGTATAAAATACTTCTTGCCAACCTTGCATTTGCGACACCATATTTTCTGCTGACTTCGGTTCTGAATAATCTTTGGCTAATTCTTTTAAAATGGCTTCCTTACCAACAATATCAGAAGAGGCAAACTGTAAGCATTTGACAATAAAAATTCGTTCCATTTTATCATTCGGATCATAGCCATGGATAAAGGCAATTTCTTGCAATGTTTTAAGGGCCATCCCTAAAATAACAGGAATATCGATAGCCAGTGTAAAAATGCCTCCGAAGCCTGTTGATGCACCTTGGACAGTTGCTAATTTTGCCCGACTCTTTTGGAGTTTTACACTTAGCTCAACCATATCAGCAATCGGCATGTTTTGAATATCTTCAATGGACTCGATTGAGTGCAATGTATGCTTTTGAATATGTTGAAGCATCGACTTTTCACTCAATAAGTATTTTCCGCCCGTTTGAACATAGCTTACTAATTCATCGATTAATAAGGAAATCTTCTCTTGAATGATCTTCGGTGTTAATTTATCAAGTATTTTAAATGGGATTCGACCGATTTTCTCCCAAAACCATAACCCCTTTTGATCCTTTTCCCATTCTTCAATTGTCGTTAAATGGTGCAATAATTGTTCTTTTGATTCCACCGAGTTGCCTCCTAGTTATATGAATAGTATATTTACGCTTGGAATCCTTGAAAAGTTTCAAGAGGTTCATATAGGCACAACGTTTCCTATTCAAACTGCGTAAGCATTGGGACTAAATCATCTTTCAATTGCTCATAAAATGAAGCATCTAAGTTTAGTAGTTGCCAGTAATTTTTTTGCTCCCATAGTAAATACATTGTATCTAATTTTTCTGCATGAAAACGAAAACGATGGTTGAAATGGTCGCGCTTGTTTTCGTCGCTCAAATGCATGAAGCCACGGATAATATAATAAAGTTGATGATATTTTTTCTTTGCGACTTGATAGGCTTCGGTGCTAAATTTCCCGATTTCGGTTGCAGGGTCCTCAAACTGACGGAAATGTTTTTGCGCTTCTAAGTAAGCTTCTAATTTTTGATTAGCTGAATATAAAATATGGTGATTGGCACGATGTTCTGGGCATTCTTGATGGATAACAGCACTTACGAGTTGAAAAGCTTTGTCGTATGTATCCGGCACTATTTTTGGTGATTTCTTTAATTGGAAAAACATAAAGATCCCCCCATTTAATAACTTTTCAGAAAATTATAACTCATTCCCAGCGAATTTGCTTCTTAATTTTTGGAGGGGATTCGGTTGGATACGTAAAAAAAGACCAACATGTTCTATGCACAACATGTTGGTCTTGCTCTATTCGTTTAGAATTGTAAGTGTTTTTCGATATATGCTTTTACATCAGCGATTGGCATACGTGTTTGTTCCATTGAATCGCGGTGACGTACTGTTACTTGACCGTCCTCTTTTGAATCGAAGTCATACGTAATACAGAACGGTGTACCGATTTCATCTTGACGACGGTAGCGTTTACCGATTGATTGTGATTCATCGAAGTCTACTGGGAAAGCTTTACGTAAATCAGCCCAAACATCGCCAGCTTCTTCTGATAATTTTTTCGATAACGGTAATACTGCTGCTTTAAATGGTGCTAAAGCAGGGTGGAAGCGTAATACAGTACGTTTGTCATCGCCTTCTAATTGCTCTTCATCATAGGCATCACATAAGAATGCTAATGTCACACGGTCTGCACCTAATGATGGTTCGATGCAGTATGGTACGTAGCGTTCGTTTGTAATTGGATCAATGTAAGTGAAATCTTCACCTGAATGCTCCATATGTTGTTTTAAGTCGAAGTCTGTACGGTCTGCAATACCCCATAGCTCACCCCAACCGAATGGGAAGCGGAATTCGATATCTGTTGTAGCGTTTGAGTAGTGAGAAAGTTCATCATCTTCATGGTCACGTAAACGCATTGAATCTTGCTTCATACCAAGGTTTAATAACCAATCTTTACAGAAGTTTTTCCAGTATGAATGCCACTCAAGGTCTTCACCTGGCTTACAGAAGAATTCTAATTCCATTTGTTCGAATTCACGTGTACGGAATGTGAAGTTACCTGGCGTGATTTCGTTACGGAATGATTTACCGACTTGTGCGATACCGAATGGCGTACGTTTACGCATTGAACGTTGAACGTTTTTAAAGTTAACGAAAATTCCTTGTGCTGTTTCAGGACGTAGGAAAATTTCGTTTGATGAAGATTCTGTTACACCTTGATGCGTTTTGAACATTAAGTTGAATTGACGGATATCTGTGAAATCAACTTTACCGCAATCTGGGCAAGTTACTGCAAGCTCTTCCATTTTTTCTTTCATTTGGTCAAAGCTCATACCATCCACGATAATTTCGTTGCCAGTCTTTTCTAATGAAGCGTCTTCAATTAATTTATCTGCGCGGTGGCGAGATTTACATGCTTTACAGTCGATCATTGGATCATTGAAGTTTCCTACGTGACCAGAAGCGATCCATGCTTTTGGGTTCATTAAAATTGCTGCATCAAGGCCGACATTGTGTTCAGACTCTTGAACGAATTTTTGCCACCAAGCTTTTTTAACGTTGTTTTTAAGTTCTACACCTAGTGGACCGTAATCCCAAGTGTTTGCTAAACCGCCGTAAATTTCAGATCCTGGAAATACAAATCCACGATGTTTTGCTAAAGCTACGATTGTTTCCATTGATTTTTGTGTCATGAAAAATTCCTCCAATTGTAAATTTAATCAATTTCGCCTTGACGTAATTGCGTCCAGATTTTGAATTGCGGGGAGGTCTTGCAATTAACTCCATTCAAAATCTGTGACATCCGCTGGGGCATGTTCATTTATTGGGTATTCAAATACCCGCTGAATGAAAATAACAAAAGCACCCGTCTCCGGGCACAATAACTATGCCCGGGGACGAGTGCATCATATGTGATATACCCGCGGTTCCACCCCGCTTGTTTTCTAAATTATGTAACCAATCTCAGCGCATTATGAAAAAGTATGCCATAATGTGCGCAAAAATTGTACCGAAACACGATTTAAAAAACCTCTTTTAAAAAAAGCTCAGGGTGCCGTTTCTCAATTTGAATATAGGCTTACACTATCCCTACTCGCTGTACGTTAAATTGATACTTATTAATCCCATCATCGCTGTACTATTAAGTTGTTTTAAAGAACAATACAGTTCTACGCTCATATTGTAGCATGGGATTGTTTTCTTCGCAATATAGAGCGAAATAGTATATAATAATTAAGAAATAAGTATAACATTATTTGAAGCGGGTGAGTCTAATAGAACTCAATAAACGTCAAGAGGCTATATTGCAAATTGTTAAAGAGAATGGACCAATCACAGGTGAACATATCGCAGAGCGCCTAGGATTAACGCGTGCAACCTTGCGTCCGGATTTGGCCATTTTAACGATGGCTGGCTTTTTAGATGCCAGGCCGCGTGTTGGCTATTTTTATGCCGGCAAGAAATCTACTGTAGCAATTACAGAGTCTATGCTGAATTTAAAAGTTAAGGATTTTCAATCTGTACCAGTAGTTGTTGCTGAAGGTATGACGGTTTACGATGCGATTTGTCATATGTTCTTAGAAGATGTCGGAACGTTATTTGTAGTGGATAAAGATGGGTATTTACAAGGGGTTTTATCACGTAAGGACTTATTAAGATCAAGTATAGGTACACAAGACTTAAATAAAATACCGGTACATATTATTATGACGAGAATGCCGAATATTGCGTATTGCTTAGCTTCAGATTCTTTAGTTATGACAGCAAATAAATTAATTGAACGCGAAATTGATTCGATGCCTGTTGTAAAGGAAACTGAAAATGGAATTGAAGTAATTGGACGCCTAACAAAAACAAGTATTACGCGTGCATTCATCTCTTTAGCAGAAACGCATGATTTATAGGAGAGCCTAATGAAAAGTTTAACAATTTTTGTTGTTTCAGATTCAGTTGGTGAAACAGGTGAGAATGCGGTAAAGGCAGTTGTCAGCCAATTTCGACCGAATTTTGATAAAGTGAGAATTCGAAAATTTCCCCGAATCAATGATATTGAACTCATTGAAAAAATCGTACAAATTGCAGTCAAACAACAAGCAGCAATTGTCTTCACTTTAGTCGAAAAGGAAATGCGAAAAGCGCTCTATAATTTGGCAGTAGAAAATAATGTGCCTACCATTGATTTACTGGGCTCAATGATGGATTTAATTGAGCTATCATTTAATGAATCACCGTTACAAGAACCGGGTCTCGTTCATCAACTGGATGACGATTATTTTAAAAAAATAGAAGCGATTGAATTTGCGGTAAAGTATGATGATGGTCAAGATCCAAGGGGGCTATTATTAGCGGATATTGTATTAATCGGGGTGTCACGAACTTCTAAAACACCACTTTCACAATATTTAGCACATAAAAGTTATAAAGTAGCAAATGTACCACTTGTCCCTGAAGTGGAGCCACCCATTGAATTAATGCAAATCGATCCAAAGAAGTGCTTTGGTTTAGTCATTTCCACGGGTAAATTAAATAATATACGTAAAGAGCGTTTAATTACACTTGGACTAACTGAAAATGCTGCGTATGCACAACAGCAACGGATTGAGCAGGAAATTAGCTATTTTCACCAAATAGCTGATAAAATAGGATGTCGGGTTATTGATGTAACAAATCGGGCAGTCGAAGAAACAGCAAATACGATTTTAGATATGCTAGAAGGCGAAAAATAATAGCCCACTTAAACCACCTCAGTGAAAAGAGGAGGTTTTTTGGTCGTAAAACGCCATATGTAAGAAAAAAACGCTTTTACAAAAAAAAATCTGTTATTTTTTCTATTTTCAGTAGGATTTTTGGTGTATAACACAGAAATAGTAAAAAATAGATAGCAACGTTCAGTTTTTTGTTTTATAATAATAAAATTGTGGTAAAAATATTATGAATAAGTTTTTTAATAAAAAAATCATAAATTTTGTCGTATTTTAGAGGATTTTTTTTATTCTTCTCGAATTATGTAGAGAGTAATAATAGTAGATGGTGATAAGATGGCTGGGAAAATACCTGAACATGTGATTGAGCAGATTCGTTCGCAGTCTGATATAGTCGATGTGATTAGCGATTATATGCAGTTAACGAAAAGAGGGCGCAACTGGTTTGGATTATGTCCATTTCACGGAGAGCAAACACCCTCTTTTTCCGTGTCTCAAGAAAAACAAATCTTCCATTGCTTTGGTTGTGGAGCTGGGGGAAATGCAATAACGTTTGTGATGGATATCGAGCATATCGCATTCCCAGAAGCATTAATCAAATTGGGAGAACGTGCAGGTATTCCGTTAGATGTACAAGTGCAATCAGAACATACGACGTCAAATAATCCATATTCAAAAAAAGAAGAAATGATGAAAGAAGCACATGCATATGCTGCTGAATTTTATCATCATTTGTTGATGAATACAGAAGATGGAGAGCTTGCGTTAAGTTATTTACTAGAAAGAGGATTTACGCGTGAACAAATCGAAACTCATCAAATAGGATGGGCGTTACCGAATTGGGACACACTTTCGATATTGTTAGAACGAAAAGGTTTTCTTTTAGAAGAGATGGCTGAATGTGGGCTTATCATTCAAAAAGAAAGTGATCAAACATATTTCGATCGTTTCCGAGGAAGAATAATGTTTCCGATTCGAGATGAGAACGGAAAAACGATTGCTTTTTCGGGTAGGATTCTTAATAAAGATGCCGATGAAGCAAAGTATTTAAATAGTCCTGAAACACCCATTTTCCATAAAAGTCAGGTGCTTTACAATTTGGACAAGGCTCGTGCATCGATAAGAAAAACACGGCATGCGGTCTTGATGGAAGGGTTTATTGATGTACTGGCTGCCAATCGAGCAGGTGTTTATAATGCAGTCGCAACAATGGGGACGTCGCTTACACCCCAGCATATTACAAAGCTCAAACGCTTAGTTCAGCAAATTACGATTTGCTACGATGGTGATAATGCTGGTTTTGAAGCGGCGAAACGTGCTTCACAAATGTTACATGAAGAACGAATAAAAGTTGAAGTGGCTGTTTTACCGAACAAGCTTGACCCGGATGAATATATTCAAACGCATGGTCAAGAAGCGTTTACAAACCAAATAATTGAAAAACCGCACGCCTATATCGCATTTATGATGATGCATGCGAAGCGCGGGAAAAACTTCCAATTTGAAAATGACACCTTACAATACATTCAAGAAGTTCTTGAAACATTGAAAGATAATTCTTCACCGACCGAACGAGATTTATACATTCGTCAGTTGGCAATTGAGACAAATATTTCTCAAGAAGCGATTAGTGCACAATTACGAAAAGTTGTAGCAGATGGTGCAAAAGAACAAAAGCGTAGTCAAAATGCACTGAAGCAACCGATTGAGTTGGTTCAGCAAAAGCAGCCAAAAACGGCGACGGATCGGGCAGAGCGATTATTACTTGCTCATATGCTACATGATGTAAATGTTGTGAATAAAGTTTTGAAATTAGGAAACAACGCACCATTTATCCATGAAGAATATTTATCCGTATTTGTTCGTTTAGTGGGTTTTTATGAAGAATATGAAATGGCAGATTTTCATCGTTTTGTAGAAGTTTTAAATGACAATGAATTGCGCAAAATAGTTATGGAAGCTGCATATATCGACCGTGACCCAGAAAATGGTGAAGCGGAAATTAGTGATTGTTTAAAGCATATTGAAAAACACCGTATCGAAATAGAAATAGAAAAATTAACGCATAATCAAAAAGAAGCTGAAAAGATGCACGAACATAGGCGAGCTCTTGAAATAGCCCAACAGATTATACAGTTAAGAAGAGCGGTAAAAGGAATATAAGGCGATTTGTTTTTAGAAGGAGGAAGGTTTATGGCGGAAAAGTCAAAACATTCAAAAGAGACAGTAGTAAATGGGCTTACATTAGATGAAATGAAGAAAAAACTTTTACAAAAGGCAAAGCAAGTTGGGGAAATTTCTATGAAGGAAATTTCCGAAACACTGACTTTATTCGAAGTAGAGAATGAAGAAATTTTTAACTTTGCTGATGAAGTAGAAAAAAGTGATGTAACAGTTGAAGGAAAAGAAGAGTTTGAAGAAGAAGCGCTTTCGAAACAAGAAGCAAGCGAAGAAACTTTCGATTTAAACGATTTAAGTGTTCCTCCTGGCGTTAAAATCAATGACCCGGTTCGTATGTATTTAAAAGAAATTGGTCGTGTTGACTTACTTTCTGCTGCTGAAGAAGTTCGTCTTGCAGAGCGTATTGAAGAAGGCGACGAGGAAGCACGTAAGCGTTTAGCAGAAGCGAACTTACGCCTTGTTGTATCGATTGCTAAACGTTATGTTGGGCGCGGTATGCTATTCCTTGACTTAATTCAAGAAGGAAATATGGGTCTGATTAAGGCGGTTGAAAAGTTCGATCACCGCAAAGGATTCAAATTCTCGACTTATGCAACATGGTGGATTCGTCAAGCCATTACACGTGCGATTGCTGACCAAGCACGTACAATCCGTATTCCAGTACACATGGTTGAAACGATTAACAAATTAATTCGTGTACAACGTCAATTGTTACAAGATTTAGGCCGAGAACCATCTCCAGAAGAAATTGGAGAAGAAATGGACTTAACGCCTGAAAAGGTTCGTGAAATTTTAAAAATTGCACAAGAGCCTGTATCGCTTGAAACGCCAATTGGTGAAGAGGATGATTCACACTTAGGAGACTTTATCGAGGACTCAGAAGCACAATCACCTTCAGACCATGCAGCATATGAGCTGTTAAAAGAGCAATTAGAAGATGTTTTAGATACATTAACAGATCGTGAAGAAAATGTATTACGTCTACGCTTTGGCTTAGATGATGGCCGTACACGTACTTTAGAAGAAGTAGGTAAAGTATTCGGTGTTACACGTGAGCGTATTCGTCAAATCGAAGCGAAAGCACTACGTAAATTACGTCATCCGTCTCGCTCAAAACGCCTGAAAGATTTCTTAGAATAAATAGCATATAAAGTAAATAACATATAAAGGGTGAAGAAAATAAATAAATTTTCTTCACCCTTTTTCATGATGAATGTAGCCAAAAAGTAAGCCATAAAAAAGAAAAGGTTGTTACTTTTTACTGATGTATGAAACCTTGCAAGTAATTACAATGGTAATAGAATGAATATATAAGTAGATTTGGGGAATTTTACATGTCAAATCAAAAAAAACAAATTATTATGAATGAAATTACTTTTTGGAAGCAAAACAAATTGTTACCGGAGCATTACTGTGATTTTTTAATGACGCTTTACTCAGAAGGAAATCAAAATGAGGAAGTTTCAGGGAATGCCAAAAAAGCAATAAATCCTGTCATTAAAAGAAAAAAGTGGGGCATTGCATCGATATTCCCGATCATTGCGCTAATGTTTACCGTGTTATTATTTACGATTCAATATGAATGGGTAGTCGTGGCTATTGCAGGAATCTTTGCTGCATGCTGTTTAGCTGGAGCTTTTTACTTTGCAAAGAAAAATAAATTACTAGCTACGATGCTTCAATTAGCAGTAGCGTTATTAATGCTGGGCATTTCGGTGAAAATAAGTATGACGTATTTTGCTGGAAATAATAACATGCTATATGGCTTACTAATTACAAACTGTATTTTATGGCTGATTAGTGGGGTTATGCTGAAAATCACATACTTTACAATTTCCGGAGTTATCGGTTTTTGTATTATTATTGGTGCATGGTTTTACATATGAAGTCTTTAACTTGATTCAGCATTCATCCCCTACTTCTATGAGTGGGAGATGAATGCCAAATATGCAATTCTATTCAGTGGGAGTTCAAACCCCAGCTGAATCAAGTTAAGCCCCGGCGGATGTCACAGATTTTTTAGGGGAGTTTTTAGAGCGTGCTGGAAAAAAATCTGGACGCAATTACGCCGTGGCGTAATTGATGGTTCACCAATAAAATAATCGTTTAAAAAGGACAAATGCTTTTGTGAGCGAATTTGTCCTTTTTTTATTTTTGAATAAAAATTCTACTTTAAGCTCGATTTTACTGTGAAAGTTTATGTATTTCATATAAAATGAAGGGGATACATGAGTGAAAGAAAGGGTGGGATGACATGAATTTTGACTTAACAGCGGAACAACAAATGTTGCAAAAAATGATGCGGGAATTTTCGGATGAAGTTGTAGCACCAGACGCAATTGAACGTGATAAGACAAAAGAATTTCCAATGCCTATTTTTAAAGAATTATCCAAGATGGGGATAATGGGCTTACCATTTTCAGAAGCTTACGGGGGAGCAGGGGCAGATACGATTAGTTTTGCCATCGTTACCGAACAGTTGAGCCGTGTTTGTGCTTCTACGGGCATTACGTATTCTGCGCATATATCATTAGGCGGAGCACCACTTGAATTATTCGGGACAGAACAACAAAAACAAAAATATCTTGTGCCGATTTGTACAGGGGAATCCTTTGGGTCATTTGGTTTAACAGAGCCGAATGCTGGATCTGATGCAGGGGGCACGGAAACTACAGCGGTATTAGAAAATGGACAGTATACGATAAATGGTTCCAAAGTTTTTATTACAAATGCGAGCTATGCCAAACATTTAGCGCTAACAGCTATTACGAATCGACAAAATAATGAAAAAGAAATTAGTGCAATCATTGTGTCAACGGATGCTGCGGGTTTCCAAATTAAATCTGACTATGAAAAAATGGGCTTAAATGCTTCGAATACAACGGAGCTGCTACTTGAAAATGTCGCAGTACCTGAAGAAAATCTTTTAGGGAAGCGTGGCAACGGCTTTAAGCAATTTTTAACGACATTGGATGGTGGACGCATCGGAATAGCTGCGATGGCGGTTGGTATTGCGCAGGGTGCTTTAAATAAAGCCGTTCAATATGCCAAACAACGTAAACAATTCGGTAAAACATTAGCGCAGTTTCAAGCGACGCAGTTTAAATTAGCGGATATGGAAGTGAAAATTGAAATCGCAAGAAATTATGTTTACAAAGCGGCTTGGCTAAAGGATCAAGGACGTCCATTTGGCAAGGAAGCGGCAATTGCGAAATACTATGCATCCGAAATGGCGATGGAAGTGTGTGATGAAGCAATCCAAATTCATGGTGGGTACGGATATATGAAAGAGTATGAAGTGGAACGCTATATGCGAGATGCCAAACTATTAGAAATTGGGGAAGGAACTTCAGAAGTCCAAAAAATGGTTATTGCAAGACATATATTAAAAGGTTAATGTTAAATTGTCGTAATTGTTACAATCATAGTAAAATATATCGAATAGGGCTTTTCGTTTTCCAAAATATGCAGTACAATTGTTAGTGTTTACTAGGTTCTATTTCAGATAGAATTAAAATAATTAATGAGGGAGGGGAACGCAATGAGAAACAATCCACTTATTCCTTATGTACTTATCATGGCTTTCGGTATTGGACTAATTTTCTTCATGTCATTTGAGGGTGCAGCAGATAAGAATAGTGCTGAAGGTGAAACTTCAGGTGAAGTAGTTGAACTAAGCGGTGAGGAAATCGCTCAAAAGAACTGTATTTCATGTCACGGTGGTGATTTAACAGGTGGCATGGGTCCTTCAATCGTTGGATTAGATGCTGAGCACATTAAAGATGTTGCTTTAAATGGTACTGAAAGCGGTGGCATGCCTGCAATTCTTAAAACAGAAGCAGAGGCACAAGCTGTAGCAGATTACATTTCTGGTCTATAATATTGAAAACGTAAAGCATAGGTACTAGAGCAATCTAGTATCTATGTTTTTTGTTTTGTTAGAAATGTGAAAACTGAACATTCGCTCGATCCTATCAAGCGTGTGTGACTCCAGCTTGTCGATTCACAGGAAATTTAGCGAAAAATGGTTATATCTCAGGGGAAATGACAGGATGGGTTAGTAACTATCAGCTCAATTGTCGTAATTTATGCCCAACTCATAGCAAAAACCTCTCAACCACAAGACGGATGAGAGGTTTTTTTATATAATGGAGGTACATTGTAAAATAGAAAAGAGGAAATTGAAATATGAATGCACAAAAGCTCTCAAAACGTTTAGAAATGGTCGCATCATTTGTGCCAACGGGTGCGGTTGTGGCAGATATCGGGAGTGACCATGCGTATTTGCCATGCTATTTAGTACACAAAGGAATTGCTTCGCGCGCTGTAGCTGGAGAAGTAGTAAAAGGTCCTTATGAGTCCGCTGTGCGCCAAGTACGTACAGAAGGCTTAACAAATCAAATTACCGTACGTATGGCAAATGGATTGGCGGCAGTTGAAGAAGCTGATCATATTGATACGGTAACAATTGCTGGGATGGGCGGTCCACTAATTGTTTCGATTTTAGAAAAACATCCACAAGCTTTAAAATCGGTGACGCGTCTTATTTTACAGCCGAATATTCATGCCAAAGCAATTCGTGAATGGGCGATGCGTAATCGTTGGGCATTACAAGATGAAGTAATTTTAGAAGAGGATGGCAAAGTGTATGAAGTGCTTGTTTTACAACGCGGACAGATGGACTTATCACAAGCTGAAATTTTATTAGGTCCAAAATTAATTGCAACGAAACCGGCTGTATTTGTTGAAAAATGGTCACGTGAAGTGGCAAATTGGCAGCGCGTCCAGCAAGCAATTGAAAAGGCTGAAAAAACGGCTGACAATGAAGCGAAACATGCAGAACTAGCACAACTTGTTGATATGGTACAGGAGGTAATTTTGTGAAAAAGGTAAATGGTCACGAAATCATTCAATTATTTGAATCTTGGTCACCGAAAAAATTCGCTTGTATGCCAAATGATCCGATTGGTTTAGCGATTGGGACGTTGAATAAAGAAGTGTCAAAGGTGCTTGTGACACTAGATGTGACGCATGAAGTAGTTGATGAAGCGATCGAACAAGGCTGTGCGCTTATTATTGCACATCACCCGCCTATTTTTATGAAGCTATCCAATTTACGTACAGACAATCCACAAGGTGCATTATATGAAAAATGCATAAAAAATGATATTGCGGTATATGCAGCACATACGAATTTAGATGTGGCACCAGGTGGGGTCAATGATTTACTAGCGGATGCTCTTCAATTAACAAACTGTAAAATTTTAGAACAAACGTATCAGGAAAATCTAATGAAGTTAGCTGTTTATGTCCCACAAAATCATACGGATGAAATGCGCGGGGCTTTAGCAAAAGCAGGCGCGGGGCAACTAGGAGACTATGATTCATGCAGTTTTTCTACGGATGGACAAGGGCGTTTTCAAGCATTAGACGGCGCAAATCCAACAATTGGTGAAATCGGTCAATTAGAAGTAGTGAGCGAGCAAAAAATCGAAGTCATGTTCCCACAATCATTAAAAAATCGCGTGCTAAAAGCAATGCTCAATGCACATCCATATGAAGAACCAGCGTATGATGTTTGGACGACGGAAGTGGAATCGAATGAGCAAGGTCTTGGTCGAATTGGTTTATTAAACAAACCGATGACATTAAAAGAGTTTGCTGAGTTCGTCAAAGTTCAATTGGACGTGCCATTTGTCCGTGTTGTCGGTCCAGTTGACGGGCTTGTACAAAAAGTCGCAGTAGTTGGTGGTGACGGCAATAAATACATTCGAACAGCGAAATTTGCTGGTGCAGATGTATTTGTAACAGGAGATATCGGTTTCCATATGGCACAAGATGCAGAACAACATGGCTTAAGCATTGTTGACCCTGGGCACCATGTTGAAAAGGTCATGATCCAAGGTGTTGCGCAGAAGATGACTCAATTATGCGATGCGAAGAAATTACCTGTGCAGTTCATTCAATCGAAAGTTCATACAGAGCCGTTTATGTTTGTTTAGGTGCTGGAGGGAAAATAGTTTGAAAGTGTGAATCTTTAGGGTAGTTGGTTTGATTTCGACTATCGGTGTCATTAGATGTTTTTGACAAGAAAAGAAACTTTAAAGCACCTATAAATGTTGATAAGTCAACGTTAATAGGTGCTTTTCATTTATAACTTAAGTTTAAAAGGTAGAGTTTACTACAGGGTTTTTCTTTTTTAGACAATAACATAATAACTAAACAAATTGATTTTAAAAATAAAACTAAAATTCCATACGGATGCATACTATTTTTCTAAGTGGAGGGATTCAATAATTTTAGTAGCTGGCAAATAATGAACATTACATTGATAAGTCCCATCTGGCAAATGGTTGTATGTATCACCTTTTATTTGATAGACTTTATCGTTTAATTCAATTGTAGTCGTTGCAATACTTCTTCCATTATCATTAAACTCAATAAAGCAATTGCCTTGTGCTATTTGTACTTCTCCAACTTGCAATTTAAAAAAGTCAAATCCATAAATACCTGAAACAGCTCCCGTTAATAATAACAGGAAGAATAAGGCTATAACATTACCGCCTGTTGCCTTTTTTAGCTTTACCAGAAGGACCAAATAACTTAAAGTGACAATAAATAAAATTAAAAAGATTATAAGAGTACTATAAAAAGCTATTAACATCCTTTTCTCCCTTTCGATGTATTGTTAATATACATACGTTTTGAATTGGCGAATGTTTCATAATTTTATGGATTATTATGGATATTAAAAGGGTGCACAACTTTATTATTAATTCGATGATATTGTTAATGTTTTGATATTCGGTGTTTATTGAAGAAGGTTTTATTCAACTAACCGCAAAGGATATACCATTGAAAATGTTGTATAAATAATATTAAGAGATATTAGATATGAGGTGATTAATTTGGGGGAAATGAAAAAAATTATATTTAAATTGGCTGAAATGCTTGCACTCTTATCAATTGGTTTACTGTTCACGCTATATATTTTAAGATCTGTTTACGAGAACTATGGAATCGCATTTACCGGAAACGTATGGGTGAACTGGTTTGGAGTTGCATATATTTTCTTTGTTTTATACACATTGATTTTTGGTTTGTTTATATTTAAGGGAAACAATCTCTTTAAACAGCGACTTACATCGGTAATCTTTTGGCTTCTTTTTATTGGGTCAAATTATGTAGTATTTATTCCTTTTATAAAAGGGGAAAATCCATTTTAAGCTAAAAAATAAGACGGGGCTTAGAGTACAGCAAAGATTTATAAAGTATGCAAAATAAACTAATTAAACGTTCCTATAACTAACGAAGCACTCATAAAAAGAGACAGTACCTATTTGGGATGCTGCCTCTTTTTTCTTAATACAATTCACTTAAACATACTTTAAAATCTTCTGTATAAGGAATCGTTACCAAACAGGCCTGAACATAGAGGGGATATTCCCTTCATTTGTTTCATAAACTATTCTTTTTAAATCTTCTTTGAGCATTTGCAGTCGTTCCGCACCTATGTTTCCAATCCAGCGTTGTTCAAGCTCATTTAGTATGTTTTCCTTTGCTTTCACTACTAACCAACCTCGTTCAGTTAAAATAATAATTTTCCCTCTTTTATCTGTAGGGTGAGGTTGTTTATTCACATAACCGCTTTTTTCAAGATAGTCCACCATTTTACTTACAGCTTGCTTTGTGATCCCTAAGTATTCGGCTAATTCTATACCTGTTGCTCCATTAGGCGTCATACATTTAAACATAAAACCATGTACAGGTCTAATATCTCCAAAACCCAATTCACTCAATCTGGTATGTAGTTCATTAATCGATGTACTAAAGGATAATGACAACAGTGATGTAAGGTCCAATTCACTAAAATCACTATGATTCATACATAAACCCCCTTTTAAAAAGTCAACTTAATTGACTATATATAAATTCCATTGTACTATTCGGAATGTAGTCAATCAAGTTGACTATATTTCAGTGTGAAAGAAATAAGATTCACCGAAACAAAAATAAAGAAATTATGGGGGTTTCTCATGGCGAACATCGTGAAAATTAGAGGGAGTGTATTTGCTCCATATGCTTGGTTGGAACCTATTAAAGAACCTAAAACTGGAAAAATGTTGGAATATGCTGGTGATGCACGCGAATTTACACCATACGCTGTAAACACAATGCGGTCCAGATTAGAGCAAGAGGTAATTATTGATTTTTTAAAAAAAGAAATTTCAACATATGCAAATGCTTGTATCGTTACTGTAAAAATTACTAATCCAGATGGAACAGTTGATATTAAAAAAGGAAAAACAAGTACAGAAAACATTGTATGTACGAATGTTGTGTGGGGCACAGATGATGTTTCTTTTGAAATGAGAGCTAGTGCCAGTAATCCATTAAATACAGAAGCACCTGCTGCTGACTATTTATTAAATGTACGTGTTAATGAAAATGGTGTGACAAATATTGAAGGCTCCCATGATGGATTTCCATGTTACGAGTTTTATAAACAAGCAGATTTCGGTCCATTTGAATTAATATATACACATGATTTTAGAGAAACAGGTGATACTCCAAAAGCGCTAGGTGGAGAAATGGAATATAGTTTTAAAAAGACAATCTAAATATAAATATGAATTAGAAGACTATCATTATTTGAACAAGAAGCAGCAAATATTAATGGGAAAGCTATTGACTATTGTGCGCGTGATATTGCGACATGTTTTGCTGAATGGCTCAATTATGTTTTACTCATAATAAAAATAAGAATTACAGAGGTGTTTCCTATTACTAACATAATTAAAATTCGAGCAAGTGTATTTATTCCAATGTCTTGGACTGAACCTAGGGAGGATATTAAAACAGGAAACTTGATTCAATTCGAAGGTGACTCACGTGAATTTACACCTAATGCTGTAAACGCTAATCGATCTAGAATAGAACAAGAAGTGGTTGTAGATTTTTATAAAAAAGAAATTTTCACACATGCGAATACTGGAATAACAACGGAAAAAATTACAACTTCAAATGGTTCCGTTAATAAAAGATCAGGGCAAGCAAGTACAAAAGATATTTTGTGTACGGATATTGTATGGAGTTCTGATGGCGTCAAATTTCAGATGAGTGCAAGTGCTAGCAACCCATTAAATGCATTGGCACCACCTGCTGATTACCTATTATCTGTACAGGTCAAAATAGATGGAACTGTCGATATTCAAGGTGAACATGATGGATTCCCTTGTTATGAGTTTTATAAGCAAGTAGATTTTGGTCCGTTTGAAGAAATTCATACACACGATTTCAGGGAGACTGGTGATACAGCCGAGGCTCTAGGCGGAGAAATGGAATATAGTTTTAAAAAGATTTTGTAAAGAAAAATAATACGCTAATCACAACTTAAGAGAAGCAACTGGAGAAGAAGAGAATGACAACAACTTTATTTGTAAAAGCAAACAATCGACCAGCAGATCAATCAGTGAGTGTGAAATTATATGACGCTTTTTTAGCGAGCTATAAAGAATCACACCCAAATGATACCGTGATAGAGCTTGATTTGTATAAGGAAGAATTGCCATATGTAGGCGTTCATATGATTAACGGTACGTTTAAATCTAGTAGAGGACTTGATTTAACAGAGGAAGAAGCAAAAGCAGTAGCAGTTTCTGATAAATATCTAAATCAATTTTTAGCAGCTGATAAAGTTGTATTTGGTTTCCCATTATGGAATTTAACAATCCCAGCTGTCCTACACACATATATTGATTATTTAAATCGAGCGGGTAAAACATTTAAATATACGCCAGAGGGTCCAGTAGGTCTCATTGGAAGTAAGAAAATTACATTACTTAATGCAAGTGGTGGTGTGTATTCTACGGGACCAGCAGCTGAATTAGAAATGGCAGTTAAATATGTATCAAGTATGATGGGCTTTTTCGGTGTAAAAGATATCGAGAAAATAGTGATTGAAGGTCACAACCAATTCCCGGATAAAGCACAAGGAATTATTGCGGAAGGGCTTGAAAAAGCTATTAAAGTAGCAAGCACGTTCTAAATAGTAAAGCACTTGTCTCTCAATAAAGCAGTACCTTCACAGATATAGTGATGGTATTACTCAGAGTAAAGACAAAAGGCATCGAGAAATTCATTCTCGATGCCTTTTTGTAAGTTTTATTAGGATATACCATTTCAATTGCTTTTTAAATATTCTTTAATTCATCGTGTATCGTATTTTTTGTGAAGTTGTAATAAATGAGAAGTTCTATTTTTCACTGAAATATTGTGAAAGATTTCACTTGAACTAACGAAGCAGTTTAGTCCAATATCGGAAAATGGATTTTTGTAAATTCAAATGGTGTATATGGACATCATTTGAATTTACAAAATAGTAGCTATAATCCTAGCATTTCACCGAAGATGTACATGCTTTTTTGTCGTCACGATAGTACAAGAAAGAATGTGCATTATACTCCAAAGACAAAAAACTATTTACTGTGTATACGTATAAATTAATTTTCTGTAGTGTCTTCACGAAAAAAGTTTTGTCTCTTCTCTTTTTGTATTTTTAACATTTGAGGTATGAAAATCCCGGATAAAATAAAAATAATTCCAATCCATTGTAAAGGCGATACGGATTCATTGAGCAGTGTAATAGAAGCGATAACTGCTGTTGGGAGTTCGACAGCTCCTAAAATTGTTGCAAGACCTGCCCCTACTTTTGGTACACCAATGGAAAAACAAATGACTGGTATAACAACACCAAAGAAACCTAAAATTAAAGCATACTTCCATAATCCATCCTGCAGTGTACCATCAATCAAGTATGTTGGGGGATATATTAAACAAACAAAGAGTGTTGCACTTGTTGCCATAAGAAAGCTTTTTGAAAAGATTGGAACTTCGGTAGATACACGTCCACTTGCAAAGAAATAAAAGGCGAAAGTTATAGCTGCTAATAACCCAAAGATTATTCCTTTAATAGATAATTGCTGTCCCAACCCATCAAATACCCCTCCTGCAAACAGCGTTCCTACAAATAAGATGAGAATAGATAATAACTTTTCGCGACTTGGAAAAGTTTTATTAGCAATTGCTTCAATTAGGACGCCTATCCAAGTGAATTGAAATAACAATACAATAGCAATGGATGCAGGTAATTCTTTTACAGAAAGCCCGTAAAAAATACTTGTTAAACTCATTGTTGTCCCAACTGCTAACAACGATAAGATATTTTTTGGGGATACTTTATGACGAGAAAAGGTAATAACGAGTAATAATAGACCAAACCAACCAAATACATATTGTCCACCTAAAAGTTCAGGAAAAGAAAATCCATTTAAAAATCCAATTTTAAGAATGGAAGATAGTACCCCGTAGCTACAGGCACCTAATAAAATTACTAAAGAAAACTTCAATTTATTCAAAAAAAACCCTCCTAAAAATATAAAAGCCCGTCGTCTATAAATAGACGACGGGCGAATGAAACAGAGAAAAAACTCTACAAAATTCCGCCACTCACTAATTCGTGTGAGTTTGCGTATCAAATTAATAGAATCTTACCCAATTTTATTCTAGATGTCAACAACTTTTTGTTTTGGAGATAAAAAATTCTTTAGTAGGAAAAATGACAATCCTTCTTTCGCTACTGCTAACTCAATAAACATGAAAGGCATACAAGTTATTAAGCTAACGGGGGCTTTAGCAAAACAAGGCTGCCTTTAGGAGAGCTTTTTCTTATTGTACTAACGAAGCAGGATAGTTGAAAAACGTGTAGGCCACGTTACTTAAAAAAAGAGTAACCAAAATGAAAAAAATTCTTAGTTATTAGGAATACCGTTTATTCCCAAACTCGCCTCAGAGAAAATTCGCATAAAATAATTAATTTCTCCTCAATATTCTTGTTATAAATTACTTCCCTACCTTCATTAAATCTTAAGAAATCCCCTATGTTTTTATTAATATTTATTTTTTATAATCAGTATTATCTTGATAAAAAAGGGGGATATTATACAAAAAACATTGCGAAATATACAGTTTTATAGGTAATAGTATTCACTAAAAAAACTCTATCTGAATCAACAGAAATTTCTATCGGATAGAACTTTTATTAATAAATATACGAGGTGTCATATAAATATGATAAAAAAAATAGGTACATTTGCATTACTCATGATGATTCTAATTATTTCTGGCTGTTTCGGAAATGATCAAAGCAAACAACAACTACAACAGGGATTCCTCACTGTCGCTGATCCTGAAAGTATCACCGTTCTTGTCAACAAACAATATGCTTTTCCGGAAGGCTATGAACCGGAAGATCTCGTTTACCCAGATGCTCCATTTTTATTTAATGAAAAAATAGAAAAAAGAATGATGCGAGAAGAAGCAGCGAAGGAACTCGAAAAAATGTTCCATGCAGCGAATCAGCAGAATATTTATCTAGCAGGTGTTTCAGCCTATCGTTCTTCTCAAACTCAGACAGTCCTATTTAATAATTATGTTGAAAGAGATGGAATCGAAAAAGCAAAAACATATAGTGCTGTTCCTGGAACAAGCGAACATCAATCAGGATTAGCAATTGACGTTAGTGGATCTGATGGTTCCTGTGCAGTATCTGACTGTTTCGCGAATACAGAAGAGGCAGCTTGGCTTGAAGATAACGCCCATAAATATGGATATATCATTCGCTTTCCTAAAAACAAAGAAGATATTACTGGTTACCAATATGAACCATGGCATATTCGTTATGTTGGTGTGAATTTAGCCAATGAATTATATAATAAAGGGCTAACATTAGAAGAATATTATGAGTAGCACCTGTGAGCAGAGAGTGAAAAAATTGAGTATCTAAAAAAAGTAAAATTCCTCCAATGATAGGTGTGGGAGAAATTAATTTAGTGTCCCCTATTGAAGAATCGGGGCATTTTTTAATCTGTTAAGTAAAGAAGATTAAGGGAGAAGTTAGGAATGAAAAAGTGGGGCTTTTTATTAATTTTTGCAATATGTTTAGGTGTAACAGCCTTTAAGATAGTACCGTTCTTTCAAGGTGAAAAAGTTGTAATAGATGAGAATGGTATGTTGGAAGCAAAGTTGTTTTCTGGAAATGTAAAAAAAGTAGACATTCCAGTAGAACAAATTTATCAAGGAAATTTACTTTTGGTCAACGGTAAGCATCCCGTTCACAATGAAAGTATAAAATCAGATATCATCAATTTAAATGCTCGTAAAGATTTGTTAAATGGATACAAAGTGTTTAATAGCGAGATATATTTATCAGAAGATATCGCTAATAAATTTTCGGATATGGTTCTTGCTGCGGAAGAAGATGGAGTTTCTAGTTTTTTAATTTCGAGTGGTTTTCGAGGATTTGATGAGCAAACTAAACTTTATAAAGAAATGGGATCCAATCGTGCTTTGCCTGCAGGTCACAGCGAACATAATTTAGGTTTATCGCTTGATGTGGGCAGTACCCAAGGGATGATGGGGGTAGCACCTGAGGGAAGATGGATTGCAGAGAACGCTTGGAAATACGGATTTACTCTACGTTATCCAGAGGATAAAACGGAGATAACGGGAATTATGAATGAACCGTGGCATATCCGTTATGTAGGATTACCACATAGTACGATTATAAAAGAAAAGAATTTTGTTTTAGAGGAATATTTAGACTATCTAAAAGAACAAAAACATATTTCTGCTATTGTAAATGATCAAAAATATGAGGTCTTTTATTATCCTGTTACTGAAAATATCACTATTAATGTGCCAGCCAATCTTAGTTATGAAGTATCGGGTAATAATGTGGATGGTGTGATTGTGACAGTATTTCCTGATAACGGTGTAGAAACTCAAGGAAGGTGACGGTGCGGAATAAACTGAGCGCAATTAATGGGCGGTATTATGGTACATGCACTATAAAATCATTCTATTCAAATTTAACTGGGATTTATAAAGCATACAAAATAAATCTAACAAGCGTTCCCAAATGCAAGTTTGGAAACGAACCAAAAAGCCACGTATGTGTTGTTAAATCAACATTTCGTGGCTTTGTTATGAACATTGTTTATCCGTCTTTTTATACAAATGGCGCAAACGGTTGATGTAGCAGCATTTTGACTTGTTTGGTTTGTTTTTCACTTTGCATAAAATCTTGTATATTTCTTAACGTTGTAAATCCGCATAAATATGACGCTACCAAGGCTATAGCAAAACAAGGTTGCCTTTAGGGTAGCTTTTTCTTATTGAACTCCTATGAAAGAACGTCATAATCTTTAATTCTCTGTGGTTTTGCGCTACATGGATGGCTAACGGGGGTTTTAGCAAAACAAGGCTGCCTTTAGGAGAGCTTTTTCCTATTGAACTAACGAGGTAGTTTAGTTGAAGAAGGAATTATTAAACTTGGCAAAGAATGTAATTACAAAGGAGAGAAAATGAATATGAACAATTTATTTACAATAGACTGCGGTGAAATACTACTAAGAGAATTTAGAATAGAAGATGTAGATGCTATTTATGAACTGACTTCACAACCCGAAGTTTATGAGTTTTTGCCAGATTGGCGTTCGACTAGAGAACAAAGATTAGATTGGGTTACAAATTATGAGATACCAGATAATAAAGAGTTTTTAGCTAATGTTCCAAGTATAGGTGAAAGATGGCTGAAGTTGGGAATTTTTTTTAAAGAAACTGATGAATTTATTGGTTTCTGTAATACGGGTATTAAAGAGGAGCTAAGTGGACCAAATCGAGAAGTTGCTTACTCTATTTCTAAGCATTATAGAAATAAGGGGTACACAACACAAGCAGTAAAAGGATTAGTAAATTACCTATTTGCAAACACGGATGTTGAACAATTGAATGCTGTGGTTCTTCCACACAATATAGCTTCAAATAAAGTAATAGTAAAATGTGGCTTTCATCTTAAAGGAAATGTTGAGATAGAAGACCAACTACATTATCATTACACGCTTGCAAAAAAAGAATTGATGAAATAAGTTACTTCAACTAACGTTGTGATTTACTTCAAGAAGGGGTAAAGCATTTTTCTTTATTGAACTAACGCCGCAGGTTTGTTGAAGAAGCAGGTATTGTTGGAAGGTCGTCGAAGTAAATTGTATAAGAGGAATTATCTAAGTAACGAGTTAGTTTAGTACAAGAAGATATTATTTACATGAATAGCATGTGATGAAATTTAACTGTACATATTTTAAAATAAAATTGAGATGGGGAATGTAAATTGGGGATTGATTTCCATAGCAATAAAAGTAGCAGAACTTATACAACTCGAAACGCTGACAAATCATGGGTTAAAGCAATAAACAACCTTGTACCTATCGGAAATATTCCTAAGGCTTTAGATATTGGATGTGGTGGAGGAATTTATTCTAAGGCGCTATCAGACATGGGAGTTGGATCTGTTACAGGTGTTGATTTTTCCAAAGCTATAATTGAAGGCGCAAAAGCAAACTGTAAAGAGTATAGAAACATCTTGTTCAAGCATGGTAATGCTTATGATACTGGCTTAGATAGTAACAGTTTTAATTTATTGCTTGAAAGAGCTTTGATACATCATCTGGAGGATTTACAAGCCTGTTTTAAAGAGGCATATAGAATGTTGCAGGATGACGGATTTTATATTGTTCAAGACCGTACACCTGAAGATTGTTTATTAGAAGGTAATGAAAGCCATATCAGAGGGTATTTCTTTGAACTTTTCCCAAAATTAATTGAAAAAGAGACTAATCGCAGGCACAATAGTCAATTTGTAATCGAAACACTTAAAGAAGCTGGATTTAGAGACATCGAAGAAGTTAAGTTATGGGAAATTAGAAAAGTGTATGATACTAAAGAACAATTACTAAATGACTTAAGTGAAAGAACAGGAAGAAGTATTTTACACGAATTAGAAGATAAAGAAATGAATTTATTAATAAATCATATAGATGCGTCAATAGCAACAAATGATAACATAGTTGAAAGAGATAGATGGACAATTTGGAAGGCAGTTAAATAATTGGTGCTTGATTTAGTTTGTGAAAAAATGTACTTAAACTCCTATGAAAGAACGTCATAAACTTTCATTCTCTGTGGTGTAGCGCGGTTTTTCCGCTACATGGATGGCTAACGGAGTCTTTAATTATATTTTCTATTCACGAAAAATCGAAACAAAAAAGACAAAATTTAATCTACACGTTTTGTAGATTAAATCTGCCTTTTTGTCTTTATACACCGATGAAAGAGCTATCCAAATTAGCCCTACCTGCTCTAATTTTCACCAAAGGGAAACTCGATCTTCTGGAGCTACATACATACCATCCCCTGGCTCAATTCCATAAGTATCATAAAATTGCGGGAAGTTCACAATCGTACGGTTTACCCGAATTTTATTGGCGGAATGGACATCATTTTTGCTCAAAATCGCTGCGACTTCTTTTGTCGTTGTGGATTTCCATATTTCTGCGTTGCGTTCGAAATATGCTTTATAATCCGGATTCCTCATTTGGGATACAACTTGCAGTGAAGCAGCCATGCCACCTAAATCAGCGACATTTTCACTTAGTGTAAGCTGACCGTCGTTTGACACACCTGGAATAATCTCAATTTCATTATAGAACGCAATCAGTTCCTCGTTTTTCTTTTTGAATTTCTTTAAGTCCTCTGCTGTCCACCAGTTATTCGCATTGCCATTTTCATCGTATGCAGATCCGTTGTTATCAAATGCATGGCTGATTTCATGACCAATGACCATGCCAATCGCACCGTAATTTTCTTCAGGTTTCGCGTTAATATCATAGAAAGGGGCTTGGAGAATACCAGCAGGGAACGTAATTTCGTTATTAAAAGGGTTGTAGTAAGCATTTACGGTATATACGCTCATACCCCATTTTAATCTATCCACCGATTTTCCTAGCTTGGCTTTCGTATCATCGGTGTATGCTTTTGTTACGGTGAAGGTATTAGAAAACAGCGAACCACCTTCGTCATATGTCTTGATAGCAACTTGATCTAATGTCGTATCCCACTTATCTGGGTAACCAATCTTAACAATCATTGTATCCAGCTTTTTAATTGCTTTCGCTTTTGTTGTTTCTGACATCCAATCAAGGGATTTAATTCTTTCCTCATACGTAGCAATTAACTCGTCTACCATTTGCTCGACATCTTTTTTTGCGTTTGATGAAAAATGTTTTTCGGCAAACATTTGCTCCAAATATCCGCTCATTGTGCTAGTTGTCAAGGCTACTGCGATTTCCTGATCTGTTTTTTCTCCTGTAACGCCGTATAATGATGCGGTAAACTCATTCGCAGGATTACGGAATTCATCTGACAACAAACCGCCTGTTGCCATAAGTAGTTGCACTTTGGCGTAAGCTTTAAGCACGTTAAGATTCGTTTCATTAAAGAATTCCGCGCCTTTTTGTGCCAGCTTCACATCGAATACAATCACTTTATCAACACTGTCAACTTTCATCGATTTCAAAACTTGTTTCATATCTACTGATTTGAACATGTCATCGAATTGTTCGATTGTATATGGGTTATAGTATTGATTGACGTCGCTTTGTTCATGCGGTTCAAGTGATACGGAAGCTAAACTTTTCTCCATTTCATAAACTTTCTCGGCAAGTACTTTCGCAGCAGAATTTTCCTCGCCAGATAGTCCGAGAAGCTTGGTCATATATAAAATATAGGCTTTTTTCGCATCAGAGTCTTCCGTTACGAAGCTATTCTTATCGAGACCAGTAGCTAATCCAGTGTAATACAAAGCATTTTCACTGCTGTTCTTTGCATCGTTCATGATGGCAAAATTGAATAATGAGCTTAAACCCAATTCTTTTTCCAGGGCAAGATCTGCGCGAACAAGTTCATCAAGTGTTTTAGCCTCGTCAATTGCCGTTACATATTTTTGAATGGGTTCAATCCCTTGTTTATTTCTATTTTTTGTATCCAATGCTGTTGAATAAAAGTCGGTAATTTTTTGTTCTTTTGCTCCTTTCGCGAATTTTTTGCCAGCAAGGTCATCGATTATTTTTTCTACTTTATCGCTATTTTGCTTTTGCAGCTCGGAAAATACGCCACCCTTATGTTCGCCAGCTAAAATTGTCGAATTATTTAACCATTCTTTATTCTTTGCTTCATAAAAATCGTCATTTAAATGGGAACCTTCAAGCGTCCATATTCTAGCGATCATGTTTTGGAACTCATCGATTGTAATAGTGTCATTTGCGCCTAATGTGCCGTCGGGGTTAGAGGTTAGTACGCCTGCTTTTGCCAGTTTATCGATATCTTTCTTAGCCCAAGTGGGTACATCGGTGAACTCGATACCAAATGTGCCCCTGCGCAGATCATTTCCGACGGGCTTTGGTAAATCGCCGAATGCTCTACTCAACATGACTAAAGCTTCAACCATCTTAGCTGGCTCATTTTCTCTTAAATCTCCATTTTCAGAACCTTTTATAACGACCTCTTTATTAATTCCTAGCCGATAAGCGTCTGCTGCCATCAACAAAGTTTTAACAATCTCTCCTCTTGTTGCTGTTGACGACGTTTCATCAGCTTCCACCGATAGGCTAACGGGTAGGACCATTATTATGGCCATGAGTAAGGATAAAAACTTCTTATTCATCTTTGTGCTCCTCTGCAGTTGATTTTTATGCCGCTGTATTTGATTTTTTTTAGTAGCGTGTCCTTTTAAATGCGGAAAAGCCTCAAGAAATACTTAATCTAATTATGTCTAAATTTAATGGAAATATTCTTTTTATCGATAAGAAGAATATGGAACCGAGCAGTTTAGCTTCATAAGAATAGAGGTTTTGATAACCTAAATGTCGAAAAGAATGTATAGCCGCATAAAGCAGAAGGAGAGTTACTTTGAAAAAAATTAGGGAAGCAACAAAAGAGGATATGATAGAAATTTATAAGATGGGCTATGATGTTTGGGGAGATAATCAGCCATATGAAGAATATATAACTATGTGCCAGGCTTCCAATAAGTATAAAAAGGGAAAGTGGTACGTTCTTGAAGCAACAGATACAAAGCAACTATTAAGCTCCCTCATCGTATATGAACTAAATCTTTTTGAAGACCAAATTGTAAAAGGGATTGGTTCAATCGCTACTCCTTTATATTTAAGAAAAAAAGGTTATGCTTCTTTATTGGTCAAAGAAACGATAAATAAACTAGAACAGGAAGAAAAATGTAATAACTTTTTCCTTTATAGTGATATTGAGGTGGAATTTTACAAAGGATTGGGTTTTATTGTACTACCTAATGATAGTCAAAAATATAAAGACAGTGTTTGTATGTATTACTCAAAAGAAAATGATATCGACTCCATTTCACTTGATATCCCCGATTACTTTTAAAGTACATTTTTTAAAAGTTATATTGACAAAACAATTTTTAAGTGTAGAATGAAGAACAATTCAAAATATTTTATATAGAACAAAGGCTATGAAAAGAAATAGTATCAATTATTTTTACGAACAGAAAGTTACCGGTTGATGAGAGGTGCATGTAAAACGATTGTGAATTCATCTTGGAGCTGTGTACCGAAAAGATTATATCTAAGTAGGCTACGCCGGTGAGCACCCGTAATCATGTGCGAGAGTATCGTCAAATGACCGTACTTCTTAAGGTAAGTAATGTGAATTGCTTATACATTAAAGGTGGTAACACGAGTTGAATCGTCCTTTTGGTTAATCCAAAAGGGCGGTTTTTTTTTATGTCTTTTACGCAAATAATTTGGAAATTTAAAGTTTTAAGGAGAAAGTAATTATGAAACAAACGATGAAAAAGTGTTCATTTATATCGCTGTTGTTGCAACAGTAGCAGTTATATCTAAAAAATTAGAACGTTAGAAAGAGGTCATAAATATGAAAGATTTTTTCAGTAAACTATTAAACGGTATGAGTATCGCCATTGTTTGCGCAATAATACCAAATGCTCTATTAGGTGAAATATTAAAACTGCTTATTCCATCTTTTCCGCCTCTTCAGCATTTATACGATGCGACTGCTATTGTCATGAGTATGTTACCAGTTTTAGTTGGTGTTTTGGTTGGTATGCAATTTAAGCTTACTCAGATTCAAACTGCAAGTATCGGTCTTGCTACTGTAATTGGGAGTGGTGTAGTTAGTAAGACGGCTGATGGTATATTTACCATTGGAGGAATTGGGGTTGTAATTAATGCCGGGATTACTGCTGCTTTAGCAGTATTATTTGTCCGCTTAATTGGTACGGGGGTAAAAGAATACTCTATTTTATTAATCCCAATGCTAACTGTAGCCATTCCTGGTATGATCGGTTTCAGTATTTTACCTTATGTTCAAGGGACTGCTAATATAATTGGCGATGGTGTAGCATATTTAACAAATCTACAACCTGTAGTAATGGGTGCATTAATCGCAGTTGCATTTGGTATCATTATCCTCTCTCCAATTTCAACTGTAGGTATTGCAACGGTTATCATGCTTTCAGGAATTGGTTATGGTGCTGCAAATTTAGGAATTGTAGCAGTTGGAATCGGATTATGTATTGCAAGTTATAAAGCCAATTCTCTTGGTACAGCTTTAGCACATGTTTTAGGATCACCTAAAATCCAAATGCGTAATTTCTTCCTTAAGCCTGTAATTGCCTTACCTATGTTAATTACTGCGGCAATTCTTGGTGGTTTAGCAGGAGTTTTAAATATACAAGGTACACCTTACAGTGCAGGATTGGGGTTAGCTGGACTAGTTGGTCCTTTGAACTTTATTAATTTAGCAGATGGCGGCTGGAATGCAACGAACATTACTCTTATGTTAGGAATGTTTTTAATTCTACCGTTACTTTTAAATCTATTCTTCATCTACTTATTTAAAAAGAAACTTAAACTTGTTCAAGATACGGATTACAAACTAGATTTTGAGTAATAAGTTGTATGAAGTAATAATATAGGGATAAAACCCAAAAGGCATGAATGTTGTTAAATCAACGTTCGTGCCTTTTTACTATTAATATGGTTGAATAAGCATCTCTGTTCTTATTCAACCAACAGGGGCCTTAGTGTAACAACAGTACTGCTTTTCTTATTATGCTAACGGTACAAGTTAGTAAAAGGGATTTGGCTGGAATTGTCGAATTAAACTGAATGTAGAAAAATGTTTATTTGGGGTGAAATATTATATGGCTATATCAGAAAAAAGAAGGGGAATGTTGGAGTCATATAACAAAAATGGATATTTAAATAAATCAATTTTTGTAGTACCTAAAGGGTAAATCCTTGAATGTAAGGACTAATTCATTTTAACTTTTTTATTTAATCAATTATAAAAGAACAGTACTATAGAGGAAAGTGGCATCCATTTTTATAATTCACCTGGGGGGATTGTATGATTAAAGATCCATGGAGAGCATTGGTATGGATTGGATTATCACAATTATGTGCTTTAAGTTTATGGTATAGTGCTTCAGTAATTGCACCTGAACTAATTGAAAATTGGAATCTTAGCTCTAATTCAGAAGCTTGGCTTTCCGCTTCTGTTCCTATTGGATTTGTCATAGGTGCATTGTTTAGTTCATATTTTGGGATGGCTGACCGCTTTAATCCTAGAAAGGTTTTAGCACTTTCCGCATTTATAGGTGCAGTATTGAATGCTTTACTCATTATAGTCGATTCCGGTTTTTTCGGTATTTTACTAAGGATATTAACCGGAATAACCCTCGCTGGTGTATACCCAATAGCTGTAAAAATTATATCAGAATGGTTTCCTAGAAAACGTGGGTTGGCGATGGGAATTTTAATTGCGGCACTAACATTAGGATCATCCTTGCCTCATTTTATTGTTATATTCTTTTCTTCATTAAGTTGGAAATTCGTGATCATTTGTAGCTCAGTATTGGCTTTATTATCATCATTCATTGTCTCGTTTATTTTAGAAGATGCCCCAGTAAAATCTAAAAAATTGCCTTTTTCTTTAAAAGTAATCAAAAAAGTAGTTATGAATAAACCAGTAATGCTTGCGAATTACGGCTACTTTGGCCATATGTGGGAATTGTATGCGATGTGGACATGGCTTCCCGCATTTTTGACTGCTAGTTTTTTAACCTATTCACCAGAAATTCCTCATTGGTTCATTGCATTATCATCTTTTATTTCAATTGGAATTGCAGGAGGGATTGGATCTGTAGTCGGTGGACTGATCTCAGATAAAATCGGAAGAGCCAATTTAACGATTCTTTCAATGTTTATCAGTGCAATCTGTTCGATAATAATAGGTTTTACATTTGGGGAATATGTTTGGTTAACTTTAATCATTTCTATTATTTGGGGAGTGTCCGTCATATCGGATTCCGCCCAATTTTCAGCAGCAGTTTCAGAAATAGCTGAAGTTGAGTATGTAGGTACAGCCCTTACTTTTCAAATGTGTATCGGTTTCCTCATTACGATATTCTCTATAAATCTAATCCCTATTATTCAGAGAATAGTTGGTTGGGAGTGGGTCTTTTCAATATTAGCGATTGGACCTATTCTTGGAATTATATCTATGGTTAAATTTAGACGTTACGAATTTAATAAAGATGAAATTTCTATTAAAAAGGATTGAAGTAACATGGAATTACGACATTTAGAGTATTTTTTAATGGTTAGTAAGGAGTTGTATTTTACAACCAACTTTAAGTCAGTGAAATGTACCTCATAGCAATAGAGGGTGAAAGTTATTTCCTGAAAATTATACAAGCAGGTGAATAGGATGTATGAACTCAATGATTCAAGATTCTTTCTTGTGGACACTCAGTCGATCTTTATTATTATAGGTATTATTGTAATTTTATTGGCTGTTTATGGATTTTTTAAAGCTAGGAAAGTAAATAATTAATAAAGCAAAAAGGCTACGATACAAAACTCGTAGCCTTTTATACATATTATCCTTTCACAGGCATTGCTTTTGCAGCCATCTCTGCATCAAAATCATTCTCTGATTTAGAAATAACGACACATGCAACCCCGTTACCGATTAAGTTCGTTACAGCGCGCGCCTCGGACATGAAGCGGTCAACCCCGATTAAAAGAGCGATCCCTTCAACTGGCACCATTGGGAATGCAGCTAATGTGGCAGCTAATGTGATGAAGCCTGAGCCTGTTACACCGGCAGCACCCTTTGATGTAATCATTAATACCCCAAGAAGTGTGGCAATTTCCAACCATGATAGATCCACACCGTAAGCTTGTGCGATAAATAACGCAGCCATCGATAAATAAATGGACGTACCATCTAAGTTGAATGAATAGCCTGTTGGTACGACAAGACCAACGACTTGCTTCCCACAGCCTAAGTTTTCTAATTTACGCATTAATGATGGTAATGCCGATTCAGAAGAAGATGTACCAATAACGATGAAAATTTCATCTTTAATGTATGCGATAAAACGGAAAATATTGAAGCCGAAGTATTTCGCGATAGAGCCTAATACGAACACAACGAATAAGAACATTGTAATGTATACCGCAACCATTAATAGGCCTAATGATTTGAGTGAACCTAAACCAAAGAAACCGATTGTATACGCCATCGCACCGAAAGCACCGATTGGCGAAATTTTCATTACCATACCAACAATTTTGAAGAAAATTTCAGAAACTTGTTCAAAGAATGTGATGACAGGTCTCGTTTTTTCCCCTAAAGAAGCTGTTGCGATACCGAATAAGATCGCTGAGAATAATGTTGGCAATAAAGCACCTGAAGCAATTGCACCGACAAAGTTTTCTGGAATAATGTCATAGATGAAGCCACCTAAACCAGCCTCACTAGAAGATGCTGCTGCGGATGTAAAGTTTGAAATGTCCGCATCCTGAGCTTTAGAAGTGTCAAAACCATCACCAGCATTGATCAACACGGCTACCATAATACCGATAGCAAGGGCAATTGTTGACACGATTTCGAAGTAAAGTAATGCTTTACCACCAATCTTACCAACCTTTTTCATGTCCCCCATACCGCCAATACCAATAACAACGGTTAAGAAGATAATTGGAGCGATTAACATTTTAATTAGCTTGATGAATAAATCAGCTAGTATTTTTAAACTTGCACCAAATTCAGGCCAAATCGCACCTACGATAATACCTAGAATGATGGCAATAATAACTTGTACTGTTAAGTTTTTTAGTAATTTCATGTGGTAACCCCCTATTTACGTCTCGTTTTTTGTTACCGTTTACATTTGCAATCATAACGTAAGTTTTTTCCGAATATTTATTTTGATAATAAAAAACTTATCGTTCATTTTGTTCAAAAAAAGTTAAAGATGGCGTAAAACCTAGTCATATAAGGGTTTGCTTTGTTATACTACTGTTTTGGTATCTGGTTGATTTGTTATAGTACAAACGAAAAAACTACTTATTTTTTATAAGTAGTTGAGTTTTGTTTATTATGTTTATTTGTATGATGTCAGAAATTTCCGTTTGTTTTTTCTATATCCTTATAGAGCTGTGTTAAAAATTGGGGGTTTCCAATATTTTCATAGAATTGATAAATCGGTTGTAAAGTTTTTGCCCATTGCTCTCGCTGTAGTTCCGAAAGCGAATGGAACGTTACATTTGGGTTGTCCTGCAATTGTTGGAGATTGATTTTGTTAAGTGCGACAGCTTGTTCATGTTGCCAACGCTCCATTTCCTTTAAGGATTGTGTAATCACGTTTTGTGAAGATTCATCCAAAGACTGCCAAAAATCGTCATTCATTAAAACACCATAAGCTAATAAACCGTGATTGGATAACGTTATTTGGGGTTGCATCTTATAAAAACCTTTTGAATACAAGTTGGACAGCGTATTTTCCTGAGCTAAAATTTCATTGTTTTGTATTTTCTTATATAAATCATTGAAGGTCGTACTAATTGGCTGCGCGCCTAACAAGTTAAATTGCTGTACTAATAAATCGCTTGGCATGACACGAACGGTTAATCCTTGAAATTGTTCGACTGTTTGGATGGGCTCTATTTTAGACGCGATTTGCTTGAAGCCATTATTCCAAAAGGAAAGCCCATGCACATTAATGATGGATAGTTCTGCAAGTAAGTTTTTACTTAATTCACCATGCAGTGCCGCATAAATTTGGTCCTCATTTTCAAATAGGAAGGGTAAGTCAAGTACTTGCCAGGAAGGGAGCGCTTCAGTCATTTTAGAAATCGTGGGTGCAATCATTTGAATAGCGCCATTTTTTAATGCCGCTAGTTCGTTTTCATCATTGTATAAGATGCCATTTGGATAAACTTGGACATTTATTTTTCCTTGTGATTTCTCTTTTACAAGCTGCGCAAATTTATCGGCTGCCAGTCCTTTTGGTGTATTTTCAGCGACAACATGACTGAAGTTAATGGTAATTTGATCATCTAAGCCGAGCTGTTCGTCATCATAAGGTAAGGCGTTCGTTTGCCAAACATTTTGGCGAAATGATAGGACGGTGAGCAAAATAATGAGTGTAGCAATGGCCGTAATTAAATAAAATCGCAAAAAATCACCTCATTTATCGATAGTTTTTCAAGTAATTTAATAGAAGTTGTCTTTTTACATTGGTTGTTTGTTATATTATAGAGCAAAAAGGGAGGCATTAAATGAAAATTAATAAATTGTCGACGAATGGAAAAATTGTGCTTCTGGCATTTTTCATTATCGCCTTCACCTTTTTAGTTGCGGGTATTTTATTGTTAAACAATTTAGCGAATAATGATGAAACCGATTTAGGGCAGCGTGCAATGTTAGTGGCGCAAACGGTTTCTGATTTACCAGAAGTTCAAAAACAGTTGGAGTATACGGATACTAAAGAAAATAGCCTCGCGTTCAATCAAATGATTAACCGAATTAAAGTGATTAACAATGCGCAGTATATCGTCGTCATGAATATGGATTCCGTTAAATTATCGCATCCCTCATCTGGGCAAATCGGTCAGGTGAGTCAGTCGAGTGATATTCAAGCAGCATTTAATGAAAACTACTATATATCAAAAGCGGTAGGGGAGCAAGGGATTGTCGTACGTGCTTTTGTACCAGTGTTAAATGACGAACATAAACAAATTGGTGTTGTCGTTGTGGGTATTTTATTGCCGACTTTTTTAGAGCTTATTTTAGAAAATTTAAACGAAATGATTGTTACGATCTTGCTGTCCATTTTATTTAGTATTTGGGGAGCGCGTACACTTGGGCGCCATATAAAGAAACAAATGTTTGGACTCGAACCACATGAAATCGCGAAAATGTATGTGGAACGGACTGAAACGTTTAATGCCATGCATGAGGGCATTATTGCCGTTGATAAAGAGATGAAAATTACGATTTTTAATAAAAAGGCGAGCCGAATTTTAGGGGTAGGTGGAAATCCTAAAAAGTATATCGGAAAAAATATTTATGATGTGCTTCCAGATACACGACTTCCTGAAATTGTTGAGAGTGGTCGCGCGGTTTATAATCAAGAAATTTACGTGAATAATCATAGTATATTAAGTAATCGAATTCCGATTTTCGTCAGCGGTCAAGCGGCTGGCGCGGTGGCTATTTTTAAGGATTTAACGGAATTTAAGCAGTTAGCGGAAGAGTTGACAGGGGTAAAGGCTTTTGTACAGGCACTCCGTATCCAAACGCATGAATATAAAAATAAATTGCATACGATTGCGGGATTATTACAGCTCGGTCATAATAAACAAGCACTCGACTATTTATCGCAAGTAAAAATTCAGCATGAGCAAGTGACAAAGTTTTTAAATGAACGCATTTATAATGAAAATATTTCTGGGCTATTATTAAGCAAGATAAGTCGGGGCAATGAGCTCGGCATTCAAGTGTTAATTGATGAAGAAAGTAAATTGACGCGATTTCCTGAACAGCTGGATCATCATGATTTTGTTGTATTATTTGGGAATTTAATTGAAAATGCATTTGATGCACTGGTTGCAGTCGAACGTGAGCAAAAAGAAGTAACGATTTCAATTGATGATAATGATGGAATTTTAGCAATTTTAGTAGCGGATAATGGTGTAGGTATGGCACCGGACCAGGTAGAAAAGATTTTTGAAAATGGATTTTCAACAAAGCATAGCAAAAATCGAGGGATCGGTCTTTATTTAATTCACGAAATGATTACTAAAGGAAATGGCTCGATTGAGATAGTAAGTGAGGAAGGTAAAGGGACAACCTTTATTTTGACTTTTGAACTTTAAAGGGGATTTGAATAGTGAAAACAATCCGGGTATTGCTAGTAGAAGATGATCCGATGGTACGTGAAGTCAATCGTCAATTTATTGAACGGGTGGACGGTTTTGAAGTCATTGATATGGCACCAAATGGGATTAAAGGCATTGAAAAAATGAAAGAATTATCACCGGATTTAGTTTTGATGGATATTTTTATGCCAGAACAAGATGGCGTGGAAACTTTGCGCCAAATTCGTCATCAAAATTTAGAGGTCGATTGTATTTCGGTAACGGCGGCGAATGATATACAGACGATCCAGCAAATTCTCCATTTAGGTGTGTATGATTATATTATGAAGCCCTTTACATTTGAACGGATGGAGCAAACATTGCTAAATTATCGTGTGTTCAAGGAAAAGATGGGGTCCGTAGAAGATGTAACCCAGCAGGAATTAGATGAAATAATGGGACAAACAAAACAAACAAATCCAGAGCCGGAACTTGAGAAGCCACTTTCACAAGAGCTACCAAAAGGGTTTAACCGAGCTACGCTAGCAAAAGTATTACAGTATTTAAAGCAATCGGATAGTGGGGTTTCAGCAGATGATGTGGCAGCGGGCATTGGTGTAGCAAGGGTAACGGCTAGGCGCTATTTGGATTATATGGAGAAAAGCCAGATGATTCATGTCGATATTCAGTACGGTAGTGTCGGGCGGCCGGTTAATCAATATTTTTTAACATGATTCAGCAGGGGTCTTCCCCTGGTTGAATAGGGGAACAAAGGCTAAACCCGTCACGTCCTGTGACAACGCCTTTGTGATCAACTTCGTGTTGACCCAAGCCCCCGGCGGATGTCACAGATTTTAAGGGGAGTAGGAAGTCAGCCTAAAGACGTCACATCGTGTGACGACGGCTGACTGACCCACGTCCTGTGGCCCCGAGCTCGAAAAAATCTGGACGCAATTACGCCTCGGCGTAATTGATAAGAATGAATGAAAAAGCAGTAGCGCATAATTCGATGTGCTACTGCTTTTACGTTTAGTAAGGCATAATTTTTTCTACTGGTTTCGGTGTTTTGATTTTTGGTAGAATTTTGTCGAGTGTTACCGAGCGAACAATTTCATGTGTTGCCGGATCATTTTTATCAAATTGATCTAAAAATGCAATGACCTCTTTTACAATCGGTGTTGGTGTCGATGCGCCTGCTGTAACGGCAACCGTTTCAACATTTTCTAGCCACTCCAACTTAAGCTCAGAAATATCCGAAATGCGGTAAGATGGTGTACCGGCAATTTCCACCGATACTTGTGTAAGACGATTGGAGTTATTTGATTTTGGATCGCCCACGACGATTAATAAATCAGAAACGCCTGCTTGCTCAGCAACAGCTTCTTGACGAACTTGTGTGGCTAAACAAATTTCTTTATGCACTTCAACATGAGGGAATTTTTCCTTTAGGCTGTCCATTAAGAAGGAAACATCCCATTGGCTCATTGTCGTTTGATTTGTTACTAATATTTTTTCGTTCTCAAATTGAAGATTTTCAATATCTTTCATCGATTGCACAAGGTGAACATAGTCTGGTGCAACACCAATTGCTCCCTCAGGCTCTGGATGCCCTTTTTTACCGATGTAAATAATGTCATAGCCTTCTGCCGTTTTTTCACGAATTAAATCATGAGTCACAGTAACATCTGGGCAAGTCGCATCAATAGAAACAAGCCCTTTACGTTTCGCGATTTCACGAATTTCAGGCGACACCCCATGTGCAGTGAAGATGACTGTCCCTTCTGTTACTTGCTCAATAATTTCTTTACGATTATCTCCGTCAAGCGTAATGATGCCATCTTGTTCAAATGCATCTGTTACATGTTTATTATGCACAATCATACCTAAAATGTAGATTGGTCTTGGTAAGGATGTATCAAGCGCAGCATTGCGTGCAATCACCATTGCATCAACTACCCCATAACAATAGCCGCGTGGATTAATTTTAATAACTTTCATTGCGCAAACCCCTTTCAAAGCTCAGTAAGTCCATTATAGCGGACTCAGAAGTTTAATTCAAAATATCGTTGCTGGGGGGAGGTTAATAGAGTTGGAGGGAGATTAGGAGCGCTGTTACTTTGCGGGATTTTCGCCAAGACAACTTTAATAGCAAAGGGGTATCTTTTTATTTGAAAAAAAACATTTTCTTTGAGAGGAAATGAAAAATGTTTCGTTATAGTAGTAAGGGAGGTGATCAAAGTGGATATTAAACTAGCCGTTCGAAATGTGCAGTCTGGGAAGGAAACGGACTACACATACATAGTGAAGTACTACGAAAACAAAATTTATACAACTGTATTTCGCCTAGTCCGTCAACATGATGTTGCACAGGATTTAGTACAGGAAATTTTCATCAAAGTTTTTTATAACCTACATAAATACAAAGCTGTTGGATCCTTTAATGCATGGCTCTACCGTATTGTTGTGAATCAATGCTATGACTATTTACGTAAGCAGCCAAAGCAACCCATGCTTGAGGAGATAGAATTTATTGAAATACAATCTCCTGAAAACAAGATTTTACAAAAAGAGCAGCTTCAACAATTAGACCAACTGCTACATCAACTGGATAAAACCGAATATTTTATTTTGCTCTTACGCTATGTAAATGAACTTAGCTATGACGAAATTAGTGAGGTGCTTCAAATCCCATTAAATGAAGTGCGCAACAAACTACATCGCAGTAAGCGTAAATTACGACAGTTCGCTACAAAAAAAGGAGGGTATTTCCATGAAATGCAATGACATCTTATTGGAGGATTATGTAGAAGGCTTTTTAAATACCGCTGAAAAGACTGAGCTTGTAATGCACCTAAGTAGCTGCAACAAATGCCAACAAACCCTTGAAAACTTAAGAGCCGAGCAAAGATTACTCGCTACCACTTTAAATGAGACACAATTAAAAAGCGGTCTAACTGAAAATTTAATGCAGGAAATAAAGCAGCAAAAGAAAATCAAAGCAAGACGCCACCGTTACCAAATGATGTTCATCACTGCCGCTATTTTAATGATTAGTTTCACCTTAATTGCGACAATGAATAAACCAAGCCAGCATGCCGATGTCTTACCACCTGATACATCTCAGGATATAGAAGCAAATCAGCAACACGTTGCGGACACAGAAGAGGAGTCTAACACACATGGTATTCCATTACATGTAGGTCCTGTGCTTGATATTAAAATTGACAGCGTTATTGAAAAAAACGGCATGAAAGAAATTACTTATCGTGCTAACTACAATGAAGCGATGCAGCAATATTCAGAAGCAACCCTTCGAAAGTTAGTAAGTACCTATCAATTAGATGCACAGGAGTTTCCACTTCGTCACTGGCACGGACTCATTTCGATCGCCGTCCGCAATAGTAAAAATGAAGTCGTAGCAACTTTTGAAATAAATGAAAAAGGAAGTATTGAACCGATTTATCCGGGTGTGAGCAAATATAGTCAAGCTACAGATGTTCTCGGTGAAGGAATTACACATTTTTCATTGCCTGTTGAAACCGACCCGACAACCTTTGAAATTGTAGGTTATCTAGCCGAGCTACCAACATTCGCTGAGCCGTTTACTTTCAAAAAAAATGAAAACACGAGCTTCGACTATTTAGGTCATACGTATACGATTTATGACACACAGCTAAAAGATGACGGACTACATCTTTCAATCAGCGTAGATGGGCAGCCTGAAATTACTCCTTCCGGTTGGCACATTACGTTCAATGGAACACGTCAACGTCACATTACTTACTTTAAAGTTGAAAATAATCAAACGATACTTTCTGTTATTCTTCCGGGAATGCAAACAATCCCAGATGAAATGACGATGCTACCTTATTTAGGTATCATCCAAGAAAACTTTAAACCGTCAATTATTTTAGATTTAAAGGAAACGGTAAATAATTAAATTACTGAATAACTTTTTAAACTGAAGCATCCCGCTATGTTTCAGTTTTTTATGTTAACGTTACCAAACGACGCTTTGGGAAGGTTTTTAAATCTATATAAGTCTTACTTTAAGACTTATTATTCATTGAATATTCAGTAATCTTAAGTATAATATAGATATATACAATTATTGGAAAGGGGATATAGATGAAAAAGAAATTAAGTGTATTTTTACTATTAACAATATTGGCTTGTGGTATTTTTTCATTTTCAAATAATTCTTATGCAGTGACACAGGAGTATGAATTAATAGACGGCTTTCATTCTACGGAGTTTCAAACTGAAACAATTTTAGAGTTTCAAGGTATTTCCTACTTAACTACGAAAGAATATTTACACACACCTTCTGGATTACCTATTTATAAAACTAAATTATTTTATGCCGATCACCGTGAAGCACCCGAGTTTATCGAATTTACAAAAGATGTTGAAGGACATTTGTATAAAGGTACTCTAGAACTATATCAAACCGAAAAAGATATCGCTGCCTGGAAAGCTATGTATAGAGGGATAATCTCCAAAGTCGAATCGTCTAACGAATAACAGTTACATTTCATGAAAAATTTATACAAGTTGTATTCAAATAACGTTCCCAAATGAAAGTTTTGGGACGAAATAAAACACTTGAAACGTTGTCGTACCAATGTATTAAGTGTTTTTCTGTATTTCATTTATATACACCTTTTTATGCATTATCGTTTGAACTTAGATACAACAAAGCTTTTGATGCTGTTCAAAAGAGATTGCACTGGATTATATTTTGAATAGAATCTTGCATATACAGCGGTTTCTTTGACGTTATAAATCAGCGTTTTTAACTTAATTTTTATCGAACTTTATTCAAAAGCTACATGAATCGTGCTCATAATTTACTGAAATTAACAAAACCCCATGTTAAACTGGAAAAACTAAGGAGTTGGAGGGGGAACGGATGCAAACGGTACATATTATTTTTGGTGAGTCTGCCTATGGATCTTTACGCTGTGCTATGAAAGGGGAGCAGGTGAAAATCATTGGTTTTCCGAGCCTTCTTGGTGAAGGCCCTATTCAAAATATACATACTGAAACGGGTTTAAAAAATCGGTTGCAATGGCTTGAAAATAATTATTTGTTCGACACAGAAGACATTGAGCGGTATAAACAATTATTTGAAACGGGACTCCAGCAAGTAGAACAAATCGCAGAAGGTTCCAAAATTATAATTTGGACATGTGAAAACGCTGCCGAACAGTTTGGTATACGTTTTGTTGCGAAACTCCTCGCAGGGAAAAAGGTCACATGCTATGTATGTAATACCTTTTTCAATGTTCTTGAATCATATAAAGGTAGAGATACATGGTGTGAAATTCGTTATTCAGGTGAAATAGGCTCAGAGGAAATGAAGAGATTTATGAAAAACGAATGGATCGAACTTATGACCAATGAGCTGTTCGTTACGTATCAAAAAGAAGCGGAACAGTTATTGGCAAGTGATTGTGCCGTGCGTACTTGGCGACATGGAAAAATGTATTATGAGGATGAAAACCGCGATGATGCTTTTATTATTAAGATGGCGAAAATGCTTCATCGTGATAGGCAGGATGAAAGTTCGTGGCTCAAGGCTGTGTTGTTAATCGGGCATGTGTTAGGTGAAAGTGAGCATGATATTTCCGATTCATGGATCAACTACCGTGTGCACAAACTGATCGAGCAAGGTTTTTTTCAGTCTGAAGGGGATCTAAGAGCAATTCGTAAATACAAAGTAAAGTTAAATGATGTGTAAGCCAAAATGTGTTCATACTTTAGCATGATATGTTAATGGAGCAAAGCGTACTGGAATCATTCGAATGAATCATTGTGTATAATGGGAGCTAAGAAAAATGTACATAGTGGGGGAAAGCGCATGGTTTTTTCATTTTTTAAAAAGAAAAAAGAGGGAACAGTACTTAAAAATCAAGTCGAATTTTGCATGACGAACTTATCATTAGGCGCTGCGGATGCATATGATGTGCTCATCGAACGAGATGATGTGGAGATTATGGAAACCGGCTGTACATCCAATTGCGAAATTTGTGAATGTCATTTATTTGCGATCGTCAATGGTGAAATCGTGCTCGGGGATGATGCTGATGCATTGCTCAAAAATGTGCAGCAAGAGCTTGAGGAAAATTCGGTTTCATAAATAATTTAGGCCTGTCACTCCATAAAACTTTGGAAGGACAGGCTCTTTATTATTTCGTTGGTTGAATATAAGGAACAATCGGAGCTGTGACCCCAACAGATGCACCACGAATGAATGGCGCGTCTACTAATTGTTCAAAGCTTTCTGAACGTCCTGTTAACATGACGCCTAGCACTTTTACAGCGCGGAAATCTTTACCTTCATTTTCAGTAATAAATTGTTGAATTACTTCATTGTAACCATCTTTATCATACTGCTTTAATGATTCAATAAAGTCATCGTACATATTTTTTTCAAACTTCCCTGGGCTAAATCCGTAAACAGGCATCCCTAAAGGACCCATACTTTCATCCCCGAGATCGGAAGTCATATACAGCCAGTCGATATTGAAGCTGTCTGGGATAAGCTCGGAAATTTCATCGGTTGTCATTGGTCCATTAAACGAAATAGCTACTTCCGCCACATAATTCTCAAGCTGTGCGACTTCTGCTAATTCATTTTGAACGCCGTCATAATATTCTATAATAGACGGATGATAGAATGTCGCCACTTTTTGCTTCGTTTGTTTATCGTATTCGTAACTGTTCGCTCCAGATGAACGGAAACCAGGAATGAGTTCATTATGATCAATCCCAATTCGAATCCAACCGTATGAACTTGTAAGCGTGCTCCATGGAACTAAGTAACCATTCACATTTTTGGAGCGATTCGTAATAATATTGCCCCCAAACATCGATTGGTTGCTCGTCACCCGTGAATTAATTTGAACGTTCGGCTCTGCTACCGCATTGTGTAAAAATAATGCTTCATGTAGCCGCGCTGTACTTTTTGCCGCAAAATAATTGCCGACCTTGTAAAAGCTGATGAGTAAAACAAATCCAGCAATCATTGAAATGAGAGTGATTTTTAATAATTGCTTCCATTTTGCTTTTTTTAATGCTTTTTGAATCGTTGAATCCATGATTTTTTTCCTCCTACCTGTGTTTGAATCGATTTTCGGGCGCGGTATAACTTTTGCTTCACACTATCGATTTGAATCCCCAAAAGTTTTGCGATTTCTTCATATGAAAAATCGTAATAATACTTTAAAAAGAAAATTTCATCTTTGTTAAAAATCGCGTCAAAATCATCGTCACAATGCTGTAATTTTGTATGAATCTCTTTTGAAAAATGAATATTTTGGTGTTCCTTTTTGCGTTTGAAATCGATGTATTCATTTAATGCAACGCGGAAAAACCAAGGGCGAATCGTTGCATCGTTTAATGTATCGAGCAATGTGTAAATCTTATAAAAGGTATTTTGAATAATGTCCTCCGCATCCTCTTTTGACGCCCCTTTAGCGCGCAACAAACGAAACACTTCCTCTCCAATCTGAATGAGGTAGGAGGTAAATTGATCTTCTTTTTTCATGTTTTGTCCTCCTTATACTTATACAACGAATGAGGTTTGAGAAATGTATACGCGGATGTACAACTTTTTGATTATGGGGCATTTCTTTTCCCTATTGTATCGAAAGTTCGTTACAATAATTGGTAGAGGTGAAAAAAATGATTTTTGTATTTGATTTAGATGGAACGATTTGCTTTCAAGGACAACCCCTTGATCAAGAAATAACGGCGGCATTGAAATTTTGTGAAGAGCTTGGACACGAAGTGATTTTTGCATCAGCTCGTCCAATTCGTGATATGTTACCGGTCATACCAAAGGATTTTCATTCATGTCGCATGATTGGGAGTAATGGGGCTTTTACATTTTTTGAAGGAAAAGTTGAGGTGGAGTTTTTAGACGCAGCGATTCAAACGCAAATCATGAATCTAATTGCACAACATGGATTATCGTATTTAGCTGACAGTGATTGGGATTATGCGTATTCGGGCAGTGAGGATCATCCAATGTACCGAGGCATAAACAGCGAGAAAAAGGCAAAGCGTTTAGCTATTGAACAATTAAATGGCTTTTCCAAAGTGTTATTATTTGATCCACCGTCCCATGTAAAGGAATTTGTACATACATTATCCGTCACAACATTTGAATATGCAGATGAGAAAATTATTGATATTTGCTCGAACGATTTAAATAAAGTTAAAGGTTTAAGTCGTTTAGGCGTCCAACAATACATCGCTTTTGGCAATGATGTCAATGATGTATTAATGTTCCAACAAGCACAGCATAGCGTTTGTGTCGGGATGCATGAAGTCGGGGAACATGCAGCAGAACGGGTAGCACAAAAGGAAGTCGCACGTAAAATTAAGCATCTTGCAGGCCAATGGTCCAGCAAGCCAGTTTTCGCTAACTAGCTTAAAATAGAAGGACTGTCACGAAAGAATTCACTCTTTTGTGGCAGTCCTTTTTGTATGTGAAATTACCAGTGAGTTGGTGGAAGTTTTGGTGATACTTATGGGGCAAGTGGATAGAAAGTTAAAAGTGATGGATAGAACTCTAAATACGATGGATAGAGCCATTCAACCGGATAGTCGCAAACAATCGTGCCAGTAAGGTGCTTGGCATTCTCAGCAAGGTGAGTTTTATCTCGGAAAATAGCTATTTTAAAGGTTAAAAATCATATGGTGGTTGGAAGATTCTTGGTACAGAAGGGCGTGGAGTTGTTGGTGCAGATGGTGGTCTTTGATTTTCTTGCTGACCGGTTGGTGCGGATGGAGGTCTTTGGTTACCTCGTTGTCCTGTTGGTGCGGATGGAGGTCTTTGGTTACCTCGTTGTCCTGTTGGTGCAGATGGAGGTCTTTGGTTACCTCGTTGTCCTGTTGGCGCGGACGGCGGTCCTTGATTACCACGGCCTTCTGTTGGAGCAATGGCTGTTGATTCGAATATTTCCCTTGCTAAGTCGGCAGATGTATCGGGCTCGCCTTTAAAACCTTTATACATTTTCCACAATGCAGGTAGATTTTTGAACATTGGAGCAGCCTGTTGAACGTACGGTGTAAACTTTTGGGCATTTGAAAACAATGAATTTGCGCCCGCTAAAAAACCTTCTAAGCGTGGGGCGCCGCCAGCTGCAGCTGCTCCTGCTATACCTGCTTCCTCTGCCAAACCAGCTGCCCCAGCCAAACCAGCAGCTCCCGCTAATCCCGCCCCTGCTAAACCTGCTTGTGCCAATCCTACTCTTGGGGCTTGGAATGGCATTTGTCTCGGCATCGGCATTTGTGAAAACATCGAACCTCGCATTTGATAAGGTGAATACATAGGATAACGCATTGGCATTTGCATTTGCATTGGATTCATCATAAAACCAGATGGATAATAATATGGAGGACGCATAATAAGCTCCTTTCTTTAATTCAGCATGATTTTGCTAAAATGGACAATTAATTCGCATTTTTTTTCCCTATTCCCTCATTCCTGTTTGACGACAAAACTATTTATCGTTATGATATGCAGATGGTCACTTAAATGTACGAAACATGGTACAATAGGACAGATGTTAGGAGGTACGAAACATGTCAAAATATACTGATTATAATTTCAAGCCATTTTTGCAGGACGCTATTGCAAAGCTTGGATTTACAGAACCGACACCGATTCAAAAAGAAATGATTCCACTCGTACTAAAAGGAAAAAGTGCGATTGGACAAGCACATACTGGTACAGGGAAAACGCATAGTTTTTTATTACCAATTGTGGAACGTATTCAAGAAGGAAAACAAGAGGTGCAAGCAGTAATTACATCGCCAACACGCGAGCTTGCGCAACAAATTTTTGATGCGTTAAACCAGTTAACTGAAGGAACGGAAATTACTTCGAAATTATTTATCGGCGGAACAGATAAACAACGTTCAATCGACCGATTAAAAATACAACCCCAAATTGTTGTAGGTACACCAGGACGTATTCGCGATTTAGTAAAAGAAAACGCCTTACTTGTACACACTGCGCCAATCTTAGTCGTTGATGAGGCAGACTTAGCCTTTGATATGGGCTTCATCGAAGAAATTGATGGCTTTGCTTCAACTATGCCAGATAAGCTGGAAATGTTCGTATTTTCAGCAACAATTCCAGAAAAACTAAAGCCTTTCTTAAAAAAATATATGGATGCACCTACGCATATTCATATGAATGATAAGCGCCCCGTTGCAGAAGGCATTGATTTTGTATTAGTACCTGTACGTTCAAAATCACGTAACGCACGTTTATTGGAAGTCATGAAGGGAATTAATCCATTTTTATCAGTCGTATTTTGTAACACACGTAAAAATGCTGAGTCTGTTGCGACATTTTTAGCAGAGCAAGGCATTCGTGTAGGACAAATTCATGGAGATTTATCACCACGTGACCGTAAAAAAATGATGAAACAAGTTCGTGATTTAGAATTCCAATACATCGTAGCGACAGATCTTGCTGCGCGCGGAATCGATATTCAAGGGATTTCACACGTGATTAACTATGAGCTTCCAGAAGACTTAGAGTTTTTCATTCACCGTGTAGGTCGTACCGCTCGTGCTGGCACAAAAGGAACAGCGATTACATTGTTCCAGCCAGAAGATGAAGATGCAATTGTTCGTATCGAAAAAATGGGTATTCCATTTGTACAAAAAGATGTGAAAAATGGTGAATGGACTGAGTTGAAAGAGCGTCACTCACGTAAAAACCGCGTGAAGCAAATCGACGAAATTGACCAAAAAGCGATATCTCTTGTTCGAAAGCCGAAAAAGGTTAAACCAGGCTATAAACGTAATATGAGATGGGAAATGGAAAAAGTTAAAAAACGCGAGCGTCGTATTAAACGTCGTACAAATAAATAGGAGGGAATATTGATGTTACTAGGTTCTCACGTATCTATGAGCGGTAAGAAAATGTTACTTGGTGCAAGTGAAGAGGCACTTTCTTATGGAGCGAATACATTCATGATTTACACAGGTGCGCCGCAAAATACGCGTCGTAAGCCGATTGAAGAATTGAATATTGCAAAAGGTCTTATGCATATGCAAGAACATGGTATGAGCAATATTGTCGTCCACGCGCCGTACATTATTAATCTAGGGAATACGACAAAACCCGAAACATTTGAGCTTGGTGTCAATTTCTTGCAAGAAGAAATTAAACGTACTGCAGCGCTGGAAGCAAAACAAATTGTGTTGCATCCAGGTGCGCATGTCGGTGCAGGAGTAGACGCTGGGATTGCACGAATTGTGGAAGGGTTAAATGAAGTGCTTTCACAAGATTATCCAGTTCAAATTGCACTGGAAACAATGGCTGGCAAAGGTACAGAGATCGGTCGTAATTTTGAAGAGCTTGCGCGTATTTTTGATGGTGTCACGAATAATGAACGATTATCCGTTTGTTTCGATACATGTCATACACATGACGCAGGCTACGATGTCGTTAATGATTTTGATGGTGTATTAAATGAATTCGACAAAATAATTGGCTTAGATCGATTAAAAGTACTACACATTAATGATTCTAAAAACGTGCGTGGTGCTGGGAAAGACCGTCACGAAAACATTGGTTTTGGTGAGCTTGGTTTTGAAGCGATGCACTATATTGTGCATCACCCGCAGTTAATGCACGTACCGAAAATTTTAGAAACGCCATTTGTAGGAGCAGACGCGAAAAATAAGCAAGCGCCTTACAAAGTAGAAATCGCCATGTTGCGAGATGGCAAGTTCCAACCAGAGCTAATCGACGCAATGCGCGGGTAGTTTTGGTTAAACATTTTAAAATTCATTCCGTTTACAAAAGGGATATCAATTGAACAGCAAGAAAAAAACGCAGTGCCTATCAAATGGTGCTGCGTTTTTTCTTTTTGTGGAGAAACTTTAGAGTAGAAAATTTCTAATAAAGGGGGAATTCTCTTCTTAGAGGATAAAATTAACACTTGTAAAAACGAACAATTGTTCTTAAAATAAAAACGAGAACATATGTTTTATATGGAGGTGCTTTTATGATAAATTGTCCGTTGCCGAATCGTTCGATTATTTGTATTGATATGCAATGCTTTTATGCAAGTTGTATGGCGATGTTGGAAGGACTGGATGTCATGAAAGTACCAATCGCAGTGATTGGCAATTTTCAGCAGCCTGGAAGTATTGTACTAGCTGCATCTCCACCAATGAAAGAACGATTTCGTATTAAAACAGGAAATAGACGTTATGAAATACCCAATCATCCAGACATCCGTTTATTCGAACCGAAGATGGCATTTTTTTTGGATATGTCGATGGCAATAACAAAGCTCATTGCACAATTCGTTCCACGAGAGGCGATTCATGTGTATAGCGTTGATGAGAGTTTTATTGATTTGACGGGATGCGAGAAAATCTGGGGATCACCTGAAAAAACGGCAAAAGCGATTCAGCAAGCGGTTTTTCAGCAATTTCATATTCGTTCTGCCATTGGGCTAGGTCCGAACATGTTAATGGCCAAGTTGGCACTTGATTTGGAGGCTAAAAAGACAGGCTTTGTAAAATGGACGTATGAGGATATACCGAAAAAACTGTGGTCCGTTCGCCCGCTTTCTAAAATGTGGGGTATTGGTCATCGGATGGAAGTAAGTTTGAATAACATGGGAATTTTTACGGTCGGGGGTTTAGCGAATATGAACTTGGAGGCGCTGGAACAACGGTTTGGTGTGATGGGGAATCAGCTATACTATCATGCCCATGGGATTGATTATTCGACCTTTGGAGAGCCGATTGTCAGTGGGCAAATTAGTTTTGGAAAAGGACAAATGCTAATGCGTGATTACACGACACGCGCTGAAATTTGTGTGATTCTGCTTGAAATGTGTGAGGACGTGGCAAGGCGTACACGTACAGCGGGTTATGTAGGGCGCACAATCTCGCTTGGGCTGTCTTATAGTAAAGCTGCGATGACGAAAGGTTTTTACCGTTCGAAAACGATTGCGGAACCAACAAATGAAACGATGGCGATTTATAAGGTGTGTAAAGAATTACTCGATACACATTTTGCTGGGGAACCAGCGCGCCAGTTGTCCGTACGGATCTCCAATGTGGAGCAAGAACGGAGTATTCAGCTAGATTTATTTGATACAGGCAAAGAGCAGCGTTTGCTTTTAGGGCATACGGTGGACAGCATACGAGAGCGATTTGGCGCAACATCGATTTTACGTGCTGTCTCCTATACGAAATCAGGTACAGCAATTGCACGCAATCGGTTAGTTGGTGGGCATCTTGCGTAAAGGGGCGTAGAATGGAAATGAATAAAGACCGGGGTACGATGAAATGGACGGCAATGATGTTACCAGAGCATATTCAGCGTTTGCGTGATTGGGAAAAAGAATTAGCTTACACAGCACCGAAAGAAAAAACAGAATGGGAACTAGAAGATTTGCAACAAACCATTGTACAAGCGTATAAGCAAGGGCTAATGGTTACTTTTTCGATTTTTAAGCAGGGAATATGGTCTGTGGAGCTTGGGGTCATTACAACGTTAGAAATAGCTAAACAGCAATTGTTGGTAGAAACAGAAACGGTTGTAAAGAAGGTTGATTTTGCAATGATTCAATCCGCACAAGTAGTTGACGGCTATGATTAGTTTAGATGAACGACCAATCGTCCATGAATTTATTGTACTTGATCTGGCCATCCGTTCTCTTCAGCAGGATTATTCAAAGCTTGAAGGATTGAAAATGCATGCGTTTTATAGTCGTTGGACGGATTTGTTAATGAAGGGTCTAAATGAGGCGTATATCGTGCAAAAAAGGCAGCTAGCGAATAAGGGGATACGCATTGTTCGATGGGTTAAAATTGATGCGCATTTTAGTGATGTTACGATTGCAACGGCTGGTGAAGATATAGCCCTTCGCTATGCGAACCAAGTGTTAAAAATGGAAGTAGAACAATTGCTCATACAAAAGGCGACTTCAATATAATTTTCAACAAAAACAGGCAGTAATGATAAAAAAACAAACCTTTATTGTTACTGCCTAATCCTGGATATCTGTCCACCAGGTATGAATAAAATAGCCATTAAAACTCTTTAACCTCGATATGCCCATTCCTCATAATCGTAATTTTTCCTTTAATTAAATTTTCTCGAAGATTATGTGATTTTGAAGTTTTGTTCAGCATCCCTGGAGATGACGAATGACAGGAATTACAAAAAGAAATAATAAAAAAATCGTCTGGTAAAGATATGTTAAGACTTATCAAATAATCAATCCCATTTTGATCGAAACCAGCTGCATTAAATTGAAGCACATTGTCACCAACAAAGTTTTGCAAAAGCTGTAGCGTAAAAGTACCTTGAGCTGTCTGAACGCTCTTTATTGTACCGAATCCTGTGACATTTAAAATGGTTCCTACATTAGTAGATATACATTGAGGTGGATTAACTAATGTTGAGTTGAATGCTATGCCCAAAAATTCGGTTGAAACGAAACTGCCTTGAAGATTACAATTTGGACAAATATTTGCTATAAACTCAACGTCCGGAACTGTATAGCTCACTCTACCAGAACAATCGCATTTAGGTATTTCGCATACATCTATTGCTTTTATTGCTTTTGATACTGGAATAACACCACATGGTTTCAAACGATTTTTACAAAGGTTGCAGGAACAATTTTTTTTACATGAACACAAAAAAAAACCTTCTTTCCTATGTTTACTATTAATTTATTCGAAAAGGTATTTTTTGCTTGTATAAGCGTTGGCATGTAAAATCAAAATTCCTATGGTTGTATTGACCTTTTAAAAAAGGGAATATTCAATTTCAAGAAAAGCCAGTTTCAGGGTTATATGCTTTTCTGCTTGGGTAGAAGAGATAGGCTATTTTCAATTTATTGGTTTATAAATAGCAATCCCCACTAGGTTTCTAAAAGAACATAGTGGAGAATCTTAATGTATATTTTATAGATTTTTCAATCAAAATTACTATGACCGGCTTTGTAGCGCTTGCCTACGAATACCAAAAACGCAATCACTTACCCATGATACCAACCCGTTTTTGGATTAATCGATACGACCCGGTACCACTGACCAACGCCGTCAAATTGTACATAAAATTCGAGTGAGCCAACCCCATTAAATGCGCCCGCTTCAACTAGTTTGAATTTGTCGCCCTTTCCAACGAATTCCTTCTGAAGTTGGTTTAACGTGTTGTCTTTTATGCCAGGAGCCCAGCTGTATGGATTTTGGAATGATAAATTATGCGTCGCAACCCAACCTGTTAATCCCTCGTATTGTATTTTCGACCAACCGTACTTTTCATGGCTATACCAATCTTCTTGATCGTAGCCAAAAGGTACACCACCTACGACTTTTACGTTGGCGTCAGCTGGAATGACACCGATTGTGCTATAAATTTCACCAGGTGAAGATTTAATATCAATTGTGTCCAGTGCAATAGCGCTATCAAATTCGCCTGCGTTAACGATAATGGTTTTATCACCTGACGTTAAAATTGCTGTTTCTTCTTTTGCGTTCCACGTAGTTTTTACGCCAAATGATTCACTAATGAAGCGTAATGGTACTAATGTTGAACCGTTATACACTTGCGCAGGCACGTCAATTGTAACCGTTTTGTTGTTGATTTTCGCTGATTTTGAGCCGACCTTTAACCAAATAGCTGTTTGCCCTTTTTTGGCGGTAATTGTTTTATCTTTTTGATTCCATTGAACTGTCGCACCTAATTCTTCAAAGATAGCACGTAATGGTACGAGGGTACGATTGTTGACTACTTTACCGCCGTCTAATGTAACCGTCGTATTCGCGCTTGCTGTTTCCCCGCTAATGCCACTTAACATCACAATTGCTACTAATGCCATTAAAAACTTTTTCATTTTCTCCAACCTTTCCGATGAACTACATTACTATATTACCATAAAAAGGTTAGTGATTTTTTACTGATTATCATATGATATTTGCACTATTATCGGTTGTTTCAGACAACTAAAGAGACAAAAACTATAGGAAGAAGCCTTCTCAAATGTTGAATTGAGCGAGTTTTTGTGTGCAATAATTTCTTAAATAAATCATTGGAAATCAAGTTGGATAAAATTTGAATTTTATTACAATTATTCCACCATCTCTGTATAATGAAAATATAGAATATTTAGATATTTTACTTTTGTGGAAGAAATGGACGGAAGAAGAGGTGTAAAATGAAAAATATAAACGCGAAGGAAACAAGTTTGATGAAAGTGTATATATGGGCGATTTCCTTTATAAAGCCATATAAGAGTAAAGTTTTACTATTAATTATGTGTGGATTAATTATTTCTGTAAGCGAACTAATCATTCCAAAAATGTTTGGCTATTTTATCGACGATGTTTTAAAAAATAACAATATCAATTTATTTGTTTATTGTTTGATCGCCATATTTTTAATATTATTGCTGAAATTGATTGCTACCGCCTCAAAAGAATATTTGCAACGATACATACAGGAAAATAGTGTGAGAGATTTACAGTGGAATATTGTAACGAAATTACGAATTCAAGGTGTCAGTTATCTTGAAAAGAACTCTACTGGGAAAATACTCGCCCTAGTAAACACGGAAGTTGCAGCATTACAAGAATTATATAGAAGGTATTTCCCTGAAATTATACAACATATTTTATTTGTTTCGATTGCTGTTTATTTTATGTTAGATATTAGTCTTTATTTAAGTATCGTAATCATCCCTTGCTTTTCCCTCTATTATTTATTCGGTCCAAGGATTGAAAAGAAAGCTACGACTATTTCAAAAAAACTAGCGAAAAGTCAAATCAATTTAGGACAAAAATATTATGAAAGTGTCTCTTTACTCAAAGAATTGAATGTGTTTAATAGCTTTGAATGGGATTTAAATAAAACATTAAAAGAAGTAAAAAACAATACGGATTTATATACAAAGCGCTATTGGTATGCCTATTTAAGAGGATCGATTCGCCGTTTTACTTATTACTTTGGCGCAATCATGCTCATTTTACTAGGGAGTTACTTAATAAAAGAAGGAACGATAACTGCCGGAGAATTTGTTTCGTTTTTACTATTATATTTAATTACGATGCATAAATTAACATCCATCATTACGCTTTTAACGGAGCAAAAAATGCTTATGTTTCAAGCGAGTAACCTATATGAATTTACCCATTTAAAACCAACGATTATTGAAAATGTCGGGGCCATCCATTTAAATGAGGTAAAAGGAAATATCAATTTTGAAAATGTCTCTTTTTGTTATACGCCAGATCATCCGATAGTAAAAAATTTAAGTTTCACGATTAAGTCTGGTGAGAAAATAGCGTTTGTTGGAGAATCAGGAAGTGGGAAATCAACAATTGCCAAGTTGATTACACGTTTTTATGATTGCGATAGCGGGGAACTGTCAATTGATAGGCATCCCATTCATATGCTGAGTTTGGATACGATTAGACAATCGATTGGCATTGTCTTTCAAGATGTTTATATTTTTGGCTCAACCATTAAAGAGAATATTCTATTTGGAAATCCAAACGCATCAGAAGAAGAGATCATTGCGGCAGCAAAGGCAGCCCATCTACATGACTATATTACGGAATTGCCAGATCAATATAATACGAAAGTTGATGAAAAAGGGAATACTTTATCAGGTGGACTCAAACAACGAGTAGGTTTGGCAAGGCTATTTTTAATGAATCCATCCATCGTCATATTGGATGAACCAACATCTGCTTTAGATAATATAACGGAAAAAAATATACAAAGATCTTTAGATAACTTTTTAAAGGACAAGACGGTCATAACGATTGCGCACAGATTAAGTACGATTCGAAATTATGATTATATATACGTACTGGATAAGGGCATGATTACAGAATCTGGTTCACATGAGCAGTTACTCGCAAAGAATGGTCTTTATAAGGAGTTTATATTACAAACGAAAGAAGCTGGGCGCTTATGAAGAATATGCATTGGATTTGGCATTACATTAAAAATCAAAAGTTACTCTATTTTTCTGCTATCTTTTTATTAATACTTGAATCAATCAGCTTTGTTTATTCAATTACGTTGCAACAATATATTATTGATCAGATTATAATGGGGTCCGATTTTGGTGGAATTTTAAAATATGTACTATTAATCGCTTTATGTTATTTGGTATTCATCATACTATTTGTTGTGAATCCTTATATTCAAAGTAAAATTCATGGTCGTGTAAAATACCAATTAGTGGAGCAAGGTTTATCGACTTTATATAGTACGCCAATCAATACCATTCAAAAAGAAAGAAATGCGCGCTATGTCCACTTTTTTTCAAATGAAATACCGATAGTAGCAAGATTAATAGGAGAAGATATTTCGGATATTATCAAGCATTTAGTAAGCACGATTATTATTGGTGTTTTATTTTTAAAGGCATCTCCTCTACTTTTCGTATCGATCCTTATATTGTCTTTGTTCTATATAAAATCGGGAAAAAATTTATCAAAGAAGCAAAAAGAAGCTTGGAAAGATATTCAAAATAAAAAATCTTCCCTACTCATTGTATTAGAAGAATGTATTACATCTACGCGTGATGTAATCGCAAATAATCGAGGAGATTGGGAAAAAAAGAGGTATCAAAACAGTTTTATTCAATACTTTCAAAGTGTCATGTTGGAAGGAAAGCTAAAGATAAAAATGGTGTTTTCATTAGAATCGATCACGTCCATTGCACAAATCATTGTCATTGGCTATGGGGGATACCTTGTTTTTAAAGGGGCCATGTCTATTGGTTTATTAGTTGTTATTTACCAACTTACATTAGAGCTGCTCCATTCATTTGTCAAAGTGTACAATTTAATCTTTTCGTTTTCTGGCAAAATGGCTTCCGTTGAAAATATTAGCAATTGGTTTGATGCAAATTCAAAGAAAACCGAGCGTACTCAAACGATTTCCTCAATTGAGTCATTAACAATGAATCATATTTCTTTTCGGTATAATCCAGATGAAAAGTTTATCTTAAAAGACTTTTCTTTAAATATACCAATTGGCAAGAAAATCGCAATTGTTGGACCTAGTGGTAGTGGGAAATCAACGATTGGAAGTTTACTTGAAAATTTATATGAAGTAGAGGAGGGGAGTATACAGGCAAACAATATTAATATAACGAATATTTCAAAAGATAGTTGGAAATCGAAAGTAAGTATTGTTTTTCAAGATCCCTACATATTTCCAGGTACGATAAAAGATAACTTATTACTGGGATATAATAAAATAACGGATACTCAAATGATCCATTTAGCCAAAGAAATGTGTATTGATGACATGATTCAAAAATTGCCGGATCAATATGATAGTTCACTAGGGGAGCGTGGCATAACGATTTCAGGCGGTGAAAAACAAAGATTAGCATTAGTCCGTGCTTTAATTAGAGAGCCAGAAGTATTAATTTTAGACGAGTCTACATCGGCATTAGATGTAAACACAGAAAAAATAATACAACAAAATCTCGCGGTGATTCGAGAAAATAAAACGACCATTATTATTGCGCATCGACTTTCTACTATTAAAGATTCAGATATTATTTTTGTTCTTGATGAGGGGACCATTGTCGAGCAAGGTAGTCATGATGAATTATTACAAAATCAATCATTGTATTATGAGTTGGTGATGCATGAGATGAAGGATAGTGAGCAGTGAAGAAATAAGATTGTTGCTTTCATTCTATATGCGCTAAATAGCCTAGTGTTCCATGGTTTAGAATGTTGTAGAACCTATTAATGTAATTATCCGGTTCAAGATGGAGCTTTTTATGAGAAGTGGGCTGAGAGTTATTCATCAATCACTTAATGAAACGGGGAAGTTGCTCATTTAGACTCCTCTAAACGCGTTAGATTTCATTAAAATAAATATATTGTCTATCAAACTGGAGTGATCCAGCTTGTATACGTTTAAAATTTTACAACCACCTACTCATTAATTTGAGCAGGTGGTTGTTTTAGTTACTATAAAAGATTCTATTTCTCGTCTACATAAACAAAATTCGTCGTTTTATTTGTATTGCCATATAAAACTTTTTTAAATAATTTCAAAAAAGATGCATTTTTTTAACCCAGTTTTAACCTTTGGGATTTATACTGAATTGTAACTATTTTCTGAATATTATATAAAGGGGTGAAAAAACTGTAATCACACATAGAAAAATACAATAGTATACTAGAAAGAAAGTGAGAAAAATTATGCAGAAATCATTTCAAAAACGACTGTCTATCATCGCAATTTGTCTATTATTCGCGCAAACTCTATTCGGAAGTTTGCCCGCATTCGCACAGACGACGAGCAAAGGACAGTCCTACGTAGGAAACACCGTCGCAACAAATCCAGTCACGATTCAAGGAGCGACAACTTCAGCAGATAGTGCAGCGATACAAACAACAACGGTCACAACACCAGCAAGCACAACGATTTATGTGAATCAAAATTCAGCGGGTCCGACTGAAGATGGGATAAGTTGGGATACAGCTTACAAAGATTTACAGGTGGCACTTACCAAGGCAACTTATGGAAATGAAATTTGGATTGCCGAAGGAACGTATAAACCAACAACACCAACAGATTCAAGTGATCCTCGTACTGCTTCATTTAAAATGAAAAACGGCGTGGCGATTTATGGTGGGTTTGAGGGGGTAAAAGGAGAAACAATAACTGGACGAGATTTCGAGAATAATAAAACCATTTTAAGTGGTGATATTGGCACACTAGATGTTAATAGCGACAATTCTTATCATGTATTCTACCATGACAACTTGGATTTAATCGATAAGACAGCAATTCTTGATGGTGTCACAATTACTGGGGGCAATGCGGATGGAAGTGTTCGACATTCTAATGGAGGAGGCATGTTCAATGAAGGGGGCAATCTGACCCTTTCGAATGTGATATTTAGCGAAAATAAGGCTTCTTCTAATGGAGGAGGCATGTACAATACAGGAGATAATTTGACCCTTACGGATGTGGAATTCAGCAAAAATGAGTTTTCTTCTTCTTCTAATTCTTCTGGAGGAGGCATGTACAATACAGGAAATAATCTGACCCTTACGAATGTGGAATTCAGCGAAAATAGGTTTTTTATTGGTTCTTTAATTGGAGGAGGCATGTACAATACAGGAAGTAATCTGACCCTTACGAATGTGGAATTCAGAGGAAATGAGATTTCTGCGGTGGGTCTTATTTATGGAGGAGGCATGTACAATGGCGGAAGTAATCTGACCCTTACAGATGTGGAATTCAGCCAAAATAAGGCTTCTTCTAATCTAGGTGAAGTTAAGGGAGGAGGCATGTACAATGGCGGAAGTAATCTGACCCTTACAGATGTGGAATTCAGCGGAAATGAGGTTTCTTCTTCCTCTTCTTATCCTTCTTCTGGAGGAGGCATGTACAATAGCGGAAGTAGTCTGACCCTTACGGATGTGGAATTCAGCGGAAATGAGGTTTCTTCTTCTTATCCTTCTTCTGGAGGAGGTATGTACAATTATAACAGCAGTCCAACCCTAACGAATGTGATATTCAGCGGAAATCTGTCTTCTTCTGGAGGAGGCATGTACAATTATGACAACAGCAGCCCAACCCTCACAAATGTCACGGTGAGTGGAAATACAACAAATGGCGGTAATCAAGCGGCTATTTATAATCAGTCTAATGGAAGTACACCTATAATCCGCAATAGTATTATTGTAGGGAATAATGGTCCGGCGTTTGATGGAGATGGGACTCCATCAATTGAACATAGCCTTATAGGAGATGATACAACAGGAAAGCTATATGATGGTATGGGCAGAAAAGGCGATGATGACTATAAAGTAGAAGATATCTTCATAAATCCGAACCCAGCTCTTCCTGCCAAAGTAGACTATCGTTTAAAAGAAGAATCACCAGCGATTGGTAAAGGGTTTGGGTATTCAGAATTAGCGTCAATAACAGAAGATGTCGAGGGCAATTCTCGTATTCAAGAAGAAACTATTGATTTAGGCGCTTATGAATCTCCACATAAGACAACTGAGGTAATGGTTACATTTAATCTCGATGGAGGTACCGGGAAACTGAATGCAATGGTAATGTTTAATTCACCGCTCCCATCTATAGTGATTCCAACAAAACAGGACTATATTTTTGATGGATGGTATAAAGATAAAACTTTTACAAGCGCATATATGAACGATCCGGTAAAAGCAAATATCACGTTATTTGCAAAGTGGACAAATCCAACGTATTTAGTGAGTTACAATGGAAACGGTGCGACAGGTGGTCAAGTCCCAGGTAACAATAGTTATGAGGAAAAAGTAATTGTAACAGTAGCCGCCAATTCAGGAAATCTTGAAAAAACAGGATTTACGTTTACAGGTTGGAATACACAGGCAGATGGCAAAGGAACACACTACGCGGTGAATGATACATTCAAAATGGGCGCAACGAATGTCACACTGTATGCAAAGTGGACAGTCAATCCAACGTATACAGTCAGTTACGATGGGAACGGAGAGACAAGTGGAAAAGTTCCTGGTAGTAATAATTATGAAGAAAAAGCTACTGTAACCATAGCCGCCAATTCAGGTAATCTTGAAAAAATAGGATTTACGTTTGCAGGTTGGAATACACAGGCAGATGGCAAAGGAACACACTACGCGGCGAATGATACATTCAAAATGGGCGCAACGAATGTCACACTGTATGCAGAGTGGACAGCCAATCCAACGTATACAGTCAGTTACAATGGAAACGGTGCGACAGGTGGTCAAGTCCCAGGTAACAATAGTTATGAGGAAAAAGTAATTGTAACAGTAGCCGCCAATTCAGGCAATCTTGAAAAAACAGGATTTACGTTTGCAGGTTGGAATTCACAGGCAGATGGCAAAGGAACACACTACGCGGTGAATGATACATTCAAAATGGGCGCAACGAATGTCACACTGTATGCAGAGTGGACAGCCAATCCAACGTATACAGTCAGTTACAATGGAAACGGTGC